>DASYYO010000254.1:0-16953 GCA_035933805.1 Acidobacteriaceae bacterium | reverse complement strand
AGAGGGCACCCGATCCCGTATGTGTAGTATCCGATCGAGTTTTGCAGAGGGGGAAGGATGACGTCGAAGGGCTGATTGACGAACGCAATCCTCATCAGTTTTGTCTCCCCGCAGCACATTCATGCTGCGGCTTGGCTGGTTTCCTCAAGCGGCCGCACTTTGCGTCCGGCAAAGATGCGGCGCACTGCCCATAGCTGAATTGGCCAGAAGGTAAGCAGTTTGCTGGCTGCCATGGCCATGGCAACTCCGCTCAAGCCTTCCATTCTGCCCAGAAAGACGCCAAAGCCGATGGTGCTAAGAGCACAGAGCGTGATCGACAGCGCAAGTGAGTTCACCTGCTCCACTCCGATCAGAAATTGTCCCGTGGCCATCAAAATGACACCGAGCACGTTGTACACGCTGAGCCACACAATCAAGGATGTATCTGGCACCGCTGCCGCCCCCGCCCACACGCGAATCAGCGGCTTGGCCACCATCGCAATCGCCAGCAAAACCGGTACTCCCCCGGCGACCGAGACCAGGGTGGCGTTGCGGTACGCTCGCTTGATCCATTTCCAGTCATCGCGCGCCTTGGCCTCCCCGAAGGCGGGAATGAAGGGGACGGTCATCATGTACACGAGGTCCATCGGCAAGGTGATGATCTTCTGTGCGACGACAAAAACCATCACCTTGGCCGGACCGAGGATCTGGGTGATGATCATCGGCTGGCTCTGATACATGCCGAGAGATCCAAGTTGAATCACGAAATACTTGGCTCCCAGCTTGAACAGCCTGCGGATGCAATACCATCGCACCGCGGAAGGCGCCGGGACCAGCCATCGATATCTCTTGAAGAACATGTAATACACATTGATCAGCGCCAGCAGCGTCCTTACTCCGGACAAAGCCATCACCAGTTGCGGCAGCCCCCCATGAAAACGAGTGACGATCACCAGAGCCACCAGTGACGAGACATTCATGGAGATGCCCCATGCGTTCGACAGAAAGCCATCCTGATAGGCGCTATAGATCGAGTTCTGGACGCTGAGCGGCAGGCCGATAATGAAGAAACCGAGCGTGAGCGCACATGCGAGCGCCAGTTCATGAGGCGCCACGGTGGTCACTTTGAAGAGCGAGCTCCACGGAATAAATCGGAAGGTCGCGACCGCAACGATCGCAAACACAGCAGCGATTCCGGTCAATGCCCATACCGTGGAGGAGGTATATTCCTGCGCCGCGCGCTGGTCTTCTTTCCCGTCCGCTTCCGAGAGCACATTGACTAACGCGTTTCCGGCAAGCCCGAAGTCGGTCATTGCCATCCAGACGAGCAGGCTGCTGATGGTGAGCCAGACGCCGTACCTCTCAGGACCGAGATAATGGACGGTGAGAGGCACCGAAACGAAGCTGATCACGATCGTCAAGGCCTTTTGAATTAGAGAGGCTGACGCGGTGATGCCGGCTTTCCGGTAGCGCTCCTTCCCGCGATCGGATGTCGACTTGAAGATGCCCTTTAACGTCGTCGGATTCAGTGCTACCTTCGCCCTGCTGATCATCTGCCGCATGCGAAGAGGAGTGGAAGAAAGCTGCAATGTAATCTCCCTTAATCGGAGTCGCAAAGAAATCGGTTGCTGGTGAGGCAGAGATGTCGAGGACTTCAGTGGAAGCTCTGCTCGAGAAAATCTGGTCTGAAAGTGGCTAGCCTCGGGGAAGAATCTGAGGCTGGAGACCGGATGCGAGATCTATTTGCGCGCAGCTTCGCTATCTCAGTTACAACGGAGTATCCCAAAAGGCTTGCACCGTGTCAACCAGAGGATTGCGAATTTTTGTTGCCTCTGACCCTGGTCTAAACAATGGAAAGGACTAAGCCTACGCAACCCAGACAACAATTTATTTTTTCCTCTTTTTCATCGCTTTCTCACCAGCGCCGGACAACCTTTCGCTCATAACTTGAGATCACTCCCCTTCGCTTGTGAGGACGAAGATCTCTGCATGCCTCCTCTCGCGCTCCAAGCTGGAAAACTCAACATGCGGATTATGCGCCGCATGAGATGATCTTCTAAAGAGACCTACGAGAGGTGAGGGATTCAACCGCATGGCTTGGATGAACGGCTTCTGGCACGGGCGCAGAATTTTTGTTACCGGACATACGGGATTCAAAGGGAGCTGGTTGTCTCTCTGGCTGGAGAGGCTCGGAGCTGACGTCATGGGCTACGCGCTCGCTCCGCTTACTCATCCCAACCTCTTCGAAGCAGCCCAATCCGGCAAAGGAATCAAGTCGGTGATCGGGGAGATCCGGGATCTGGAGGGCGTGCGAAAGAGCATGCTGAGCCACGCGCCGGAGATCGTCATCCACATGGCGGCCCAGCCGCTGGTACGCCGATCCTATGAAGATCCCAGCGGAACCTACGCGACCAACGTTCTGGGCACGGCGAATGTGTTGGAGGCCGTCCGCGCCTCGAAATCCGTCCGCGCAGTCGTCGTCATCACGACGGACAAGGTCTATGAGAATAAAGAATGGCTCTGGGCCTATCGTGAAAACGATACACTCGGCGGGCATGACCCTTACAGCAGCAGCAAAGCATGCGCCGAACTGGTCCTCAATTCCTTTCGCGATTCGTTCTTCCCTCCGGCCAGGTACTCCGATCATCGCGTGGCGATCGCTTCCGCACGCGCCGGCAATGTGATCGGAGGAGGCGATTGGTCCACCGATCGGCTTCTTCCTGACATCGCCCGCGCATTCTCCTCCGGAGATGTTCTCAAGATTCGCAATCCAAAAGCGATTCGGCCCTGGCAACACGTCCTCGAACCCCTCCGGGGCTACCTGATGCTCGCTCAGAAGCTCTATGAGCATGGGATCAGGTATTCGGGAGCATGGAACTTCGGCCCGCAATATTCCGACGCCAAGCCGGTGGACTGGATCGTTGAACATGCAGCCAAAGTCTGGGGTCCCCGCGCAAAGTGGGAGTTCGATCGCGGTGAACACCCTCATGAAGACCATATGTTGAAGCTCGATTGGACGAAGGCTTCGCTCGAACTGGGATGGCAACCGAAGTTTGATCTGAAGGAAGCTCTCGATATGACGCTCGGCTGGTACCAGAGTGTTCTATCCGGCGAGGACGCGCGGGAGAAGTGCCTCGAACAGATTGAACGGTGCGTCGAGTCCCTCCAAGCCGTCTAGTTTCTCGGGTGAAGAAGGGCTCCCGTGGTCGACCCATGAGTCATGAAGCAAGACCGCTGCGGCGTCTCGTTTTTCTCACTTCCCAACTGCCCGTTCCACCAGCTTCGAAATTCCGTGAGATTTTCCGCGCTCGACAGCCAACCCCGAACGGGAGTTATATCATCTAAGTGCGGGCGCAGACTTGCATGACTCGACGGACTATTAGTCCTCAAGGAGCATTGGTCATCGAACGATGATTGGACCATTCGCTTCCCGATCGCCCCTGGAGCGAAGAAATGCATCGGACCAGGAGTGTGGCAAAATGCAGGATAGCCAGCTTTCGCTCCGGAGTTTTATCTATCAGGTATAGAAGGGATAGATCAGATCAGGTTGAGGCGGCTGTACGCAGCTCCATGACGGACCTGCCGACGACACTGGGGAACGCCAACGTCCCTTGGCGACAAACAACACCCCCCAGGAAATAACGATTCCAAAGCTCAAGGAGGCGGAGAGCCGATGCGTGACATCCTCGGGGTCAAGGTTGCGGTCAGCAGTTATCAACAGACCGCTGACAACAGCATCGCCTGGGCAAGGCAAGGAGAGTCCCGCGCAGTCTTCTTCGCCAACGTGCATGTGCTGATGGAGGCATTCGATGATCCTGCCTTTCGCTTCAAACTGAATGCCGCAGACATGGTAAATCCCGATGGAATGCCGCTGGTTTGGGCGCTCCGGGCCCTGGGCGAACAGAAGGCCACTCGAGTTTACGGGCCGGATGCCACGGAGATAATTCTTGAGTCAGCCGAAAGCGCAGGTGTGCCGGTCGGCTTCTACGGAGGAAGTGAGGCAACTCTGGGCAAGCTCCTGGCGGAGGTCCGGCGCAGGTATCCTGGGCTGCAGGTGGTTTTTACCATGTCGCCTCCCTTCCGTGTTTTGGACGCTGCGGAAGATGAAGAGATCACTCGGAGAATTGGGGAGTCGGGCGCCCGAATGCTGTTTGTCGGGCTGGGGTGTCCGAAGCAGGAGCATTGGATCATGGAGCATCGCGGCCGCGTCCCCGCCGTAATGTTGGGGGTCGGCGCCGCCTTCGATTTCTTCGCCGGCTCCAAGCCCCAGGCCCCGCGCTGGATGATGCGCAATGGCCTGGAGTGGGTCTTTCGTTTGGCCTCTGAGCCACGGCGCCTGGCGGGGCGCTACTTCAAACACAATCCGCGCTTCGTCGCTCTCTTCCTTTACCAGTGGATGAGGAGCGGAAGGTCGCGCGCATGATGATTTGGGACCTTACTATCCCAGGCGAATTTCCGCCTGGGCCGGCTCTCTGAGGTACGGTCAGCCGTTCAGCTCCTTAATAGCCAAGGCCGATTTACCGCTGTAGAGTCTAGCTTTCCCGAAAGCGCCATTACTCCTCCCCGGCGTCGCGCGAAGCAAAACTGAATCCTGAGATAAGTCGAAGGAGCAAGCCTTGAGAATCGCCAATTATGAGATCGTGAGGTATCACGGGCATACGATCGATGGAGAGGAGATTCGCTACCTGCGCGGCCTTGAGTTCGCCGATTTCCTGGGCATGTTTCTAAGAAAGGCGCATCTGTCCGCATTTTTCTTCATCCAGATCGGTGCGCACAACGGGGTCTCCAACGACCATCTTCATGACTCCGTCTTGAAATTCAACCTTCCGGGTATCCTCGTCGAACCTCAGCCTCAGGTCTTTGCAGAACTGCAGCGCAACTACAGCAATTGTTCCGCAGTTACCCTCGAGAACGTGGCCGTTGCCGATCGAGAGGGCGAGACGACCTTCTACACCATCAACCCGGAATTGACCTTCCTGCAATACGCAAACCAGATCGCCTCCCTAAACCGCGATCACACCCGCCGCATGATCGAGCATCACCTCGCACACGAGGCCGCCCCAGAGATTGTGAGAGAGTTCAAGGCCAGAGGGTTGAGCGCGGACACATGCATCGTAGACCAGACCGTCCGGAGCACCACCTTCGCCTCCCTCATGACCAAGCATTCCGTGCCCAGATACGAGCTGCTCCAGATTGATGCCGAAGGCTACGACTACCAGATCTTGAAGACTGCCGGGATCGAGCGGTACAAGCCGAGCCTGATCAACTACGAACACGAACACCTCAATGAGAGCGACCGGGAAGCGTCCTGGAGATATCTGAAAAGCCTGGGATACCGTCTCTTCACGCATGACATCGGAGATACCGCGGCCTTCCTCTTAAGCTGACCGGCCGCCGGCGAGGGCGCCGGAGCATCGCCGGCGCTTAGCGAAGCAGGCGCAGCGCATTCTCGTGGTAGACCTTCCGCAGAACATCCTCGGGAAGATGCAGACCGTAGATATTCCAGCGTCCCTGCCGCGAGGCGTGCGAGGGGTACTCGAAATACTCATCCGCAGTCTCGAGAAAGCGAAAATAGAGCCGGTACATCTTCTCCTCCGGCAGCAGATCCGACCCAAACAGAATCTGATCTGCAAATTGGAGAAAGAACCGGCGGGCTGAGTACGGCTGGCGGCCCAACTCCGACGCTCTCGCGCTGATATCGACAAAGACGTTCGAATAGGTTTCCAACAGCCTGGCCACGCGAGCCAGATCTTCGCTCTGCTCCGCAACGTGAGCGGCCACAAACGTTGTTTTAGGGTGCCTCGCGATCACCCGGTCCCGCTGATTCAGCAGCTCCTGCTTTGAGAACGGCGCATTACAAAAACTCCAGTCAGGATGGGCAGCCAGTTCCTCGTAGCGCTCGTTGTGCGCATCGATCGGCATAAAGAAGGCATCGGGATCCGCGGTATGAAACATCACCGGAATGCCTAGCTCAGCAGCTTTGTCAAAAATCGGGGCGAGCTTCTCGTCATCGATCCTCAGCAGTTGCCCGCTTGCATCTCGAACACTCAGGCCCAGGTCCTTCCAGAACTTGATGCCCTTGGCTCCGTGCTCCACGAATCGTTCCAGCCAATTGCAGGATCTTTGAACAAAATCCACTCTCTCGACCTCTTGCCAATCCATCCAGGCGATGGTTGAGAAGCGACTGGGATCGGCGGAGTGAAATCGCTCCATCGTCCGCAGGGCTGCCTCCCCGGTCTGCATCGTGATATTCACGATTCGCTCCACGCCACAGGCATCCATGGTTCGAAGTACATTGCGCGGATTGAGAGAATCCAGATGATTGTGGTAATCAATCACGGGAAATCGAGCCCGATCGACCTCGTGCCTCTCGGTTACGAGCATCGATTGAGGCTGGAACTCGCTCAATGGAAGATCCACCTGCGCCTTGGCAGTCACCATGGCGACAAACTTGTCATCACTTCGCCCAGAGGTCATTCGTCCCGTTTTCTCCGGATCTGAATTGAGAGTGCGCCGGCGATCGAGCAATGCACGGAGATCCACGCAAATCCGACAGACTAGGGTACCTCAACTCGGGGGAATCACCATGCGAGCACCCGGAAGGACTGGACGGGAGATGCTGAATGCATCCGGCTCGCATCAGCCGGCCTTCAATGGGCTTCCTGGGCAAACCGGCTCATCTTGCGGATATCATGGCTCGCGAGGCCTGTTCATGGATTCCTTCGACATTACGATTGCCGGGGAGCTCAACCTGGATCTCGTGCTCTATGGGATTGATAAGGAAATTCCTGTCGAGCGTGAACTGCTTGCCTCTGGCTTCGAAGTGACTCTGGGCAGTTCGTCCGCGATCCTTGCCCACAACCTTGCGACCCTTGGCATCTCGACGGGCTTCCTCACCCGCGTCGGGCAGGACGAACTTGGCCAGATCGCGCTGCAGCGTCTCGCCAGGAGCGGTGTCGATCTCTCGAAGGTCGTCCATGCCGGCGGGAAGACCAGGACCGGCGTGACCGTCCTTCTCCACCATGGAGACGAGCGCCGCATCCTTACCTATCCCGGAGCAATGTTTGAGATGTCAAAGGCCGATTTGGACATCGAATACCTTGCCTCCGCCAGACATTTTCATCTCTCTTCCCTTTTCCTGCACCGAAGGCTGCAAGCCGATCTTCCCGAGCTTTTCCGGGAGCTGAAGTCTCGCGGTCTGACCATCTCGCTGGATACCAACGACGACCCCGAAGATCGTTGGGACGGAGTTCTTCCGGAGCTTCTGCCGTTGATCGATATTCTCCTGCCGAACCGGTATGAATTGTGCCGAATCACTGGCCGGCAGTCGCTCGAGGATGCCCTTGCGGAACTCTCCTCCATCGTGCCGACGATCGTCGTCAAATGCGGCGGCGAAGGGGCCCTGGTACAGAGCGCGGGAGTACGCACCCGGGTTCCCGGCCTCGAAGTTCGTCCGGTGGATACAATCGGTGCGGGAGACAGCTTCAATGCCGGTTTCCTTGCGGCGTGGCTGTCGGGCTGCAGCGTTGAGCGGAGCGCTGCGGCGGGCAACGTGACCGGAGCCCTCTCGACACTGATGCCCGGCGGTACGGAGGCCTTTCGCCTGCCGCAGATGCGCGACGAGTTTCTCAAGCAGCATCAGTTTCCCGTGATACGCAGCAACTCTGCCCTCTCATCCGCAAGCCGAAAGCAGGATCGAACTTGAAGCAAAAGTGCTTGTTTCGAAGGAACGAATCGCCGTCTTGGTGCGTGTCCGCCCTCCTCTGGCTCTTGACTTTGCCGTGTCTCGCGCAAGGCATCTCTCACACCTCCTCTCTGCCGCGTGTCGCGCTCTCGAACGAGACGATGACAGCCCGCTTGGATGGCTCTTCCGGGCAGACTGAACTCCGGATCTCCGATCGAGCAGCATCTGAGACGATCGCGATCCGGCAACTTTTCGCTGTCAGGCTCCGCGACGGTGCTATCCTGCAACCCTCCAGCCTGACATGGCCGCACTCCTTCGCTGTCGAAGAGCTGCCTGGAGATTCCCCCGGAAAGCAGGTCTGCGCGGACCTGAGCGATCGGCGCAGCGCGGCCACCTTTCACTGGTGCCTGCTCGTGCGTTCCGGCAGCAGCTATGTACGGGAACGGCTCACCATCCGCGCAGGGGCAGCAGATCTTCCAATCACCGAGGTGCGGTTGCTCGACTTTCCCGACGCGGCAGCGCATGCCGCTGGAGCCGTCAAAGGCTCTCCCGTAGCGGACAAGTCGATGTTCTTCGGATTTGAGCACCCCCTCTCCTGGAGCCGTGTGACGGACGGAGAGGTGCAGGCCGGCATCTCGCGCGATCTGCCACTACAAGCGGCTCAGTCCATCACCTACTCCGCAGTCATCGGCACCGCCGCTCCGGGGCAGATGCGACGCGCCTTTCTCGCCTACATCGAGGCCGAACGGCCGCGCCCCTATGAGCCATTTCTGCATTACAACTCCTGGTACGACATCGGCTACCAGAACCGGTACGACGAAGCTGCCGCTCTGGACCGCATCCATGCCTTTGGAACAGAGCTGGTTGAGAAGCGGCATGTCCGGCTCCGCTCCTTTCTCTTCGATGATGGTTGGGACAATCCTCAGTCGTTCTGGGGCTTCAATCCAGGCTTTCCAGACGGATTTACAAAAGCAGCCGAGGCGGCGAGCAAAATAGGAGCGGGCATCGGCGTATGGCTGTCTCCATGGGGAGGCTATGCGGCGCAGAAACAGGAGCGCATCCAGTTTGGCAAGCAACACGGTTACGAGATTGTTCGCGATGGCTTCGCGCTCTCCGGCCCGAAATACTTTCGCGATTTTTCCAGGATCTGTCTCGAAATGGTGGATCGCTACCACGTCAACCAGTTCAAGTTTGACGGGACCGGCAATGCGGATCGCGTCTTTCCAGGCTCGTCCTTTGACAGCGACTTCGACGCCGCCATCTCCCTGATCCACCGGATCCGCCAGGAGAAGCAGGGCATCTTCATCAACCTGACCACCGGCACCTATCCCTCGCCATTCTGGCTGTTCTACGCAGACTCGATCTGGAGAGGCGGAGAAGATCACGCCTTTGCGGGAGCCGGCACCTCTCGGCAGCGCTGGATCACCTATCGGGACGAGCAGACCTACCGGAACGTTGTTTCGCGCGGCCCTCTCTTTCCGCTCAACTCGCTGATGTTGCACGGCATCATCTACGCGCAGCAGGCGAAGGGCCTGAGCAGCGATCCAAATCATGACTTCGCCAGCGAAGTTCAGTCCTACTTCGGCAGCGGCACTCAGTTGCAGGAGATGTACATTACGCCCTCCTCTTTGAGCAGGTCAGATTGGGATGCGCTCGCGCGCGCCGCCAATTGGTCGCGCGATCGAGCGGCAATCCTCAAGGACACGCACTGGATCGGCGGCGATCCAGGGAACTTGCAGGTCTACGGATGGGCTGCCTGGGCGCCGCGCGGCTGGATCATTACCTTACGCAACCCGTCCGATCATCCCCAGGACTTTCGCCTTGAATTGAGTAGCGCACTCGAGCTGCCTGCGGGGACCCCGGGCTCGTTCACGGTCCGGCAGCCCTTCGATTCGTCTCGCCCCGACATGCACTGGCAGGCGCACCAGACCATCTCAGTCCCTTTGAAACCGTTTGAAGTGCGTACCTTTGAATCGCAGACGCTCCCGGTCCGCAAGGGAACGAGCGGCCGCAGGGCGCCTTAGGCCGCTTTCCGGAGGCGAACCGGACGGCGCCCGCAAAAGAAAATCCGCTCGAAGAAAGCCTCACCCCCGATAGGAGTCTTCCAACCGTGAACCCTCTAGCCACCTTGCTAAGCCTGACTGCGTCGGAAAAAGAGAGGCGCGGCATCGTCCACACTCCTCGGGAGATTGCGCAGCAGCCTGAAACCTGGCTTCAGACGTGGAGCCTCATCCGCAGCCGGATGGAGGAGATTCGATCGTTTCTCTCCTCCGCGGGTCTTCACGCGCCACCCCGGGAGCGGCCGGCGGTATATCTCATCGGAGCCGGCAGTTCAGACTACGTTGGACATTGCCTGCACCCGTTGCTCCGGCAGAAGTGGCAATGCGAGGTGCTCCCCGTCTCAAGTACCGATCTGCTGCTCGACTTCTCCGATCGCGTCCTTGCGGACCGGCCCTACCTCTGGATCTCTTTTTCGCGCTCCGGGGAGAGCCCTGAAGGGGTCGCCGTGCTCGAGCGCGCGCTTGCCCGGCATCCCCGGATCGCCCACCTGGTGATCTGCTGCAATGCCGCAGGCCGGATGAGTCAGTTGATCGAAGGCCGGCCGAATTGTCTTGGCATCGTGCTTGGGAGCGAGACCAATGACCAGGGCCTCGCCATGACCAGTTCCTTCACGAATATGATGGTCGCCGGCCACGGTCTCGCGCACGCCTGGTCCATCGAAGAGTACTCAAAGATCCTAGAGACGATGTCGGAGGCGGCCCATGCCTTCCTCCCGGTTGCCGCCGAGTTCGCCCAGGACTTTGCCGCAAAGGAATACAGGCAGGCGTGCTTCGTCGGGTCGGGCGCCTTGACCGGGACCGCGATTGAATCAGCCCTCAAGCTGCTGGAGCTCACCGCCGGCAAGGTCAAGACGATGGCTCAGGGCACCCTGGCGCTGAGGCACGGTCCGATGGCCGCGCTTGATCAGAACACGCTCTTCGTCAGCTTTCTGTCGAACGCAAGCGCGCGGCAACGTTACGAGATCGACCTCCTGCGTGAGGTCGGGCAAAAGAAGCTGGCGGGCGACTCGCTTGCGGTGATCGGATGCGGCTCTCCCGAGCCCCCCCGGCTGGAGTCGGCAAGAGTTGTACTTCCCCAACACGCCTGGCCAGTCCCCGATCTCTATCGTCCAGCCATCGACATTCTCTTCGGCCAACTGCTCGGGCTCTTCTTCAGCCTGGCCGGTGGTCTCTCGCCGGACTCTCCAAGCCCGAACGGCTCCATCAGCCGCGTGGTCCATCCGATACAAATCTATTGACGCGGCTATGCCGGGGCGTGACAGGGAGCTTCGGCCGGCGCCCTTGTGACCCGGCGTTCCGGCCTCGGCGCAGCGGGACTGAAACAATCGATCTGAAACCCCGCCAGCCCATGGCCAATTCTGTTGAGTTCACACTCCACGCTGGCGCGCACGGCCGGGGGATCGCCCATCGCACGGAGATTCAGCAGCAGTTGGAGTCTCTTTGCCGGTGACGCATCCAGGCGTCCCTCGATAGAAGGCTCCTGCCCATTCCCGCATATGGCCGCCTTCAGAAAACCCGAGTCCGATGTAACGATCGCTTTGAGATGGACGATCGATATGCCGGCTGCGGTGAGCGCCGCGTCCAGATGGTCGAAGAGCGGCCCCATCAGCATCGGCGGGGAGATCGGCCGTTCGGGCTCAAAGTCGGCTCGCAGGTTCAGCCACGCAAGCGAAGCTTCAGCCCGCGCGTACTCCTCGTAGTCGATCTCGAGCAACCGGCTGCCGGCGGCAATCTCTCCCGAGAGCACCTCGTCCAGCCATGCCGCAATTCCCTGTCCGGATCGCGCACTCACTCGCCGGACGGAAGCGGAACCGAGGCTACGGCACTCCACGCCCAGGTCCGATTTCGTAAGGCAGAGGATGTCCGCCTCCTGCAGTTGCTTCTCGAGGAGGAACCGCATCTTTGAGTCGCCGTCTTCTCCCCACAGCTCATTGGCGCGCGCGGGGTCCACCAGCACCGTGAGGGGTGCGATTCGGAGGGAGCCGCCCTCATCCAGGAGAGGGTGCAGCACGGTCGCCGAAATATCAGTACAACTGCCAACCGGTTCCGCGAAGATCACATCCGGGCGATGCGCGCGGAGCTCTCCCATCACGTGAATCAGATCGGACAGCCGGCAGCAGAAGCAGCCCCCGGCAACCTCTCCAAAGCGCATGCCGGAGAGACCTGCAAAGCTGCTATCGACGAGCGCGCTTCCCTGGTCGTTCATGATGACGGCGCTTCGGAAACCGCGGCGCTCCAATTCCCGGGCCGCCGCGAGAATCAACGTCGTCTTCCCTGCACCGAGAAAGCCACCTACCGTCACCAGCCAGGGAGTTGCGGGTGGCTCGCTCATGCACCGGCCTCGACTTCGAGCTGCGCACCCTCCGGTATCTTGATCAGATCGCTGAATTCAAGCGTCATCCGTTCGCCTCCCTGCTCCAGACGATGCGCGTAACTTCTGCTCCCGATCCGGGCAGAGACTCGGGATCCCGCAGCCCGGATCGTGCAAGAGCGGCAGGCAAGTTCTCCGGCCAACACCTGAATGGTGAATCGGGTGCCGTTGTCCGCGGCCGGCCGATAGGAGAAGCTTCCCCACGCTGTTCCCGTAGACCAGAAGCTGCGGAAGTCCTTCTGCGAAAGGAAGGGGAGAGCCACGAGCGCAGCCCGATCTCCCTCGAATCGAAATCCGCTCAGCGCAAGGAAACTCGACCAGGAGGCCATGGCGCGCGCGTAATGGTGGCCGCACTCCGCCTCGTCCCAGGGATTTCGCTTCTCTCCGTCGTATCGCGAACGGATGTTCCGGATGCACTGCAGGCCCTCCTCCATCATTCCGGAATAGATCATGAGCGCGGCGGTCGAGTGCTCAAATCCCGTCATCACCTCGGCATAGTACGGAAATGGAATGTGGGGACGGGGTTCGTTCGCATAGTCGCAGATCACCATCGCTTCCTCGTCATTCAGCGCGAAGGTCCTCTCCACGTTGTCATGGTCCGCCAGGCTGCGTTTGTAGTTGTACTTATAAACAGAGGCGAGCGTGGAGCGCACATTCTGCTGGGAGACCAGGGGCCCTAGTCCCGCGACCTGGGCGAGATACTGCCCAATGAGCTGGTCGATCAGGCATCCGCCGCCGACCTGGTACTCGGGGTGCTCTGTATCCTGCGTGCCCATCTCGCTGCGCAAATGCGGCGCGATCTGGCTGGCCGGAAAGCCGCGAATCTGCTGGACATAGAAACTTCCGTTGAAGAGATTCGCATCGATCCACTGACTGCCGCTGCGGAACAGCCTGTTGTATTCGTTCGCCGAAGCGTTATCGCCCACAGAGCGGGCCATCTCCTCTCCGGCGCGCAGCGCGCCGAGATAGTAGATGCCGCACATCGGATTCGGACCGTAGAACTCGACGTCGTACGTATTATGCTGCACGCCCTCAAGAACACCGTCGCGATTGGCATCCCATCCGCCCTGGACCCAGGCGAACTCCAGAGCCTTCTTGATACGCGGCCACATGGACGCGAGCCACTCCTTGTCGCCGGAGAGTTTCCAATCCATATAGGCATGCATGATCTGTCCCATTTGACCGTCGGCGGCCGCCCAGCCGAATCGATCATGCCCGTCCGGAAGAAGCTGCCGGAACCTCATCCCGCCGTCATCGTCCATGGAGTATCCAAAAGAGGCCTTGCGCAGAGATTTCGCAAACGATGGAAACAGATAGGCGGTTGCCGTCTCGTAATTCCAGACATGCGTACAGTTCCCGAAGCAGCAGCCGATGTGATCGTTGACGCCTTCAAAACCATGGAACTCTCCGTCTGCCGTGCGAAAGCAGGTCGTTGACGCCAGGGTAGACAAATTGGCGCTTGCCGCTTCTTTCACGACCGAGGGCAGCGTGCTTGAGGAGAAGGCGGTGGTAAACGCCCGGGTACGTGACTCCAGCCGCTCCAGGTTAGTCGCCGTATATTGTGCGGCTTCCCATGCATCCTTGAAGCGAGTTGCGTAATGATTGCCAATCACCGTCTTTCCCATGCCCGGAGGAGCCGTCCACCCGCACCACTCCGGGGTGCGATTCGGAAAGTGCCATGCCAGCAGGAAGGTGAAGCTCGCTTGCCCTCCGGGAGGGATTGAGCTTTGCTGGCACAAGGCGCCGACTCCATTTCTCAACTTCGGCTCGTCCCGAAGGCTGCCTTCCCGGGAGAATGCGTCCCAGAACAACATGGGTGAGTTCCACCAGCGGCCCTGCGGCCATCCTCGCCAATAGGTCAGCTCCGCTCCATCCTGAGGCAACGCGGAGAGCACAAAGCTTCCATGCAAGGGATCGTCGTCGGAAGCGCCTGGATTGCTCATCAAGAGACCCTCCAACGCTCCGGTCTTTCTGTACTCGTTCAGGCGGGAGTCCTGGCCGGCGCTTGTTGCAGTCGACCTTCCCCCGGGCTTCACCGGGTTGTCGATGGAAAACGCGATGCCCACTTTTGCCGTGGTGTGGCCGGGGTTCTCCACGCGATAGCGCAAAATAGCAACCGGCATTCCAGAATCTTCCGGATCGTGCGGAATGAATGGAGAAAACGCCTCGAGTTCCACCTGAACCGGCAGATCGCCATCCTCAAACTTGAGACGGGCGAGCGGATACTCGCCGGTAAAAACCGCGGATCGGAGTCGACTCAGGCCGGGAGCATTGTTTGACCCCAGTCCATCCTGGCCTTCATACGGGGGTAAAATCCGCGCTTCAAGTACCCTGGCGACCGGCTTGGCATCGCCCGATTGGACCCATATGGAGGGGAAGGCGTAGGGGGGCGAGAACCCCTTGTCGGGCCGGTTGAAGATCTCCCAGTCGCAAAGCTGCCCGCGGCCGCCAAGGCCCAGGCTGCCGGCGGCAACTCCGCCCAGGGGAAAGGAGATCATCTTGAGCTGCCGGCCGGAAAAGACCCGCGGATAAGCGACCTCTGAGGCGACCTCCTGTGCGCTCCGCTCCGCCGCACTTGCGCTCGCAGCCTGGATCTGAGGCCAATCCCCCATCTGCGTGGACGCGCCGATTACGCCCGCGGCGTGCTTCAGAAAATCGCGCCGTCCTACCCTATATCCGTTCGCCATATCTTCCTTCGTGATGCCTTGCGTTTCAAATGAGAACCGGCCAGAACTCTAACACTGTTCTCTGATCCCGGCATCTTATCTCGCACAAATTGTGAACCGATTCTGCATTTCTGTCCACAGGTTTTCCAGCGCTATGCATATTTATCCCAGAACAGTTGCATTTGCGCCTTGACAGTTCATCCTGATCCGGAATATTGTCCAAACTCGTCATTGGTTTCTTCTTGGCACGCCAATTTAAGGGGGCTCGCACTGCGCCACCGACCCCCTATCAGGAGGACATATGCACAAGAGACCTTCCGCACCGATCACACGGCTCTGCCGTACGCTTGTCTTTGCGTTCATCGCGGTCACTACGATCCTCAACTGTCACTCGGTCTTTGCACAGATAGCTGCCGGATCCATCGTAGGGATCGTTCGCGATCCAACGGGAAACGTGGTCTCCAGCGCGCAGGTCGTGCTGCTCAACAAAGCAACGAACCAGACATTCAACGCGACGACCAATACGCTGGGATACTATTCCTTCCCGCTGCTCCAACCAGCGGTCTACCAGATTACAGTTCAGGCTCCCGGGTTTAAGCAATTCATTCAGGACAATGTCCAACTGGATGTGGCGATCACCCTGACCATCAACGCTGATCTCCAGGTAGGCGAAGTCTCCCAATCGGTGACGGTCACCGGTCAGGCGCCGCTCCTGGAAACGCAGACTTCCTCGCTTGGGCAGGTCATCAGCAATAAATCTGTCGTCAACTTGCCGCTGAACGGCAGGAACGCTTATGGCTTCGCCGCGCTTGTCCCGGGAGTCGTCGCACCCTACGGTTTTACGCAGACGGCGTTTGATGAGTACAACGATCAGTTCATTTCCATCAATGGATCTCGGCCCAATCAGAACTTGTTTCTTCTCGACGGTGGAATGAACTCTGAGCCAGCATTCACCGGTCCTGGTTATTTTCCCAGCGTGGACCTTGTCGATGAGTACAAGGTCCAGACCAACAACCTGGGCGCGGAGTTCTCGAACACCGGTGGCGGAATCATCAATGTGATCACCAAGTCTGGGAGCAACCAGATCCATGGTTCTGCCTGGGAGTTCTTCAGAGACACCAATCTGGTGGCAAACGATTTCTTCTCCAACAGGGCTGGCCTGCCCCGGGCCAACTTCCGGTTCAACCAGTTTGGAGGCACCGTCGGGGGGCCGATCAAGAGGGACAAGACTTTCTTCTTCTTTGCTTACGAAGGGCTGCGATGGGTGCAGAGCGGGTCAGCCGTCGGAACTCTGCCGACGGCCGCGCAACGCACAGGAGACTTCTCCACCACATACGACAGCCATGGGAATGTCATTCCCATTTACGATCCGTTCTCGACAAAACCGGACCCGAGCCATCCCGGCCAATTCATCCGGACTCAATTCCCAGGCAACAAAATACCTGAAGCACAGATCAATCCGGTCGCAAAGGCGTTGTTAGGCTATCTTCCACTGCCGAATCAACCAGGGACGCCCGTCACCGGGACGAACAATTACTACACAAACTTCAGTTCTCCGATTGAAGAGAATTCATTCTCCTTCCGTGTAGATCAGGTTCTTACAGATACGCAGAAATTATTCGGGCGCTACTCGCTGAACGACACCACTCAAACAAGGCCGAACCTCTACGGCAGTTCGTCGCCGAATTTCCTCATCAGCAATCCAACGGCGGGCAACGACTTCCTCAGGCAGCAGCAGGTCACCATCGACTACACCAATGCGTTTCGCCAGAATACAATCCTCGATCTCAACAGTAGCTACGTCCGCTACTACATCGGGAGGAAGATTCCTGGCCTGGGCTTCTCCCCAACGGGTGTTGGGCTGCCATCGTACTTCGGCAGCCTGGCGAAGTCCTATACGCCGTGCTTTCCAAGCGTCGGGGTCACCGGTCTGGGGCTGAATCTGTCGCTCGGCAATATCGGCGGTGGCCTTATGGGAGCCGGCTGCTACACCCTTGGCGATGTCTATCCTGATCTTCACGAATACGGCAGTTTGACCATCGTTCATGGCGCCCACACCCTGAAGACAGGGGCGGATTTTGGAATCGCGTGGCTTTCCACGCCACGATACGAGCCGGCCGGCCCGTCGTTCACTTTTACTCCTGGCTTCACACAGGGGCCGAATCCGATTACTTCGACCTCTTCCGGCTTCGG
>DASYYO010000243.1:0-11641 GCA_035933805.1 Acidobacteriaceae bacterium | reverse complement strand
AAACTATTGATCCTCTTGGATTTGGCGATATAAAAAGAAGTTATAACGGCGGAGGGTTGCGGGTTCGAACCCACAGTATCTCGCGTACACGCGCTTTCCAAGTGCACGGACATCTCTTCGGCTCCCAAAGCCCCCCTGGATGATGCCGCACGCTCGGTCATAGCAGGGAAACGCTCGGGCTCGAACCGTGCGGACGGAGGGCGGGATAGTTACTGGTCCAATTGATCCTTTTTGGATGAGATCACCGGGAACGGGGCAGACGCAATCGTGGAGTTCGCCTGAACACCACACACTGCGCGTTTTCCGGTGATCTTCTCCGGCAGCTTTCCCGCCGCTCTCATCCTCAAAACGCTTCCGCTTCCGCTCATAATTTCCCGCGATCGGTTGTTCTTCCATAGAATTCATCAAGCCCGCCTATGATGTCTCATCAGGCTGAAGCCGTCGTCCTCCGCAGCTGGCCCGTCCATGAGGCGGACCAGATCGTCTCGCTCTTTACGCGCGACATGGGAAAGATCAAGGGCGTGGCCAAATCCGCTGCAAAGTCCCGGCGGCGGTTCGGGGGCGCTCTGGAGCCGATGACGCACGTCCGTGCCCGCTACTTTGAGAAGCCGAAACAGGAGCTGGTCCGTTTGGATTCGTTCGAGATTCTCCACTCGCCCCTTTCAGAGCCTGTTGACTATGCCCGGGCCACAGCGCTGGCATTTTTTGTCGAAGTTCTGGAGGAGATCCTGCCGGCTCACGATCCACAAGATCACGTCTTCCGGTTGCTCCTGTCGGTCCTCGAGCAGACCCGCGTGGGATGCATTTGGATGCCGATTACCTACTTTTCCCTCTGGATTACGCGGCTGATGGGCTGGATGCCGGATCTCAGCCGGTGCCTGCTCTGCGGGGACTCGCTGGCTGGCTCTCCTGCGTACTTCTACGCCGGATCCGATGGCGTATTCTGCGCCGGCCACAGCCAGTCGCGGGAAGCCGGGCTCCTCGGTCAGGCCAGAACACTCACGCGCGAGTCCCATGCTCTCGCCGGCCGGATCTTTTGCACTCCAGTCTCCGTCTTTGCCAGGGAGGCGTGGCCGCGCAGCCGCGGCGCCGATCTGCGCAGCTTCGCGATCCAGAATCTTGAGCGCCACCTGGAGCGCCGCCTGACAACGGCGAGAGCGCTGGCCCGGCTGACCGCCGGGTAGCTCTCCGGAGACCGCGGATTTCCGCGTGACCGGCCGGCCAGTCGAGTCTCGAGAAGGCGCGCCTGCCGAAGCTTTCACCTCTGCGCAGAGTAAAATGACTAGTAGAATCCAACCGTGACCCTCCAAGGAACCAGCGCTCTCACCTTCCAGGACCTTCTCTTTCGTCTCCAGACCTTCTGGGCCGGACGCGGGTGCATTCTTCAGCAGCCGTATGATGTCGAGGTTGGAGCCGGCACCATGTCCCCGGAGACCTTTCTCCGGGTCCTCGATGACCGGCCGTTTTCTGTCGCCTATGCGCAGCCCTCGCGGCGTCCGGCGGACGGCCGCTATGGAGAGAACCCCAATCGGCTCTTCAAGCACACGCAGCTTCAGGTCATCCTTAAGCCGCCGCCGCCCAATGTGCTCGACATTTACCTCGAATCTCTCAGCGCTATTGGTATCGATCTTCGCCAGCACGACCTGAAGTTCGAGGAGGACAACTGGGAGTCGCCGACTTTGGGCGCCTGGGGCATCGGCTGGCAGGTGATGCTGGATGGCCTGGAGATTACTCAGTTCACCTACTTCCAGCAGTGCGGCGGGGTCGACCTGGATCCGATCTGCGCCGAGATCACCTACGGAATGGAACGGATCGCCGCCTTCCTCCAGGATGTCGACTCGATCTATGACATCACCTGGGCGCGCACCATGGGCGCTTCCGCGGCCCATGGAAATGGCTCCGCAGTGAGCCGTTCCGTTACCTATGGAGAGGTCCGGCATCTCGAAGAGGTCCAGTTCTCCGCGTATAACTTTGAATATGCCGATGTCGACAAGCTCTGGGAGCATCTAAAGCTGTACGAGAAGGAATGCCAGGATCTGCTTGCAATCATTGGAGAAAGCCCAGATGGAATTCGCCGCCTTCCGATCATGCCGGCCTACGATCTCTGCCTGAAATGCTCGCACCTCTTCAACCTGCTGGACGCTCGCGGGGCCATCTCTGTGACGGAGCGCGTGGGCATAATTGCGCGGATCCGCGCGCTCGCCGTCGGGATTGCCAAGGCATATGTCCGGAAAGAGCCGGCTTCCGTACTTGCCGGGTAAGCTTTCCGGCTCGAACAGGCCAGGCGCACCAATCTGAAGATCAGCGGAACGAAGGCCCCTGGGCCTGGGAAAGAAAATAAAATCAGAATGGCCGATCTTTTACTTGAAGTAGGACTTGAAGAAATTCCAGCGCGAATGATTGCCGCGGCTGAGGCTGAGTTGACGCGCCGTGTGAGTGATTTGCTGCTGCGCGAACGCATGCTGGAGCGGGCTCCGGCCCCGGACGGAGCGGGGGCGGATACGTCGGCCCCTCTGCCCGGAGTCGTCAGCTACTCGACACCACGGCGGCTTGCCGTCTCCATCCAGGGCGTACTTATCCGTCAGCCGGACAGCGAAGAGCTGCTGACCGGGCCCTCGTGGAAGGTTGCTTTCCGGGATGGAGAGCCTACGGCTGCCGCTCTTGCGTTTCTTAAGAAGGCGGGAGTCGATCGTTCCGCCCTGGCGAAGATCACGACCCCCAAAGGCGAATATGTTTCCGCTACCGTTCATCGTCCTGGCCGCAGCGCCCAGGATCTTCTACGGGAGAGGTTGCCGGGGGAGATCGCTGCGCTTTCCTGGCCCAAGAGCATGTACTGGCGGCCGGGCAAGCCGGAGCATTTTGTCCGCCCGGTGCAGTGGCTCCTCTGCCTGCTGGATGAAGCGGTTATCCCCCTCGAGTTCGCCGGGGTTCGCGCCGGCAAGCTGACCTTTGGCCATCGCATTCTGCATGGCAGCGCGCCGGTCTCGATTGCGCGGCCGGCAGACTATTCTGCTGCGCTCCAGGCGGCCTTCGTTCTGGCTGAGGCCGCCGCTCGCCGCCATCGTATCCGGAAGGCTCTGGACGCAGCAACGCGCACCGTTCCCGGCGCTCGCTGGCGGGAGGATGAGCCCCTGTTGGAGCAGGTTACCCATCTGACCGAGTGGCCGACTGCAGTGCTGGGCAGGTTTGAGGATGAGTATCTCGCGCTCCCGGAAGAGGTTCTGGTAACCGTCATGCGCGATCACCAGAAGTACTTCGCCATCGAGGACGAGGGAGGAAGGCTCTCCCCCTGTTTCCTCGCTGTGTTGAATACCGAGGTTGACGCGCAGGGGCTGGCGATTATCCGCCACGGGAATGAGCGTGTGTTGCGCGCCCGCTTCAATGACGCCCGCTTCTTTTGGAACCACGATCAGAAGGTTCCCTTAACGGCGCGGGTGGAGATGCTCCGGACGGTCACCTTCCAGAAGACCTTAGGCAGCTACTACGACAAGACCGAGATCAACCTGCGCGTTGCCAGGTCCTTTGCGTCGGCGGCCGCCGCCCGCGGTATCATTCTCGACCATGCGGCACTGGAGAAGGCAGTCCTGCTGGCGAAGACGGATCTCACGACGGACCTGGTCAAGGAGTTTACAGAGCTGCAGGGAATCATCGGGGGGCTGTACGCCCGCGCCCAGGGTCTCGGCGAAACGGTCGCCCAGGCCATCTCCGCCCAATATATCCCGGCCTCTGCGGATGACCCGATCCCTGCCTCACCCGAGGCCCAGATCCTTGGCCTTGCAGACCGGATGGCCACCATCGTTGAGATGTTCGCCATTGGGCTCGAGCCCAGTGGTTCCAAGGATCCATTCGCACTGAGGCGTGCCGGCAACGGGGTCATCAAGATCCTTGCCGAATCCGGATTGCCGCTGGAATTGATGGCTGTCAGGCAGATGGCTTCCGAGCAGTCAAGCCGCCCGGAATCAACTACCTCCACGGATTCCCTTGCGCTCTTCCTGAAGGATCGGCTGGACTTCTATCTGCGCGAGATGCGCGGCTATGCGTACGACGTCGTGAACGCTGTCCTCGCGGCCGGAGTCAGCAGCGTGCCTGACGCGGTCGCCCGGGCTCAGGCGCTGACGGCGGTGCGCGGCTCCTCCGACATGATCGCCATCTCAACCGCCTTCAAGCGAATCAAGAATATTCTTCGTCAAGCGCTCGAGAAGGAAGAAGAGCCCGGCGTAGCCGTGGGATATGGCGAGCCGGCAGCAGGCGGCCTGACAGAAGCAGCCGAGCGGCAGCTCCACGCCGAGGCGCTCAAGCTGGAGCCTGAGGTGGAGGCGCTTCGGGCAAAGCGTCTCTATCCGGAGGCTCTGGAGCGAATCGCATCGCTGCGTCCGGCCGTGGATTCGTTTTTCGATACCGTGATGGTCATGGATCCGGATCTGCAGAGGCGGAGGAACAGGCTGGCCCTGATAGCCTCCGTCCTGGCCAGCTTCTCTCGGATCGCCGACTTCTCCGAGATCGTCTCCGGGCGAAGTTAGGGGACGATCTCCGCCGGATGGCTAGGCTGAGCCGCCGCCGGGGGCACACCGGCCCGTCCTCCAGGAGATCTCAACCTGCGCTCTCGAAGCGGGTTTGCGGTTCGCGCAAGCCGATCTAGAAAGCGGCGTTCACAGGAAAGTTGAGGTCCGTGATGGGCTGTTTTGGCTCATCGGGTTGAACAAATTTTACTTTGCCCGCGGCAATCTCATCCTGGGCGACTCGGCAGGCCTTGGTCGAACGGGAAGAAACCAGCGGCTGCGACCCATTCTGGAGTTGGCGGGCCCTGCGTGCTGCGACGAGAACATAGCGGAAATTGCTATCGAATCCATCCTCGATCTTCATGTTGACCTCCTAGCGAAACTCCTGTTCGTCAGGCGTGAGCTGCGTCCAGCAGTCCGAAGGAAGACAACACGGGGCGAAGACGATCCGTGGCCTTCGACTGCCGGCATTGCTCCGCGATCTCTAGTACCCGGGCCGTCTCCGCGTTCCCTGGCGCCCCCTGACGTTTGGCCCGCTCCGCGAGGATAATCGCGGAAAGGTCATCTACCGCCCGGTCGAGATCGTCATTCACGAGAATATAGCTGTATCGGCGATAATTCTCAATTTCATCTTTCGCCTTGGCCAGGCGTTTTTTCACTTCACCGGCAAAGTCGCCCCCTTCCGCCCGGCTGCGGTGGAGCAGGCGGGTTTCCAGAGCCGTGGGATTGGGAGGAAGAACAAAGATGCTCACCGCATCGGGCATTTTCTCCCGTACCTGGGCGGCGCCTTGCACGTCGATATCGAGCAGGAGATCCTTCCCCTGCGCGCGCGCCTCTTCCAGGGACCGGATGGCCGTTCCATAGTAGTTGCCGAAGACCGTCGCATGTTCGAGGAAACCGCCCCGCTCGATCATCTGTTCGAACTCGCCGCGCGTAATGTAGTGATACTCCTGTCCGTCTTTCTCCGATCCGCGCGGTAAGCGCGTCGTATAGGAGACGGAGAAATCCAATCCGTCGACCAACGAGCGGACTCGGTTGACCAGGGTCGACTTCCCTGAGCCAGACGGAGCCGAGATGAGAAACAAGATTCCTGCCAATGGTGTATATCGCTCCCGTCGAGATCACATCCAAGGAAAAACCCGCGGCTGCCTTACTCCAGATTCTGCACCTGTTCGCGGGCTTTTTCGATCTCTGATTTCATGCGCAGCCCCATTTCGGTGATACGCTGTCCGTTTCCCGAGATGCCGCCGGTCTTCGACAGCAGGGTATTGGCCTCGCGGTTCATCTCCTGCAAAAGGAAATCGAGCTTCTTGCCGACTTCGCCGCCGGTCTCGATCTGCGACCGGAAATGCTGTATATGCGTGCGGAGCCGGGCGACCTCTTCCTCGACGTCGCTGCGCTCAGCCAGCAGCGCCGCCTCCTGAAGAAGCCGGTCGCGATCCATCACCCCGTTGAGCATCTCCGAGAGTCGTTGGCGCAGGCGTTCGAAATACGCCTCCTGGACCTCGAGGCGCAAATCTCCCGCCTCGATCACAGCGGCCTCCAGCCGCTCCATGCTGGCGTTCAGGAGTTGGACCAGAGCCTTGCCCTCCTCCGCGCGCATCGCATTCAAGGCTGTGAGCAGTGAAGTCATCTGCCCGGTAACATCCTGTTCGAGCGCTTCCATCTGTTCTTCGGTGGATCGGCCTTCGCCGGTGAGAATGCCAGGCAGCCGGAAGATTGCGTTGAGATCCGGCTGATCGATCAATCCGTTCTCCGCCGCGGCTTCGCGGAAGGCGGCGAGGTAGGCATGGAGCAGTTTGCGGTCGAATTCAGCGGCTCCCTCCGCGCTGCGCTCCAGGTTCAGCGTTACCTCCAGATGTCCGCGAACCACCTTCTCTTTCAGGATGCGCCGGAGACGCATCTCCAGCGCCTCGGTTCCGGCGGGCATGCGCATGTGCAGATCGAGATAGCGGTGATTCACGCTCTTGAGGGTGAGCGTCCAGACCAGGCTGCCGGCGGTGCGGCCGCTGATCCTGGCGAACCCGGTCATCGAATAAATGGGATTGCTCGCACGACTCACTGTCAAAGATCTACCTCTCCGCTCAGCGCCGGCTCCAGATTGAGAGATTCTCTTACGGTCGAGGAAGGGGAAGCCTCGGGCGGTTCGAGGAACTGCAATTCGTACAGACGCCGGTAGGTCGGCGAGATTCTGAGCAACTCCTCATGCGAGCCGATCGCGGTGATGCGGCCGCCTTCGACGACGGCAATGCGGTTGGCGCGGCGAACTGTGGACAGGCGATGTGCGATGACGAAGACGGTGCGGCCGCTCATCAGATTGGCTAGCGCCGCCTGCACCAGAGACTCGCTCTCCGAATCCAGCGAAGAAGTGGCCTCATCCAGAATCAGCACGGGCGCATTTTTGAGGCAAGCCCGAGCGATCGCGAGCCGCTGGCGCTCTCCTCCGGAGAGGCGGAATCCCTTCTCTCCGATCACCGTATCGTAGCCCTCCGGCATTCGCAGGATGAAATCGTGGGCAAGCGCGGTGCGCGCCGCTTCCTCGACGTGGCTCATCGCGACATCGGGGCGGCCGTAGGCGATGTTGTTGCGCACCGTGTCATTGAAAAGGATTGTCTCCTGCGTGACTTTGGCAATCTGCGTCCGCAGGGATGACAGGGTCACGTCACGAAGATCGTGGCCATCGATCAGGATGCGGCCCGAGGTGGGGTCAAAGAAGCGAGGAATCAGACTCACGAAAGTCGTTTTGCCCGCCCCGCTCGGCCCTACCAGGGCCAACACCTCACCTCGCTTCACTTCGAGGTTGATCCCGTGCAGGACATCCTTCTCGCCTTCTTCGGTCTTGTAAGCGAAGCCGACATCTTCGAGGACGATGCTCTCCTTGAATCCCTTGAGTTCGACAGCACGGGCCTTCTCGAGGACATCGTCCTGCTCGTCCATGAAAGTGAAGATATTGGAGGAGGCGCCGAGCGCCTGTTGGAATCCGTTGTAGAAGAGGGCGAATTTGCGGACCGGATCGTACAGCTTGAAGACCGCGATGATGAAAGCGAAGAAGGTGCCCTCGGTCATGGCGTTGTGCTGGATCTGCCGCCTCCCCACCCAGAGCAGCAGCGCAATGGCCACGACCCCGATGAAATCCATGAGCGGGGAGCTGATCGCCTGCGCGCGAACCGACCGCAGGTTGGCACGGAAGAGCCGCGCGGCCGCTTTCTTGAAGCGGAGCATCTCCCATCGCTCCATGCTGAAGGCCTTGACGATCCGGTTCCCGGTCACGGTCTCATGGAGGATGTTCTGGATCTCGGCGAGCTTGTCTTGTCCGCGCCGCGTGGTGTGCCGGACCTGGCGTCCGATCTTTCTCGCCGAGACAATCACCACCGGCACAAAGATCACCAGGATCCAGGCCAGTTTGCCTCCGTAGGCAATGACCACGCCGATGGTAAACAGCAGCGTGAAGAACTGTTGCAGGAACTCCGACAAGATCGCCGACATGGCGTACTGCACGCGCTCAATATCGTTGATCAGCGTAGAGAGAATCGTGCCCGTGGCATGCTTTTGGAAGAAGGAGACGGAGCGGCGCAGGACCGCTTCATACAGATCATCGCGCAGATCGGTGATCATGCCGAATCCGGCATAATTCACCAGGTAGGTCCCGGCGTAGTCGCACAGACCCTTGAGGAATGTGGAGACGACCAGGCAGAGGGCGACCACCGTCCAGACATTGTGGAAGTGTGCTGGAACAAACTGGCGAAGATCCATGTGGATCTGGGTGCCGGGCACGGTGAACAGCATGATCTGCTGGTCAACCGCCTTGGGGTCCAGGACGTGATCGAAGATCGGCCGCACCAGGATCAGGCGAAAGGCATCGAAAAGGCCGACCGCCGCCATGAGGATGACCGATGCAATGGACTGCAGCCAATAGGGCCGCACGTAGCCGAGCAGACGAAGCACCCTGGTCATGTGGAAGCCCCGCAGATGCCATACCGCCCGCACTTCGAATGCATCCGCTTATTGTAATCGCCGGAGGAGGAACAGCGGGCGAGCTTTGCCCGGCTGCGCTCTCATCTCCCGTCGTCCGGCTCCGTCGAAAGCGCTCCCGCCTCGATCAACGCGGCATATCGCGATGGACGGTCTTGACCCGGTAGCCTTCTTTCGCCAGGTACTTGCGGACTTCCTCGGCGATCATCACCGAGCGGTGCTGGCCGCCGGTGCAGCCAAAGGCTACCGTCAGATAGCTCTTACCTTCTTCGATGTAATGAGGAAGCAGGAAACGGAGAAGCTGGCAGATCCGCTCCAGAAACTCCCCGGTCTGCGGAAACTGCCGGATATATGCCGCGACCTTCGGATGGCGGCCAGTCAATTTTCGAAATTCCGGCACAAAGTGAGGATTGGGCAGAAAGCGCACGTCAAAGACCAGATCTGCCTCAAGAGGCACCCCGTTTTTGTAGCCGAAGCTGATGGAAGAGACCAGCAGGTTTTTCCCGGTATCGCCTCGCTCAAACTTCTTTTGGAAGTAGCTGCGCAGCTCGTGAACGTTGTAGTTCGACGTGTCCATGCTGACGTCGGCGACATTGCGAATCGGGTCGAGCAGCTTTCTTTCCGCATTGATGGCGCGAACTACCGTCTCGGTACGGCCCAGGGGATGAGGACGCCGCGTCTCGGAGAAACGGCGCAGCAGCGCGGCATTCGATGCCTCGAGAAAGACCACGGTCGTGGCCAGCACTTTTCTTACTTCGCGCAGAATGGAGGGGAAGCGGTCGAGACGCTGACCTTCGCGGATGTCCACTACCAAAGCCGCACGGTTGATCTCCGCCGATTGCCGCACGAGATCGGCAAAAGCGGGTATCAGATCGAGCGGCATATTATCGACAGCGTAGAAACCAAGATCCTCAAAGGCCTTGAGCGCAGAGGCCTTGCCGGAGCCGGAGAGACCGGTAAGGATCACCAGTTTGGCCTCGGCGTCCGCGCCCGGGCCCGGCGCCTTCTTGCCGGTCTTTCTGGGCGCGCTCGGTTTCTTGGCTTTCCCTGAAGCCGAAGATCTCTGTGGCATGCGTCATCGTAGCATTGAACGCACTCCGGAGAGATGGAGATGGCTTGTCAGGATAGAGGACAATTCTGTATCCAAACAGCACATGCTTTCCTGCTTTGCTTTGTCTCCGGACTCGAGTGCCCGGGCCTGGATCAAGTCTCCTGGACGATTGTTCCCTGGTGATACACAGCCCGCCAGCCGCTCGAATCGCGCTGCCAGATTGTCGACCGCCGGGTCAGACGCATTTTGTCCTGAAGAAGCGTGTAGGTTAGCAGATAGGTCTCCGGACCCAGCTTTCGGCAGCGGAAGTCTCTCGTCTCCCAGATGTCCATCTGCGGAACGGAGAAGCGCTCCTCTAAAGCATCGAGCACAAACTCTCTGGAGTAAATGCGCCCGGATGCGCCGGTTTCCCAGAAGTCCTCTGCTGTCATCCGCTCGAAATCCGTCCTGGAGGTGCCGAATTCATGGCGATGAAAGATAGGCTCGCGACGCGCGAGCTCCGCGAGTACCGCGTCTGAATCAGCATCCGCCGCAAGAACCGGCGCCGTTGTCCGAGAGTCAAGCGCGCACATGGGAGCAGTATAGGCCGGAAGCCGGCAGCGGGAAGAAGGTCCAGCAGGGGAGGTCGGCGTGCCGGGCATCCGCGAGATCGAATCAAAAGAGCGACGGGCGCACCCGCTTTGTCACACGCTCTTCCAGGATTGGCGCCAGCGCCCCTCTTCGAGCAGAGCGCTTGCCTGCTCCCGGGGGACCGCCGGCGAAAAGAGGTGCCCTTGCACCAGATCACACCCGTACTTCCCGAGCGCTTCGAGCTGCTCCTTGGTTTCGATACCCTCGGCCAGCATTCGCACCTGGAGGTGCCGTCCCAGATCGAAGATGGTCTGGAGAATCGCGCTCTGCCTGCCGGGCACAGGCAGATAGGCAGCGAGCCGGCGGTCGACTTTGACCAGATCGATCGGCAGGCGGAGAAAGCTGTTCATGGAGGCGAGGCCGGCGCCGAAGTTATCCAGCGCCACGCTGATGCCGAGATCCGAGAGTCTCTGGATCACGAGAGCGGAGGCTTCGGGCTCTTGATTGATGGTCGATTCGGTGATCTCCAGGCGCAGCCGCCCCGCCGGAATCTTCGCCTGAGCGATGAGGGCGGCCAAGTGTTCGGCAAGGTGCGGATCCCTGAACTGGCGCGGCGACAGGTTCACGCTGATGCTTGGCGAGCGGCTGGGAAACATCTTGCTCCACTCTTGCAATTGCCCGGAGACCTGCTCGAGAACAAAAGCGCCGATCGGTACAATCAGCCCGGTATCCTCCGCGGTGGGAAGAAAGTCGTGCAGGGCGGAGATGCTGCTGTCGGACCTGCGCCAGCGCAGCAGCGCCTCAAAGCCCTCGATCTCTCCGGTCTTCAAGCGGTAAACGGGCTGGTACCAGACCTCAAATTCGCCCTTTTCCAGGGCCTCGCGGAGATCCCGCTCTCGTTTCATCTGCACGGCGGCGTGCACATGCATGGAGTTGTCGAAGACCTCGGAGCGACCCGGGCCATGAGACTTGGCCTGATACATGGCATAGTCGGCATCGCGCAACACCTGCTCCGGCGTGGCGTGGTCGAGCGTGCCGAATGCGATGCCGATGCTGGTGCTGATGAGGACTTCGTGACCGTGCACCTCCATCGGGAGCTGGATATCCTGGTGCACGCGCTGGGCGATCCTGGTGATGTTGGAGATGTTCGCGACATCTTCGAGCAGGATGGCAAACTCGTCGCCCCCGAAGCGGGCAACCGTGTCCTCGGGGCGGAAGCAGGCACGCAGCCGCGCAGCAATCCGTACCAGCAGATCGTCTCCGGAGGCATGACCGAGAGTGTCATTGATCGACTTAAAACGATCCAGATCAAGAAACATCACGGCGAAGTTGAATTCGGAGCGCCGTTGCTGGCGAGCCATGGTGAGTTGCAGACGATCGAGAAACAAAGACCGGTTCGCCAAACCGGTCAGCGAGTCATAAAGGGCGTCATGCTGCAGCTTCAGATCGGTCTGCTTCTTGTCTCGAATGTCGCGGTAGCTGACGAAGTTGCCGACCTCGACCCCGGATAACTCGATCGGCGCGACCAGAATCGAGACGTCGATCAGCT
>DASYYO010000241.1:0-6363 GCA_035933805.1 Acidobacteriaceae bacterium | reverse complement strand
TTCTCTGAATCCCAGACGGGCAAAGACAAGGCAGGCGGGCCTGAGGAGCAGAGCATCGCCTCATTGGGTGGCGCCCAGCTCGAAGACAAGTATGACGGGATCCGGGCGCAGGTGCATTGCGGCGATCCGGCGCAGCCCGGGCGCGTGGCCCTCTTCTCCCGCTCGCGCGAGGATATGACCGCCAGCTTCCCGGAGCTGGTCGAGGCCTTCGCCCGGTTCTCCCAGCCGCTGATTCTGGATGGCGAGATTCTGGCATGGGATCCCACCGGAAGCGGAGACGAAGAGGAGCCTTTAGACCCGGCTCCACAGGCGGATTCAATCTCTGCCCCTGCGCTGTCCCGAGGCCGCGCCCTCCCCTTCACTTCGCTTCAGCCGCGTGTCGGACGCAAGGTGGTCAGCGCCCGTATGCGCGAATCGGCGCCGGTCGTCTTCATGGCCTTCGATCTGCTTTATTACGAAGGCGAGTTGATGATTGAGCGGCCCCTTGCCGAGCGCCGCCGCGCTCTCGAAGAGTTGGTTGAGCGCGGGCAGGAACGCACCCGCGTGGGCAGCGTACTCCTCTCCGGAGATGCTGCCCCGGCGCAATCCAGGTTGCAGTTCGAAGATCCTGAGGAGCGGGAAGAGTTCCCCCGGCTGTTGCTCGCCCCTGCGGTCGAACTCAAGAGCGCCGCCCAGCTTGAGCAGGCCTACCTGGATGCCCGCGCGCGAGGAAATGAAGGAGCGATGCTGAAAGCGCGGCGCAGCCTGTATCAACCGGGACGGCGCGGCCTGGCCTGGTTGAAGCTGAAGCGCGAACTCGCCACCCTGGACGTGGTCGTGACCGCAGCGGAGTACGGGCATGGAAAGCGAGCGGGAAGCCTGAGCGACTACACCTTCGCTGTGCGCGACGGAGACACGCTTCGCAACGTAGGAAAAGCGTATTCCGGCCTGACAGATCACGAGATCGCCACCCTGACCAGGTTCTTTCTCGAACACACGCTCGAGGACTTCGGCAGCCTCCGCTCGGTTGAGCCTTTAGTCGTCCTGGAAGTGGCCTTCAACAATGTCATGCGCTCCGATCGCCACAACAGCGGCTATGCCCTGCGCTTCCCGCGCATTGTGCGCATTCGCGGAGATAAACCGGTCGCGGAGATCGATACGCTGGACCGCGTCGCCGAGATCTACCATTCGCAGATTTCGCATACGAGCCGCGCCGCGCAGCCGGAGGAGGGATCGACCTGATCAATCAGAATGTTCAGAGGATGTTAATGGGCGTGATGGCGGTGATCGCCGTGGTGATGGTGGTGATGGTGATGCTCCTCGACCTCGACCGGAGGGGCACAGCCGGCCTGCGCAACCTCGCAGTCAACATGCTCGAATTGGATCGTCGCATGATAGATGCGGAAGCGCTGGCGCAGCGTGTCGCAGATCTGCGCCAGGATGCGCTGGCTCTCGGAGGGAGGGATGTCGGGGATGGTTACGTGGCTGGCTAATGCATGGGTCTGGGAACCGAGACTCCATACATGAAGGTCATGAACATCTTCGACGCCTTCGATTGACTCCAGAACCTGTCGAATCTCGGCGACCTTGACTCCGCGCGGAGTCCCTTCCAGCAGGATATTGAGCGTCTCCCGCACAATCGAGATTGAGCTCCAGAGAATGAGCGCGGCAATCACGATGGAGAGCACCGGGTCGATCCAGTCCCGCCCGGTCAGCAGGATGGCTGCGCCGCCAACGATGACGGCAGCCGTCGAGAGGGTATCCCCCAGCATGTGAAGGAAGGTGCTGCGGATGTTCACGTCCCGGGAGACGGTCCAGAGCAGGGCGGCGATCACGCCGTTCATCAAAACGCCCGCGGCCGCAACCAGCATCATAATGCGGGGATGGACCAGCACCGGCCTGTCCAGGCGGTGCAGGGCCTCGATGACAATCCAGGCGGAGAGAAGGATCAGCGTCAGCGCGTTGAGAAATGCCGCCAGCACTCCGGCGCGCTGATAGCCGAATGTCTTCTCATCCGTCGCCGGCCGCGTCTGAAAATAAACCGCGACGAAGGAAAGCAGCAGCGCGAGAAAGTCGGAAACGTTGTGCCCTGCCTCGGAGATAAGCGCCAGGGAATGAGCATGGACCCCGGCGAAGAAAGTCAGCACCACGTAGAGCAGCGTTGCGGCGAGAGAAAAGCGCAAGACGCTCTGTGTCTTCTGCGATGCAGGGCCATGCACGTGCATATAACCAGTGTACCGGGATTCACCGGAGCTGAGGGAGGGCGCAGCCCTCCTCTGCCGCCTCCTTCAGCCCGCTGCCTTTCTGACGCATCGAAAGCCGAGATTGGAGGTAGAGCTGTCGGGAGTGTTGGAGGTCCGCGCTGCCACGCGATAGCGATTGCAGTAGGAGGCATGGCAAAGGAAGGAGCCGCCCTTCATCACCCTTCCGCTGCCGCCGCCGGGGCCGGCAGGGTCCGTCAGAAGCCGAGCGGAGGAGAAAGAGGTGTGAAACCAGTCTGAGCACCACTCCCACACGTTTCCCGTCATCGAGAAGAGGCCGTATCCATTTGGAGGAAAAGCATCTACCGGACAGGTTCCAGCGTATCCATCCTCCGCAGTGTCGCTTCGCGGGAAGACCCCCTGCCAGACATTGCACATGTGCTTTCCATTCGGAGTCAGCTCATCTCCCCACGGGTAGAGCTTCTGTTCCAGTCCTCCTCGAGCGGCATACTCCCATTGCGCTTCCGTCGGAAGCGCCTTGCCGGCCCACCGGGCATAAGCGGCAGCATCGTTCCAGGAGACATGCACCACCGGATGCCTGCTCCGGTCCCCCCTCCGCTGCTCTGTCGAGGAGCCGAAAAGATCGGAACCCGGCCCCTCCGGCTGCCGCCAGAATGCTCCGGATACCTTGCACCACCATGGCGCCGCAGCTACGGTGTCGTCCACCAGGTCTTCAAAGCGGTCTTCGGGGATATGCGACCAGAAGACGAAGGACCATCCGAACTGCTCCGCCTCCGTGCGGTACCCAGTCGCTTCCACAAACCGGGCAAAGTCCTGATTGGTTACGGGAAAGACGTCGATCTCAAAGGGAGAGAGCGATACTGCGCGCACCGGACCCTCCCCATCCGCGGCAAAGCCTCCTTTGTAGTCGGTGCCCATCAGGAAAGATCCTCCGCCGAGCAAAACCATTGGAGAGCCGTCAAGCTCCCGGGAAGGGGCTGACACCGGCGAAGATGAGCCGCTCAGCTGCGCTGGAGCGTCTTGAGAAGTTCGATCAGCCGCCGGGGAACAACACGCGGACGCAGGGGAGACTTCCCCTTTTCCCTCGCCGGTGTTGCGGCTGCCGCAGTTGGATGAGATTGAGCTTTGAGATTCAGACATCTTGATCAGCTAGCCGGTGACCGGCGCGGAAGCTTGCGGGCTGAGACGGCTACTCACGGGAACAGAATTGGCCGTCTGGCGCAGGCCGCTCCAGGTCTCCGCCACAATCAGAGAGTTGCCGGGGTTGTGCGGGTCATAGCGCACCGAGGCCGGAAACCCCAGACGGCAATCATAAATGTTGACCAGATGGCCAAGCATCGTGACGTCCTGCGAGCATTCATAGACCACGCCGGCGATATCGTACTGGTAGAGAATCAGCTTCAGGCCGTTCGATCGGCCGCTCTCCTCGGCGCTCAGATCGGATATGTCAATCACCGTGCCGTCGATAATCCGCCCCTGCCGCACCAGCATCTCCCGGCGCGCCCGTTCCAGTTCATCCGGACTTTGACGGCGGCGAAGCAGCGCATAGGCCGCGAAACTCCCTGCGCAAATCCCAACGGCGGCAAGCGTGACGAAAATCTGAGGATCACGCGACGTGAAGGTGTACATCCGAAACTCCGGCCAGCATGGAACAGAGCTACCTGATTCTATAGCTCCTTAAGCATAGCGCAGACCGCCGCTTGCAAGAGAGCGACGAAGGCGGCATTGACACGCCGCCGCTCCGCCAGGGTGCCGCTGCTCCGGGGTATATACTTGACTGCAGGCATGTCCATTCGTTCCTCTCTTTTACGCGGCTCGCCTGCGGCACTCTCCTCAGGCCCTTCTCTCAGCGAAAAACCGGACTCCGCAGGGAAACCTCGCCGAATCCGCTCGACGACCGTACTCTGTGTGCGCAGAAACGGGAGCGTCGTCATGGCCGCCGACGGCCAGGTGACCCTGGGCGATAGCGTCATCAAGCACTCGGCGCGCAAGATCCGGCGCCTCTACCAGGACAAGATCCTCGCCGGCTTCGCTGGTTCAACTGCCGATGCCTTTTCGCTTTTCAGCCGCTTCGAGGCGAAGCTGGAGCAGTATGCCGGCAATCTTGGACGCGCCGCGGTCGAGCTGGCCAAGGATTGGCGGACGGATAAGATGCTGCGCAACCTGGAAGCCCTGCTGGTGGTCTCTGACACCACGCAGACGTTCCTGATCAGCGGAGCCGGGGATGTCATCGAACCCGACGAGGGAATCGCGGCGATCGGCAGCGGCGGTAGCTTCGCTCTCGCCGCCGCACGGGCGCTGATGGAAAACACCGAACTGCCGGCGAGGGATATTGCGGAGAAGTCCCTGCGCATCGCGGGCCAGATCTGCATCTACACCAACGATCAAATCACCATCGAAGAACTTCACTCCTAGCCATCGAGTTTGAGGCTGCCGCCCAGAAGGAGCAGGCATATGGCGATCTTTTTACCTGGAACAGCAGAAGACCAGGAACTCACTCTGGACGACCTTACGCCGCGCGAGATCGTGGCGGAGCTGGACAAGCATGTTGTCGGCCAGCGCGCGGCCAAGCGCGCAGTCGCCATCGCTCTCAGAAACCGCATGCGCCGGCAGAAGCTCCCGCCGGATCTCGCCGAAGAGATCATGCCGAAGAACATCATCATGATCGGACCCACCGGCGTGGGCAAGACGGAGATTGCGCGCCGCCTCGCCAAATTGACCAACTCCCCCTTTCTCAAGGTCGAGGCCTCGAAGTTCACCGAGGTCGGCTACGTCGGACGCGACGTCGAATCGATCATTCGCGACCTGGTCGAGATTGCGATCGATATGGTTCGCGAGGAGAAGCTGGAAGAAGTGGAAGACCGGGCCGAACTCAATGCTGAGGAGCGGCTTCTCGATCTCCTCCTTCCGCCGGCTCCGGCTGCTCCCGCGGCGCAGTCGGGCTCCGCAACCGGACCGCAGACCATCGACGGCAGTACCCTCAGCCCCGCCGCAGCTGGCGGCGACAGCCATAACCGCACGCGCGAGAAGCTTCGGCAACAGTTCCGCGAGGGAAAACTGGACGAGCGCACGGTAGAGATCGACGTCCGCGAGCGAAATGCTCCGTCGTTTGAAATCATCTCCAACCAGGGCGTCGAAGAGATGGACATCAACCTCAAGGATGTACTGCCCAATATCTTCGGGCAGCGCACCAAGAAGCGGAAGATGAACGTCAGCGAGGCCTTCGAGTACCTGGTGCAGGAGGAGGAGAGCCGGCTGGTCGATATGGATCAGGTCACGCGGCTCGCCGTGGAACGGGTGGAGAACTCCGGAATCGTCTTCCTCGACGAGATTGACAAGATCGCCGGACGCGAAGGCGGTCACGGGCCGGATGTCTCCCGCGAGGGCGTGCAGCGGGACATCTTGCCGATCGTCGAAGGCACCACGGTGAACACCCGGTACGGAATGGTCCGGACCGATCACATTTTGTTCATCGCGGCGGGCGCTTTTCACGTCTCCAAACCGAGCGATCTGATCCCTGAGCTGCAGGGCCGTTTTCCGATCCGCGTGGAGCTGCAGTCTCTCACCGTTGAAGACTTCATCCGGATTCTGACCGAGCCCAAGTCCTCCCTCACCAAGCAATACACTGCGCTTCTCGAGACCGAAGGGCTGAAACTCCGCTTTACCAAGGAGTCTCTGGAAGAGCTGGCGCGCTTCGCCTTCCGCGTGAATGAGACGACGGAGAACATCGGCGCCCGCCGCCTGCACACCATTATGGAGCGCGTCCTCGACGAGATCAGCTTTATGGCTCCGGATCTGGCCAAGGGCCGGGCATCCGAGCGTGCGGATCTTGCCGCTTCAGCAATCGAACAGGGCGCAACCGTTCCTCTACCGGTGAGTGACGAGGACTCGGGAAACGGCATGGAGCGGGTCGTCTTGATCGATCCGGAGTATGTGCGCGCAATGGTCGCCTCCATTGTGAAGGATCAGGACCTCTCGCGCTACATTCTCTAAGCTGCCCCTCAATGGGGGAACGGCGCATTCCGCTCAGCGACGCGGATGCGGTGGTCCGTGAACTTGAAAAGCGAACCGTCGCAATCCCCGCCAGTCCTTGCAGCCGGACATCCCACGACGTCCCATGGCAGGCCCCGGAGAAATCCACTGACTCGGGGGATTGAGCCTC
>DASYYO010000205.1:0-2678 GCA_035933805.1 Acidobacteriaceae bacterium | reverse complement strand
GCCTGATCGACAACTTTCTGTTTGGTGGCCTTTAGTGAGTTAGAAGACCGCCTTCCTTGAAGCAACCTCCGCTCATCGGCGCGCAACAGAGCGCGGGATGGCATCGTCTGCGCTAACTTACGCGTCTCTTGACCCCGGCGGTTTCCCCTCAACCATCATCAACATTTCGGCATCTCATTGTTCGGGTGCCCAAAGCTCGCCATGGGGGGCGCACCACGGGAGTGGGGGGAGGCGACCTCCATGGCGGCAAGCTTGGAACGGCGGGGAATTCCGCAGCGCGATGATCCGCGGCGCTCGCCATCGGCTCGCTCCCTTTCGCCCTTCTTCGCGGGTATCTCCGCGCTGTTCAGGGCTCGTTCGCTCTGATATACACGTACCTTAAGATTTCAATGATCCGGCCTTCTGGGCGGCTGGCCAATGTCAGGGCCCACGCGGGTATCTTCGAACGGAGCTCGCCCATTCCCAGCACGCCATCCATGGGAGCCGGAATGAAAGCCGCCAGGCTTCCGGCAAAGCGGCTGCGCAGGTTCCTGGCCGTTCTAGGTCCGGGAATCGTCACAGGCGCAGCCGATGACGACCCCTCCGGCATCTTCACCTACAGCCAGTCGGGCGCCCAGTTCGGCCTTGGCCAGTTGTGGACCGTCTTGTTTATGCTGCCGCTGTTGATCGGCGTCCAGGAGATGGCCACCCGCATTGCCATCGCAACGAATCAGGGCATCGCCACCGTCATCCGCAAGAACTACTCGAAGGTCTGGCTCTACGGAATCGTTGGCCTTCTGGTCCTGACCAATACCATCAACCTGGGTGCGGACCTGGGAGCGATGGCCGAGTCCTCCAGGCTGTTGGTGAACCTGCCCTACATCCCGTACGTCTTGATCTTCGGCGTCGCCGGGCTCCTGCTGGAGATCCTGCTGCCTTACCGCCGCTATGCTCCATATCTCAAGATCCTCACCGTCTCGCTGCTCGCCTACTTCATCACCGGCTTCATCGCAACGCAAAATTGGAGAAGGGTCTTTCGCGCCGTCTTTCTTCCCCAGATTCACTTCGATTTCCAGTTCCTGATGATCCTCGTCGGCGTTCTCGGCACGACGATTTCGCCTTACATGTTCTTCTGGCAGGCCGCTCAGCAGCGGGAAGAGGACCAGGAGTCCGGCAAAACAGGCAAAGGCTTCATCCCCGGCCTGATCCGGGACATGCGGATCGACACATTCACCGGCATGATCTTCTCGCAGATTGCTACATGGTTCATCATCCTCACCACCGGCGAGGTGCTCTACACCCACGGCGTCCATACCATCCGCAGCGCGGCGCAGGCGGCCGCCGCGCTTGAGCCGCTGGTGCAGCGCTTCCCACACTCGGGAAAGATCTCCGAACTGCTTTTCGCGCTGGGCATTCTCGGCACCGGCCTCCTTGCGGTTCCAATCTTTGCCGCCTCCTCCGCCTACGCCATCTGCGACTCCTTTGGCTGGAGAGACAGCCTGGCGCTTCGGCCTCGCCAGGCGCGCGTCTTCTATGGAGTCATCGTTGCCGGAACAGCGATAGGAGCTTCACTCAACTATCTGAGAATCGATCCCATCCGCGCTCTCATCTATGCGGCTGTCCTCAATGGCGCGGCCGCTCCCCCGATGATCTTTTTGCTGATCAGGATCGCCGGAAAGAAAGAGATCATGGGTTCATACACCAGCGGCGCAGCCAGCAAGATCTTCAACTGGATCACATTCGCATGCATGACGGCGGCCGTTGTTCTCGCCGGTTATGCCTTCCTCTTCCCTGCTCGATAGAAGGATTGCAGGCGCTTCGGGGTAAGATTCAGGAAAAAGGTTCCAAGCGAAGAACCCGGGAAATCGGAGGGAGACACCCAATTTGGCGCGATTCACCGGAGTGCTTGGCCTCCTTACGATGCTTCTCGCGGCGTGGTTGTTTTCAGCCGACAGAAGAGCGATCCGCTGGCGCACTGTTCTTTGGGGGCTCGGCCTGGAGTGGCTCTTCGCCCTCATCGTTCTTCGCTCAACCGTCGGGGAGCGCGGACTGGCAATGGCCGGGAGAGCGGTCAACCGGCTGCTGACCTATGCCTTCGCCGGATCCACCTTCGTCTTCGGTGAGCTTGGCGCTCAGCATTCCTCGTTTGGAAGCATCTTCGCCTTCCAGGTCCTCCCCACCATCATCTTTATTTCGGCTCTCTTCTCCGTGCTCTACCACCTCGGCATCATGCAGGTGGTCATTCGAATCTTTGCCCGCGTCATGCTGGTCACCATGCGGGTGAGCGGCGCCGAGAGCCTGAATGTAGCCGCCTCCATCTTCATGGGACAGACGGAAGCCCCGCTCACCATCCGGCCCTTTTTGCAAAAGGCGACCCGCTCTGAGCTGATGACCATCATGACCAGCGGCATGGCGCATGTCTCGGGCGGAATCATGGCGGCCTACATTCTCTACGGCATTCAGGCAGAGCACCTGCTCGCGGCAGTGATTATGACCGCGCCGGGCACCATTCTCATCTCCAAGATGCTGGTGCCGGAGACGGAAAAGCCGGCCACCGAGGGAGTGGTGCACATGCCCGAGGATATTGCCCACAAAGAGGAGAACCTGCTCGGCGCCATTACGCGCGGCACAATCGATGGCGGCCGGCTGGCCTTCAACGTAGGCATCATGCTCATCTCGTTCATCGCTTTGATTGCGTT
>DASYYO010000096.1:0-10997 GCA_035933805.1 Acidobacteriaceae bacterium | reverse complement strand
ACGAGGAAATCCTTCAACCCGAAGCACTCAAGTTTCTGGTTGAGCTGCACACCCGGTTCGACGGCCGGCGCCGCGAATTACTGGAGAGCCGCGCCAACCGCCAGCGAAAGATCGATGCGGGTGAGCTTCCCACTTTCCTGCCGGAAACGGAGTCGATCCGCAACAGCGACTGGACAGCCGCACCCATCCCTAAGGATCTGCTCGACCGGCGGGTTGAGATCACCGGCCCGGTGGACCGCAAGATGATCATCAACGCGCTGAACTCTGGCGCGAGTTGCTTCATGGCCGATCTGGAAGACTCCAATTCTCCAACCTGGTCAAACAACCTCTCCGGACAGATCAATTTACGGGACGCGATCCGCGGCGACATCGAATATGTCAGCCCCGAAGGCAAGAAGTATGCGCTGGGAGAGAAGCGCGCCACGCTGATCGTGCGGCCGCGCGGCTGGCACCTCGTCGAGAAGCACTTTTTTGTCCAGGGACAGCCGATCTCCGGTTCGCTCTTCGATTTCGGACTCTTCTTCTTCCACAATGCCAAGCCCCTTCTTGAGAAGGGCAGCGGGCCCTACTTCTATCTGCCCAAGATGCAGAGCCATCTAGAGGCGCGCCTCTGGAATGACGTCTTCCTCTTCGCCCAGGAGTATGTTGGTGTGCCGCGCGGCTCCATCCGCGCCACGGTGTTGATTGAAACCATTCTGGCGGCGTTCGAGATGGATGAGATCCTTTACGAGTTAAGGGAGCACTCCGCCGGACTGAACTGCGGGCGCTGGGATTACATCTTCAGCTTCATCAAAACGCTGCGCAGCTCCAGTAACTTTGTTCTTCCCGACCGCTCTCTGGTCACGATGGACCGTCACTTCCTCAAGTCTTATGTGGATCTGCTGATCAAGACCTGCCACCGCCGCGGCATTCACGCGATGGGCGGCATGGCCGCGCAGATTCCGATCAAGAACGACACCGCGGCCAACGAGATCGCCCTCGAAAAGGTGCGCAAGGACAAGCTTCGCGAGGTCACTGCCGGGCATGATGGCACATGGGTGGCGCATCCCGGACTGGTCGCGATCGCAAAACAGGTCTTCGATGAGCATATGAAGACGCCCAACCAGATCCACGTCAAGCGCGAAGACGTCAGCGTCAAAGCCTCTGACCTTCTCGAGGTGCCCAAAGGCGATATCACCTATGGCGGCCTGTGCATGAACATTGACATCGGCCTTCAATACCTCGAGTCCTGGCTGCGTGGAAACGGCTGCGTGCCGATCTACAACCTGATGGAGGATGCCGCTACCGCGGAGATCTCGCGAACCCAGGTCTGGCAGTGGCTGCATTACGGAGTCAAGCTGTCAGACGGAAGGAAGGTAACGCCGGAACTGGTCCGCGAGACGATCGCGAATCAGTTGCAGGCGCTGCGGACCTCGCTCGGACCGGAACGGTACAAGGAGAGCAAATACGAGCAGGCAGCGAACCTCTTCGAACACCTGATCGTCAGCAGCGAGCTCAAGGACTTCATGACGCTGGAGGCTTATTCTTACCTGTAGGCCTTCATCCTGCTGCGCCTGCTGAGGACTTGGATAGAATCGGAGTTTTGCCCCCGGCTCCGGACCGCCGGGGCAGAACTCCGTCTTCGCCGCGAATCTTCGCGATCACCGGTATCGTCGATCCTTTAACCAATCCGAGTGGGTTCCAGCATGGCTTCTTCCGTATCGCATAGTTCGAACTCCAATCCGAACGCGCCGATTCCTTCTTCGGGTGAAGTGAGCCTTCCGATCCTGAACGAGCTACGCCAGATCGTCGGCGGCCACGGCCTGCTCACCTCCCCTGTAGATCTGCACACCTACGAGTGCGATGGATTGACCAACTTTCGCGTCATGCCACGCGCGGTTCTGCTGCCCGATTCCGCAGAGCAGGTGCAGGCCATTGTGCGCGTGTGCCATCGTGAGCGGATTCCCTTTGTCGCCCGCGGGTCGGGAACAGGGCTGAGCGGCGGCGCGCTTCCGGTTTCGAACGGCATCGTCCTCAGCCTGGCGCGCATGAACAGGATCCTCGAGGTGGATCTGCCCAATGGACGGGTGGTCGTCGAGCCCGGAGTCATCAACCTCGACGTGACCGGCCGCGTCTCGCCGTCGGACTATTTCTATGCCCCGGATCCCTCCTCCCAATCCGTGTGTACGGTAGGGGGCAACGTGGCGGAAAATGCCGGCGGCCTGCACTGCCTGAAGTATGGTTTTACGACCACCCATGTCCTGGGTCTGGAGGTGGTGCTTCCCGATGGCTCGCTCGTTCACATCGGAAGCAAGGCACTGGATATGCCCGGCTATGATCTCGCCGGCGTCTTTGTGGGCTCAGAAGGAACGTTGGGAATCGCGACGAAGATCACGCTCCGCGTTATCAAACGCGCCGAATGTATCCATGTCCTGATGGCGGCGTTCGACACCACGAATCATGCCGGCGCAGCGGTCAGCGACATCATCGCCGCCGGGCTGTATCCGGCCGCCATGGAGATGATGGATGCGCTCTCCATCGAGGCCACCGAGGCCGCCGTTCACGCCAACTACCCCAAATGCGGAGGCCTGCTGCTGGTGGAGTTGGATGGTCCCACTGCCGAAGTCGAAGTCAACCTGGAGCGGGTGGAGGCTATCTGCCGCCAGAATGGCGCCTGGGAGATCCGTCTGGCAAAGACCGCTGCGGAGAGAGCGCTTATCTGGAAAGGGAGAAAAGCGGCCTTTGCGGCGATGGGGCGTATCTCACCGAACTACATTGTTCAGGATGGCGTGATTCCTCGCACCTCGCTGCCCGAGGTCATGGACGAGATCAACCGGATGAGCGCCGAAGCTGGGCTGCGTGTCGCCAATGTCTTCCATGCCGGCGACGGCAACTTGCATCCTCTGGTGCTCTATGACGCTCGCATCCCGGGACAGGAGGAGGCCGCGGAGGGGCTTTCCATCAAGATTCTCCAACTATGCATCGACAAGGGGGGCTCTATCACCGGAGAGCACGGAGTGGGGGAAGAAAAGAAGCAGATGATGTCGAAGATGTTCAGCGAGCCGGACCTGGAGACGATGCAGAGAGTCCGCTGCGCCTTCGATCCCTTACATCTTTCCAATCCCAGCAAGGTGTTTCCAAGGCCGCGCCTATGCGGGGAGAAGCCGGGCAGGTATACTCCACACCCACTGGAAGCCGCCGGAATTGCGGAGCGCTACTGACCTATGGGCTCGACGCCATCTACGCAAACTGCCTCCTCTCTCGGCCAGAGACTTGGCGCCATTCTGGGAGCCGAACATGTACGGCCCGCCATGGCGGAGGACGCCATCTCCGGAAGACCGGCATCGTGGGTCGTCGAGCCTGGCTCCGAGCAGGAAGTCGCTGGTCTCCTGCGGTTTGCCGACGAGTCGCAGCTCGCTGTGATTCCGCGAGGCGGCGGGACCAAGATGGGATGGGGCAATGCTGTTGAGCGAGCCGACATCGTTCTCTCTCTGCGGCGGCTGAACCGAGTGATTGAGCACGCCTGGGCAGACCTTACCGTGACCGTGGAGGCCGGTTGTTCTTTTGCCGAATTGCAGCGCACCCTGGCCAGGCATGGACAGCGGCTGGCGCTCGACCCGCTGTGGCCGGAACAAGCAACTCTCGGCGGCATCCTTTCCTCGAACGACACCGGCGCGCTGCGCCTCTACTACGGCGGCTTGCGCGATCTGGTGATCGGTATCACCCTCGCCCTCGCCGACGGTACCCTGGCCAAGAGCGGCGGCAAGGTGGTAAAAAACGTCGCCGGATACGATCTGCCCAAGCTGGTTACCGGAGCGCATGGAACTCTCGGGATCGTCACCCGTGCGGTCTTCCGGGTCCATCCTCATCCCGCCAACACGCGTACCCTGACCCTCCATGGAGGCGACCCTGCGCAGGTGCAAACCGTCCTTCTCGCACTTCTTAATTCGAACCTGACTCCGGCCTCCGTTCAGGTCCGCGTGGACGAGCAGATGGCGCCGGTGCTCGATATCGGCCTCGAAGGGACCGAGGCAGGACTTTCCTCACAAGAGTTGCGCATCCGCAACATAGCTCAGCCGCTCTCTGTCAATGTGGAACCGGCGAGCCATTGGGGCGCGCGCCAGGAGCTATGGGCGGATCCGGCTCCGGCCGCCATCGCCAAGGTCAGCGTCATCTCTTCATCCATCGCCGGCACTCTCGCCCGGATCTCGCGGCTGGCGGCTGCGCAGAATGCAGGCTGGCGCGCGGTCTTTCAGGCGACCGGCCTGGGGTGGGTCAGGATCGAAGCGGACGGGGATCGCTCCTCCGCCCTGCTTGGAGATCTGCGCAGCCAGGTTCGGGCGGAAGGCGGGGCTCTGGTAATCCTGCAACAGCCTGCCCACCCCAAACAGCTTGATGCCTGGGGAGAGGCTGGAGACGCGCTTGCTCTCATGCATGCCGTAAAGCAACAATTTGACCCAAACCGGACGCTGAACCCCGGCAGATATGTGGGAGGAATTTGATGACGCTCCACCAGATTGAGGGAACCAGCGGATCAGGCCTGGAGTGCCCTGCCGCCAGCGCGTTCGACGCGCACCATCCTCCCTCGCCGGACCTGATCAGCCGATGCGTCCACTGCGGCTTCTGTCTGCCTGCCTGCCCGACCTACGTACTTTGGGGAAATGAGATGGATTCGCCTCGCGGGCGCATCTACCTCATGAAGATGGCCAGCACCGGCGAGGCGCAAATCACCCCCGATTGGGTGGAGCATTTCGATACCTGCCTGGGCTGCATGTCATGCCTCACGGCCTGTCCCTCAGGCGTTCAATACGATGCCCTGATTGAATCCACGCGAGGACAGATCGAGCGATTGCATAAGCGATCGCTTGCCGACCGGCTCTTCCGCAAGATGATGTTCAACCTCTTTCCCAGGATTGAGAGGCTGCGCATCTTGCGGCGCCTGTTGTTCCTCTACCAGCGGCTGGGAATCCAGACTGCGCTGCGCAAGTCCGGCATCCTCAAGCTGCTTCCCGCACGTTTGCAGGCGATGGAATCGCTTATGCCACAGCTTGGGCCATACGAATCGATCCCGCGAACGACGCCGGCGATCGAGCCCCAGCGCCGGCGGGTAGGCCTTGTGCTCGGATGCGTCCAGCGTGAGTTTCTTTCCGAGGTCAACGCCGCCACGGTCCGCGTGCTTGCGGCGGAAGGATGCGAGGTCTTTGCGCCACAGGAGCAGCCGTGCTGCGGCGCACTGCTCGTCCATGCAGGTGAAGAGCAGCAGGCGGAAGTCCTGGCCCGGCGAATGATTGATGCATTCGAGAAGGCCAACGTCGACGTGATCATCTCCAACGCCGGGGGCTGCGGCTCCAACCTCAAAGACTATCACCGGCTGCTGCGCGACGACCCGGCCTACGCGGAACGGGCCGCGCGCTTCTCCGCCAAGTGCAGAGACATTACCGAATTCCTTGAAGAGCTCGGCCCGCGGGCGGTCCGCCACCCGCTCGCCGCACGAGTTGCTTACCACGACTCGTGCCATCTGCAACATGCACAACGCGTACGCAGCCAGCCGCGCTCGCAGCTCGCTTCCATCCCGAATCTCGAACTACTGGAGCTAGCGGAAGGCGCCATCTGTTGCGGCTCTGCAGGCATTTACAACCTCGTCCGGCCCAAGACCGCCGACACGCTGGCAGACCGCAAGGCCGGGCACATTGCGGCGGTCCATCCGGAGATCGTAGCCACGGGAAATCCTGGATGCCTTCTCCAACTGCGGACGGCGCTCGAAAGAAGCGGGCAAAAGACCAAGGTGCTGCACACCATCAATCTTCTGGATGCCTCCATCCGAAACGCGGAGAACGCGCCTTCGAAGGGCGAAGCCTAAGCGGGCTTTCTCAACGAAAGCCCGCCGAATTCCGCCTTTCCGGCAGGATGCATCTTATCAAGATACTGTAACTGTGAGTTACCCCGGATAGGACGCCGCACGATCATGCGGCGGAAAAATCCAAGCGGTGCTCTTACCTCCTGCTGAACTGAATCCTCCCCCGAGAATCAATCCGCCCTCAGTAAGAATCACCGCTTCCTCCAAGCATGCCGCGTTATACCTTTCTTGCCATCTTTTGCGAGTAACATTCTTCGACATAGCGGTACCGCTATTTGGTAATGGCTTGGCTGGCAATTGCGCCAAAGCGTGCAAAAATGCTGAGCGCGGCTCGATGTGATGGAATGTAAGATTGACAGCCTGTTCTCGGGAAGCTCGCACAGGATCGTCGAGGACTGGCGTCCGCGAAGGCCGCCGCCCATCACACCGCATTTCTATCTCTGTTCCAAAATCCTGCGCATAAGTAGTCTGCGAAAGGATTCAAACGGCAAAAGCAAAGCGGTGAATCCCGCTGGCTGTCGAACTGAGTCCTCCCCCGAGAATCAGTCGACAACCAGTAAGAATCACCGCCTGAAAAGAGCATACCCGAATTGCCTCCGCTGGCCAGAAGTTATAGGTAACAACCATGGACGCAATGGTACCTGAGTTGAGTAATTGAAACTGTTCGATCTCAGGAATGAATCGCCGCCTGCGAAGAGATCCTCTTCAACTAAGGACACAGCCTGCGGCGGCATCTTCGACCTCAATGCTTCTTCCATCGATCCGGGCTGGACACTGAAATGTGAGAAGCGGAGACGCGAGTCTCGTCGCCTGCGATCGGAGGTCAGAAGAAGAGCAGAGCAGCCATCGCATCTCCGCAGCAATAGGCCGGCGGTCTTCGCGGAAAGCCGGAGGGGATTTTTGGATCTTCTTCGTTCGCTGCGCGAGGGGTTCAGCGCATGCAGGCGGGAGAGCCGCCGCGAGCGATTTTTAGAGCGAGAGGCAGGCTAAGATCAGGCCGAGCTGAACGGGCTTTGTCCACAGGATGTAAAGCATGCAGTTGCGGCAGCGTTTCATCTTCAGCCCCCAAGCGTTGAATTCTTTCGCCAGGCCGGCGGCTGCCTCGGTCTGGTCCGGCTATGCATTCTTGCGCCCGATCGTTGTCCGCCGGGCCATGAAGCTTCTTCCGAGCGGGAGCACAGACTCCGGAGGGCCAGGGAGGACTTCGCGCACGAGGCCCCGCCAGGCTCGCCGGAATACGGCTCTTCTGAAACAAAACCCACAGGAAGCTATTCTGTTGCGGTCTGCAGGAGGGACGATCCCCTCCTGCCACTCATGCCCCGGGCAGGCATGCCGGAGGCAAATGTTGAAGAATCTGGACTACCAGCCCTGACGGCCAGACAGCGGGCGGCCAGTGGCCAGGCTCCCCGGGGTGGAGAGCAGGCATACGATGTCAGAAGAAAGTTGAGCCGGCAGCTAAAGGAGCTCGAGCAGCTTTTCGATGAGCTGAGGGTAGTCGGAAGAGGAGATCAGTGCATCGACTCCGTTCCGGAACTGAACCAATCCGACTCCTCTTTGATAGTCCATCGTCAGGCTTACGATTCGCTCCATACTGACGGCGCGTGCGGCATCCAGCGTGACCTCCAGTGCCGTTCTAGTTTCGCGGTGATTCTGCGCCGACCACTTCAATGAATCCCTCCCCCGAAGAATCAATTCAGCAGTCCGACCAGAACCACCGCTTGTCGAGTAGCATAGCCGGTTCGGCTTTTTTGACTACAACTATTGGGTAACAAACGGCGGCATAAAGGTACTCGCGAGGGGTAATGACTGGCTCCGTGCCGCACAGGTCAGAGGATCCGGAGCCAGCGTCTGCAGCCCTCTGCGCGGAGGGCTTAAAAGCCGGCCGCGAGCACTCAGAGTCTGCCCCTCTTGCACAAGAGATCGCGTAAGTTTTACTATTCGTAACGATCAAGACAGTCTCCTGCGAACTGCTGCTCTCGAGAGACGGACTTCTGTTGGATGCAGAATATTGCTTTCGTGAGCACGGTGGGCGCCTCTCTTCCATCCCTGGGAACCGGCTCGTGTCATTCAGCCTGGAGGCGGCCTGCCGCGAGACCGAGTTCCAACCGCAACCGACGCCAGGGCAATTGCCAAAGCAGACCGGCCTATTGCGCCTGTCCATGAGATAACATTTTCCGCCCCGCCCCTCTCAGGGAGGGCTGAAATCCAGGTGGATCACTTCTATGAAAAATCGCTCGATTGGTTGGGGAAGTCTGAAATATGTCTCTCTCCTCTTTGCAGTTTTAGCGACAGGCATGCGTATGGAGGCGAAGGTGACTGAGTCCGTGTTTGGCAAGATGCCGGATGGAACCAATATTCAGATCTACACAATTGAAGATGGTCTGCTGAAGGCACGAATCATGACCTATGGCGCGAGGGTCGTCTCTCTCGAGGTTCCCGACCGCAATGGAAAAGTCGCGGATGTAGTCCTCGGCTATGACACCTTCCTGCCGTATACGAAGCTTCCCAAGACCTTCTTCGGCGCCATCGTGGGCCGGTACGCCAACCGCATCGCCCACGGGGCCTTTCCCCTCGACGGCAAGCAATACCACATCGTCAAAAGCGAGGGAGACAATACCCTGCACGGCGGCATGGTCGGCTTCGACAGCCATGTCTGGCAGGGGCACATCGTTCCGAATGGGGTGGAATTTACCCTCGTCAGCCCGGATGGCGATCAGGGCTTCCCTGGAAAGCTGACGGCCCGGGTCCGCTACACCCTTGAGCACAACGCGCTGACGATTGATTACTCCGCCACCACCGACAAAGATACCGTCGTCAACCTCAGCAACCACAGCTACTTCAACCTGGCCGGCGAGGGCCAGGGCGATATTCTCGGCAATCTGCTGACCATCCACGCCGACCGCTATACTCCGGTCGACTCCACGCTGATCCCCACCGGTCAACTGGCCCCGGTTGCCAGTACACCCTTCGATTTCCGGCACGAGACCGAGATCGGCGCGCGTATCCATCAGAACAACGAGCAGCTCAAGCTGGGCAACGGCTACGATCACAACTGGGTCCTGGACGGCAAGGCAGGCGAACTGCGGGAAGCGGCGCGCGTCTACGAGCCCAAAAGCGGCCGGTTGTTGACTGTCCAAACGACCCAGCCGGGCCTGCAGTTCTATACCGGCAACTTTCTGGATGGCACGGCGCATGGTAAGCACGGACACGTCTATCAAAAGCACGCCGCGCTCTGCCTGGAGACTCAACACTACCCCGATTCGCCCAATCATCCGAGCTTCCCGTCTACCGAACTCAAGCCGGGACAGACCTACCACAATGTCACCGTCTTCACCTTCTCCACCCGGAAGTGAAGCTCGCTTTTCTTCGGCCTGTCCGATCCCGGCATGCGCAGGGCGCTTGCCGGGTGATTTTCCATAACCGAGCGGAGTCCGCGCTCTTCCCCGCCCTGAATGAACCAGCTTGAATGGAACGAAAGTGCTGAGGAGTCTGTCATGCGTCGTACTGAGCAAATCACCCGCGGCTTCGTCCGTCACGCCGCATCCCGTCTCTCTTGCTGCCTCGCGTTGGCTTTGCTGGCGTGGCCCCTGGGCGCTCCGGCGGCTTCTCATGACCAATGGCTGCCAACCTGGAGCACGGCTCCCATCTCAAGCGAGAAGAGCTTTGACAATCAGACGATTCGCATGATCCTGCGCACCACGCTGGGCGGCAAGCAGGTGCGCATCCGCATCTCCAACGTGTACGGGAACGCGCCGCTGAAGATTGGCGCGGCGCACGTCGCCCTCCATCAGCAGGGATCCGCTATCGTTTCCGGAACAGATCGGGCGCTGGCCTTCGGCGGCCAACCGGGCATCGTGATCCCGCCGGGCGCCTCTGCTCTCAGCGATCCGGCGACCCTCGACGTCCCGAAACTCGGAGATCTCGCGGTCACGCTGTACATCCCCGGAGCTCCCACCGGCTCCACTGCGCATGCCAGCGGGTTCAGAACGACCTACATCTCTCCGGCCGGGGACTTTACCGGCTCCGCCGAGCTGCCTGCCGGCACCACCACACTCTCCTACTACTGGCTGACCGACGTCTACGTCGAAGCGGACCACCCGGCGCCGGTCATCGTTGCCTTTGGGGACTCGATTACCGATGGAGCCCACTCCACTCCAGATACCAATAGCACTTGGCCCGCGGTTCTGGGTAAGCTGCTGCTGGACAAGTCGAGCCATGCACGAGTGGCTGTCTTGAACGAAGGCATCGGCGGCAATCGCCTGCTCCATGATGTCGCCGGCACCAACGCGCTGGCCCGCTTCGATCGGGACGTCATTGATCAGCCCGGAGCGAGTACCGTGGTCCTGCTCGAAGGCATCAACGACATCGGCTCCCCGGCAAGCCCGAATAGCCGCTTCAGCGACCAGGTGGTCACTTCGGCGGATCTCATCCAGGCCATGCAGCAGCTCATCGCCCGCTGCCACCTCCATAACATCAAGATTGTCGGGGCAACGCTGACTCCCTACGCCGGTGCGCACTACTACTCGCCAGATGGAGAAAAGACTCGCGAGGCCCTCAACCAATGGATCCTTACCAGTGGCGCCTTCGACGCAGTCGTCGATCTCGCCAAGGTAACGGCGGATCCCGCCCAGCCGGACCATTTCCTCGCCGCTTACGACAGCGGCGACCATCTTCACCCGGGAGACGCGGGCTACCAGGCAATGGCAAACGCGGTGGCTCAGGTCATCGAACACATGGGCAAGTAGAGCGGATTTCCTATTGCTATGCCCCACCGAGCTGTGAGAAGTGCGGCTTTTCTCGCTGAAAACCCGCGTAGAGGGCAGCTGCTCCGGAGTACGCCTATAGGAAATCCTTCTAGCCTCCGCCCTCACCCCAAAAAGCAGACAGGCTGCGGAAGAACCTCCTCAGGTTCTCCGCAGCCCTCGCGCTCCAGTTGTCCGCTTCGCCCCTTCGTCAGTTGAGAAATCCCATCTTTCCCGATTTGTAATCCTCCACAGCCTGGATCAGCTCCTGCTTGGTATTCATGACAAACGGCCCATAGCTGGCGACTGGCTCGTGGATCGGCGCGCCGCTCAGGATCAGAAGGGTGGATGCTGCGTTGGCCTTGAGCGTGAAGCCTTCGCCGGCCGCGCTCAAAGTGGCTATCTTCGCTTCGCCCTCC
>DASYYO010000095.1:0-12838 GCA_035933805.1 Acidobacteriaceae bacterium | reverse complement strand
AGCCCGGCGCAGGCTCGGCGCGGCGGCCATCCTGCTGATGGCGGCCGGCTGGGCGGCCATGCGGCTCGCCATCCAGCACCGCTTCGCGCACAATCCCAGCGAACTGGGACCGCGGCTGGGCCTCAATCTGCACACCCTGCTGCTGCCCCACCACTGGCCGCAGTTGTTCAGTGCAGGCGGATACCTGGTGCTCTTCGTCTGGCTCGAACGCCGGCGCCTGCCGCGCCGCCAGCAGCTCTTCCTCTGGGCCGCGCTGCTCTGCGCTCCCCCCCACGCTCTATTTCGGAATCTGGGTCGAGACCAGAATCTGGCTGGAGTGGACCCTTCCTCTCGCCGTCCTCGCCGCCGCCGAGTGGTCCGGTCCCCAGCAAGCTTCTGTCACTGTAGGCGGCCATCTGCAGCGGCCTGCCCTGGATGACTCGAACGCGGAACTCTCCACGCACCGTGGACCACGAGAAGGCTAGGAACTTCCCCCAAAGGAGGCGATTTAACGCCCTTCGCGCAGGCGCCTTGCCAGGCGATCGGGCAGGCCTGCCCGCTCGATGCGCATCTGCGCCATGCGAAAGTCGTACGGCACGCGGCGGAACTCGACCACCATCTTCTGATCGTCGTACATGGCGAAGGCCGCCCGCCAGTCGCCGTCCCGCGGCTGGCCCACCGAACCGGGATTGATCAGGTAGCGGGCTCCCTGGCGCAGGACAAGCTCCGAGATCTCCTCCTCGTCCGACCGTTCATACAAAGGATCGAGTTTGAACCAGTCGTCGCCATTGGTTGCAAAGCCGCCCTGCATATGGGTGTGTCCGAAGAAATTGATCCGCGTGCTTGCCTGCCGCAGCGGAAGCCACGCGTCCCGCACTGAGAACAGATACTCATCCTCGTCCAGATACGACCCGTGCATGCAGCTTACGGCGGCGACGGCGGACGCCGGCGATCCGGCTGGATATGCCGGTCCATCCGGCGTCACCGGACCGCGGGACATGTGCCGCAGCCAATCCACATGCTCGGGAGTAAGGACCTGCTGCGTCCAGCGCGCGGCGCAGCTGGCGATAGGGCTGAACTCGTCGAGCGAGCTCTGCCCCGCGCAGGCGCGGTCATGGTTTCCGCGCACAAAGAGAGTGCCCAGGCCGCGCACGCGCTCGATCGCCTCATTCGGCATCGCTCCGTAGCCGACAATGTCACCCAGGTTCCAGACCACGTCGTGCTCCGGCGCGGCGGCCAGCACCGCTTCGAGCGCGTCGATATTCGCATGGATGTCAGACAGTATCAAAGCACGCATTGAAGCCGTGTCCTTCCAGCAGTCCCGGTCTTCGGGCTTTGTCTTCCGCCTTCGGGGCAGAGGGGAAGACCGGCGGCAGCTCGCTCTCAACGTGCTGGGGCCTCTCGCTCGAATGGATCCGGACCGGCCAGGCATCTCGCGCCGGCCCGCGCAACCAAGCGCGCGGCGAGGCGCAAAAAACCTGCGGAAACAGACCGCAAACTTTACAGGATATCAGGAGCCTTCGGACTGGGCCCGCACCCAATGCCCGGGAGCGCGCTCCTCTAAAGGCCCGGCCGCCAGCTCTCCTGCCGCCGGCGGCAGCGTCGCCAGCGGGCGATGGCGGTCTGTTTCGAGCGTCGGCGCAGCACCCAGCAGGCTCTGCGTGTAGGGGTGCCCCGGTTGAAGAAAGACCTGGTCTCGTGTGCCCATCTCCAGCAGCAGCCCCTGGCGCATAACCGCGACCCGCCCGGCAATCTGCGCCACCACCGCGAGGTCGTGCGAGATGAACAGCAGCGACAGGCGGAATCTCTGTTGCAGATCCTTGAGCAGCTCCAGGATCTGCGCCTGCACCGTAACGTCCAGCGCCGTGGTGGGCTCGTCCGCGATCAGCAGCAGCGGCCGGTTCACCAGCGCCATGGCGATCAGGATGCGCTGGCGCTGGCCCCCCGAAAACTGGTGAGGATAGTCGCGCAAACGGCTCTCGGGCTCAGGCAGAGCCACCGCGTCCAGCGCTTCAATCACCGCCTGCCGGACCTGCTTGCGGCCAAGCTCCGGCTGATGCGTCTCCAGCGCCTCGGCAATCTGCCGGCCGATCGGCATCACCGGATTCAGAGCCGTCATCGGCTCCTGAAAGATCATCGCAATCTTTCGTCCGCGATAGCGCCGCATCTCCCTGGGGGAGAGCCGGAGCAGATCCTCGCCCTCAAAGCGGATCGCGCCTTCGACCCGGGCGGCCGCATCCAGCAGACGCAGGATCGCCAGCGACGAGATGGACTTGCCCGAGCCCGACTCGCCCACGAGTCCCAACACTTCGCCTTCCTGAATGGAGAAGTTCAGATCGCGGACCGCCGCGCGGTCGCGAAAATAGATCGAGAGATGATCGACTTCGAGCAGGGGGACCAAACGCCAGACTACAACAGGCGGGAGCCTCGGGCGGCAGGTCGCTGTGCGGCGCAGCCCGCGTGCGGAATCCAGCTAGAAAACCCCGGCAGCCGTGCGCTCTTCGGATGCGGCGACCCGGACAGCGCAGATCTAAAAGAGAGGACTCTGTCTTCCCGGCAGAGGCAGGCCAAAATGTTCATAGGCCAGCCGGGTGGCCACCCGCCCGCGCGGCGTACGGTCTAAAAATCCAATCTGGATCAGGAATGGCTCATAGACCTCTTCGAGCGCGTCTTCTTCCTCCGCCAGCACCGCCGCCAGCGTGCCCAGTCCCACCGGACCGCCGTCGTATTTCTCAATGATGGTCAGCAGTAGACGGCGGTCCAGCTCATCGAAGCCGTGCGCATCCACGCCATGCAGCTTCAACGCCGCCTCGGCGATCTTCCGGTCGATGCTGCCCGTGCCGCGGACCTGGGCATAGTCGCGCACCCGCCGCAGCAGGCGATTGGCGATCCGCGGCGTGCCCCGGGAGCGCAAGGCGATCTCAGCGGCGCCGTCCCGGTCGATCGGCACATTGAGAACCTCCGCGGAACGCTCCACGATATACCGCAACTCGTCCTCGGTATAGAACTCGAGCCGCAGCAGAATTCCAAAGCGCGAGCGCAGTGGCGAAGACAACAGGCCGGGGCGCGTGGTTGCAGCGACAAAGGTAAACGGCTTGATGTCCATCACGTGAGTGCGCGCCGCCGGCCCCTGTCCGATAATGATGTCCAGTTTGTAGTCTTCGAGCGCCGTGTAGAGTTTCTCTTCGAGCACCGCCTGCATCCGGTGAATCTCATCGAGAAACAGCACCTGCCGCTCTCGCAGGTTGGTGAGAATTGCCGTCAGATCGCCTTGAATCTGCAGCGTAGGACCGGAGGTCTGTTGAAAGGCCACGTCCAGCTCGTTGGCCATGATGGTCGCAAGCGTGGTCTTGCCCAGGCCGGGCGGTCCGAAGAGCAGCACATGGTCCAGCGCCTCTCCGCGCGACCTTGCCGCTGCAAGAGCGATCTCCAGCTGCTCCTTGGCCTTTTCCTGGCCGATAAACTCCGCCAGCCGCCTGGGCCGCAGCTTCAATTCAAACGAATCGTCGTCGTCTTCCGCGGTCGCCGAGACCAGCCGGTCCGGATTGCTTCCCTTGACAGCCATTTGCATCGGATAGTAACCGCTCCGCTTGCCTGAAGCAATGGAGTGTTGGTTGAGAGCAGGCGGCCGCGGCTGCAAAGCAAAGCTCTGCAGCCGCTAACGGAGACCGGACAGAAGACACCCGATCCACTCCATTGGCATTTGGCCTAATCCTGGGAGACAGTTCAGATTTCAATTGCTCTGCTGTCAGCGGAGCCTTGGGAAGGACTTGTAGTCGCCCTTTCGAGCCTGAGCGCTATCGGGGATCTTGCGGCAGCCGGCGTGAGTTTTTTGGGAGGCCTGGGGTATGCTACTTGTTCACAGTCAAAATCGGCTCCAGTTCCCGACGAACAGTTGGCGAGAGTTGGTCGAGTTGTATTCCGGCCAGGCGGCCTACCTCGGTGGTCTTTACGCCCGGCTGTGTTCCGAGTGGGGCTAAATTCGTGAGGCGATCAGGCGCATCTTCGACGTTGTGGAGCACGAGTTGGAGCTTCGGCAGGTTCTCGGTACTAACATAAGATACCGGGATACGGACGAAGAAATCGAAGGTTGGAAGCTTTGCGAAGTGGTGCTTGCCTTGCGGCCCTTCCACGGTGCTGTTCGCGAACGCCCGCTGAACGCCTACGTCAGGAAGTGAGCCGAGGCCAATCTCCTGGTCATTCAGAAGTACTTCGTAAACGTAACCGCGAATCAATCCGCTTGGCATTCCGAGGGGGCCGGGCACGCGTTTGACTCCGACAACAGAGAGCTTGCCGTTGTCGTAATGAACCTCCATGCGCAAGTAGCCTTCTGTCTCTGTGGGCGCCGCTTGGGGGATGGGCTGCTGCGGTTTTTCGGGCAGGGTGGACCCGGGTGGTTTCTGGGTTGAGATCGGATCCATTCGACCAATGCCTCCAGTTGGAGGGGGGCTGCCCGAACCCATCAGGGGAAGGAGCGGGTTGCGCGCTACTGTTTTGACCGCGCCGATCTTCTCCATTGCAGGAAGACTGGGTGCGCTGACAACGGGCGGCGCATCCGGTTTCTGTTCCGTAGGCAACCCACGCACGGCGTCTCCGGGTTTGATACCTCCACGATCTGCCATGGTCCACCTTCCCTCAGAAATTGTTGCCGTATTTGTAGTTGTGGATCCAGCGGTAATAGATCTTGTCCAATACCCATGGAGAGGCGCTGCGAAGCATGCCAAACCAGTCGGTATTGTGAACAAAAAGATCAGGCTTGCCGGCCGCACTCTGGTAGTGACAAGGTTCGAAACGATCCACCGTACCGAGATGCCATCCGCCGATCCACGTAGCCGACCAATCACACTTCAACCCCCCGCCCGTCGAGATCATACGTCCGAGGTAGACGGGCGACCAGTCGCTCGCGTTGAAGACTACTAGATCCGCTTTGTTATCGGAGTTCAGATCGGCGACGTAGTGGCGGTCGTGCGGGCGCATCTGCCATCCGGGGGCGTTGCCATCGTAGCGCTGCACCATGGAGAGCGAGCTTCCGTTGGATTGAAGCATGCCGAGATAGGCGATGGACCAGGCGTCTCCGTTGAAGACGTAGAGGTCGGCCTTTCCATCTCCGTTGAAGTCGCCGACGAAATGCTGGTCGGATGGGCGCGACTGCCAGTCGGGCATATTGCCGTCGTAGCGGTGCGTCATGGAGAGGGAGGTTCCGTTGGAGGAGAGCATGCCCAGGTAAGGAATGGCCCATGCCCCGCCGTTGAAAACCCATAAATCGGCCTTCTTGTCTCCGTTGAAGTCGCCGACGAAGAATTGATCGGTGGGCCGCATCTGCCATCCCGGGAGGTTCGCGTCGTAGCGCTGCACCAGGGACAGGCCGGTTCCACTGGAACGCAACATGCCGAGATAGGGGATCGACCAGTTGCCGCCGTTAAAGACAAAGACGTCGACATTGCCATCTCCGTCAAAGTCGCCCACGAAGAACTGGTCCCCGGGCTTGAACTGCCATCCCGGCATGGAGCCGTCGTAGCGGGCGATCAACCTGAGGCCTCCCTGGCCGTCGTCGGCGAGCAGGCCGAGGTAGGGCATGACCCAGTCGCCCCCATTGAAGACGAGAACTTCGTCCTTTCCATCGTGGTTGAAGTCACCGATCCAGAACTGGTCGCCGGGCTTGAACTGCCATGAGCCGGGGACGTGGTCGACACAACTGAACTGGACGTCGAGTTGGCCGCCATTGGAGCGATAGATCATGATGCCGTTGGTATTGTGAATGAGAGCGTCGGACTTGCCGTCGCCGTTGAAGTCCCCGGCGTAAACCTTCAGAAATGTGCGCTGGGTCTTGGCATCATTGATGGACTTCATGTGCGTATAGCAGACGGGGCAGTAGGGCGGGAGATTCGAGCTCATGCGGCAGTTGATCACCGGACGATAAATTCCCAGGGTGACGGTGCCTGCACCTTCGAATAATCCCACGCTCTGATTGTCGTCCCAGTCGCCGGGGCGCGCACCTTGCGTGTAGCCGGCGCACTTGCCTACGCCGGTTGGAACGGGCGTGGCGGGATTTACGAATCGGGCCCATTTGAGGGTGGCGCGATTGGTGTTAATTGTGTTGTCGACACAACCCGGTTCTCCGCCGGCGTAGGTGGCATCGGTCTGACAGTATTCATCGCAGAAGCCTCCCAGGCCGTGCCCAAATTCGTGCGCGATGGTGTCCCAGGTAATTCCGAGAGGTAGTACGGCGTAGCCGCCGCCTCCGCAGCCGCCGAATCCGGGGTTGTTGAGCAGGACCAGAACGAGATTATGGTCGGGCACCCATGTGTTCAAGGCATTCGCGAGCAGTGTGCCGGTGTTTGGGCCGCCCTCGAGCCAGCAGTGCGACCACGAGCCACTGTAGTAGTAGCCAAGAGCAGTGTTCTTCGTGACGGTATTCAGCAGCGTGCCGTTGTTGTACGTCTTGGTGCCTACACCCGAGTCGACCGAAATCAGATTCACCCGGAAGATATTAAATGCCTGAATATCCTCAAAAAAATAGTCGTTCTTGAACAGGCCGTTGAACAGGAGATCGTCCACTTTGTTGTTGTAGGTGGTTTGATCCGCACCATCGGCGAATCCGTCTCCGAGTACCGCAATATTGACTTTAGTCCCGGTCGGTCCGGAGGAGAGGATTTGGGTCATGCTGTCGGGCATAGGATGCTCCCATCAATTGAGATACCTTGAGGGTCACAGTGGTCTCCGACGTGCCAGGTAGGAAGCATACACCCAAATCCCGAACGCCGGTTTCCTCTCCATGCCGCACAGCCCTTTACGCCGGCTGCAGCCATCCGCTGGGGGTCGAGCGGGCGATCTCCAGCTCCTCCTCGGTCATGTCGACGGCAACTTCCGCAAAGAGCGGTGTGCTCAGGTAGCGCTCGCCGGTATCCGGCAGCATGCACAGAATGTTGGAGCCGCTTGGAGCGTCGGCGCACACGCGCAGCGCGCCCGCAAAAGTGGCGCCCGAAGTAATGCCCACGAAGATCCCCTCCTTGCGGGCAAGCTCCCGGCTCCAGCGCATGGCCTCTGCATTTCCAATTCGCAGGATCTGGCTCGCGGCCTTTGCCGCGATGGCATCGCCCGTCAGCTTGGCAATGAAATCCGGGCTCCAGCCCTGCAATGGATGAGGACGGAACGCCGGGTGGGCGGCGGCCGGCGATCCATCGGCATTTCGCTCCTGTTCAATGCCGCTCGAGAGCAGCGGGGCATCATCCGGCTCGCAGACGATGATCTTCGTCTCCGGCCGCTCCCTGGCCAGCACTCGCGCAACTCCCTTCAGGGTTCCTCCTGTGCCGAATCCCGTCACCCAGTAGTCCAGCCGCTCGCCCGCAAAGTCTTCCACAATCTCTCGCGCCGTGGTCCGCTCATGCATCTCGGCGTTCGCCTCATTCTCAAACTGCCGGGTCAGAAACCAGCCGTGCGCCTCGGCCAGCTCAATGGCTTTCGCGACCATACCCATGCCTCGGCCGGCCGCAGGGGTAAGCACCACCTTCGCTCCGAGAAAGCGCATCAGCTTGCGCCGTTCCACGCTAAAGGTCTCCGCCATGGTGACGACCAGCGGGTATCCCTTCTGCGCGCAGACCATCGCCAGCCCGATGCCGGTATTTCCGCTGGTCGCCTCAATGACCGTCTGCCCCGGCTTGAGCTTGCCGGTTCTCTCCGCATCCTCGATCACGCCCAGCGCAAGGCGGTCCTTCACCGAACCCAGCGGGTTGAAGGCCTCCACCTTGACAAAAAGATTTACATGTTGCGGCGCCAGCTTGTTGATCCTGACCACCGGGGTGTTGCCGACTTTCTCCAGGATGTTGGCGTATCTCTTTCCCACCGGACGCTCCTTCGCACGCAATGGATCGGCACTGCTTTCCCCTTAAGGGACGTATCCTGTAAAAGATAGCGCTTTTCAGAACGGTTTGGGGGCTTCGCCGCGAAGCAGCTCTACGGCACCGTCGTCAGCCAGTAGGAATCTTTCACCTTGTATCCTTTTTTCATGACCGGCGGAGTCAACTTGCCCCAGACCGCGTGGTCCCAGGTGACCGGCTGCAGCTTGTCGTGATCCAGGCGGAAGACCATGGCAGGCTCAGGCGCCTTGCCGTCGACCGCGTCGAACTTCACCGTGATCTCACCGGCGGATTCGGTCCAGTGGCCGAAGAAGGTCTCGGCGCCGCTTCCGGCATCCTGGGAGATCGTTGCCGAACCGTCATTGCCCAGGCTCACGCTCATGGAGGGAACTTCCTTGCTCACGCCCGAGATGTACACGCCGGGGGTCTTCGAGTGACTGGGCGCTTCCGCCGGACGCGCCGCCGGCGGCGATAGCAGCAGCGCCGCACAGGCAAGTGAAACGCCTATTGGAGGGCAAAACCGGAGTTTCATATTTGCTTTCATGATGCAGGCAGCAAGCAGCCTGTTGCAAGCAACAAGATCCCCCATGTATTCACGATCTCAAGAGCCTTTCCCGGGTGCCATCGCTCGTTCTCTGCATGTATCCTCTTTGTCCTCAACCCGGCATTGAGTCATCCAGGATCGGAGTCATCCAGGATCGAGGAACCCAGGATCGAGTAACCCAGGATCGAGGCCCTCTGCGGAAGACAATCAGCCGACCTACTGTAAGGAATAGCGGCCTCCGTGATCTGAAATGGATGAAACGAAATGGATGAATTTCTGGAGAAATTCCCTCCGGTGGCCCTCCCGCCCGGCTATTCCGGTCAAGAACCTGCATCCTACGCTAGTCTGGAGCAGTTTCTCCCGGCGCGTCAGCGCCAGCCGGGATCTCTTGTCCGCGGTCCGCGAAGCGCCGTGTTGCGGCGCAAAACCGCCCGGAATGAGTCCTCGTCCACCGCCGATTCCTGCAAATTGGGCAAATATGAGAGATACGCTACTTCTTGAAAAACGGCCGGCTGCCTTCCTGGAACGATCGGCCGTGTGGCTGTTCCTGGCGGCTCTTCTCGTCGTCTGCGCCCTGCAGATCGCACTCGGCGCGCTTCCCACGAGGATCTACGGGCATGATCTCTTTGTGCTTCTGGACGGCGCCTGGCGAGTGGCCTCCGGCCAGACTCCCTGCGTCGACTTTTACTCCGGCCTCGGCGTTCTGGTGTGGGACCCGCTCCGCTGGGCGCTTGCCCTCGATGGCTATCGTGCAGACGCCATCGGCCTCGCGCGAGCTTTCTACACCGCCGTCCTCGGCATCTGGTTTCTCCTGCTTGTCCGGCGGGACCGGGCGCGAATTCCCTCCCTCGTCCTCGGCTTCTTCTTCCTGATCTTCATCTCCGCCGCGCGCCCGCTCGGGGAATATCCCACCTGGATCTCCCATGCGATGTTCTACAACCGGATCGGGTATGCGCTTCTCTTCCTCATCATTCTTGAGCAGTTGCCCGTCTCCCGGTTTCAGGCCGCAGATGCTCCTGCCCCGGCAGCGGAACGGTCCGGAACTCTATTTTGGGGTGGTCTCTCAACCGGAGCGGCGCTCGCCTGCACGGTCCTGTTGAAGGTCTCGTTTGTGCTGCCCGGCGTGCTGCTGCTGGCCTCCGGCCTCTTCTCGTTTGGAGTGCGCCGTAAACATCTCCTTGGAGTCTTGACCGGGGGCCTGGCTGCCGCTCTTGGAGCCCTCGCCTTTCTCCACTTTCAACCGGCGGCATTTCTCCGCGAGACGATCGCTCTTGGCCATGCGCGCCAGGGAATGCTCTTCTCCCAGACAGTCTCCGTCATCGTTGAGGAAGTTGGAAACCTGGGATTCGCTCTGGCCGCAGGCCTCGTCATCGCGATTGCCTGCTTCCGCGGCCGGCAGACCGCGCTCAAATACATGTTCGCAACCCTGGTGGTCGTAGGCTGCGATGTCTTCTGCCGCGCCACCAATGCCATGCGCGGCGACCTGCCGCTCGCCGCCTTCTGGTCTCTGAGCGGCGCAATGCTCCTGTTTTCTCTTCCCGCAAGGTCTGAGACGCGCCAACGGCTCACATTCCAGAGAGCTGTGGCCGCGATGGCGCTCTTCCCCATCACTGTTCCGCTCTTTGCCAAGGACCTGGCCAGCTCCGCGGATGCGGCGTACGAAACAGCGGTCCTTGCCAGTCAGCAGCAACCGCACTTCGACTCGGCCCGGCTTCGCTCCTGGACGCCGCTGGACTGGCAAGGGGACGATCCTGATGCGAAGAACGCGAATGGCGCTCCATTGATCGCCAGCACCAACGACGGGATACGCCTGCTCCAGTCTCTCAGCGGGCCGAATGAAACGGTCTCCTCGATCGCCTTTGACAACCCCTTCTCCTTTGCCCTGGGACGCCGTCCTCCGGAGGGCGGCGCGACCTGGCTGAACGTGAGCAACAACGTCAGCACCAGTGATCCTCTCCCGGAGAGATCGCTCATCGGCCAGCCCGATCTCCTGATGGTCCAGCACACCACGGGCGAAGAGGCGGCGGAGATCCAAACCATTCTCTCCCTCTATCCCGATCTGCTGGCCAGGGAATACTCCCTCATCGGCAAGAGCCAGTACTGGTCCCTCTATCGCCGCAATCGGTAACAGTCACTGCGGGGACAAAAGCAGCAGACAGTGGTCCTACTGGCCGACATCTGGGTACCAATCCGGCTAATCCGCAGTGCCATGTTTGATCCAGCACGTAACTCCCGGTTCCCCCTGAGGAGAACATCGGATGCGATTCTTTAAAACGGTAATGACCGGAGCGCTATGTCGACGATGGTTTGCAGTTGAGCTTTCGTCGCACCATTCGCTCCCTGTACTCCGAGTCCTGTCAACAGGGTAAGGATGTACCGTGCCAGGTCACCGGCATGAAAATCCCGGGAAATTTCCCCTTCCTTCTGGGCTTGAGCAAAGCGCTTCTTTAGAGTGGCTTCTCCATTTTTGCGGAATGCAATCAATGCTTCTTTTATGGATTCTGCCTCAGTCCCCGCCGCGAGTGCTCCCTGGATCGAGAGGCATCCCCGCGGATTTCTGGGATCCGCGAGCAAATCTACGGCCTTCTGCAACAAAACTTCGACGGTGCGGCGAGCGGTGGGTTCCCGCACCGAATCCCAGACAAAAGCAACGGGGCCATCTTTGTACCGCTGAATTGCTCGATGAAACAGCGCCTCCTTATCCCCGAAGATCGTATATAGGCTCGAGCGGTTAATACCCATCGCCGAGGTGAGGTCGTTCATTCTTGCACCCTCATAACCCTTTTCCCAGAAAACGCGCATCGCGGCCTCTAAAGCCTGCTCCTCTGAGAACCCGCGTGGTCGCCCCATCTTGCCCGGTGCTGCATTCCGCATCGTCATACCGATTGGATGCACTTCTGAAACAAATAATCCACAACTTGCATCCAACCGCAATCCAGCACATCTGAAACGTACGGTCCACATCCAGGTGGAAGGGAGGAACAGACGTGGGAGGCAAACTGGAAGGCAAAGTAGCACTCGTGACCGGAGGCAGCTCCGGTATTGGCCTCGCAACGGCAAAACAGTTCATTGAAGAAGGTGCATTCGTATACATCACCGGCCGGCGCCAGGCAGAGCTGGACGCTGCCGCGAAAGGCCTCGGCAGTCAAGCTAAGGCTGTCCGAGCTGACGCTTCAAATCTGGCAGATCTCGAGGCGCTGTACTCGCAGATTAAGCAGGAAAAAGGCCGTCTGGACGTGCTGTTTGTGAACGCAGGCTGTGGTTCGTTTGCGCCTATCGGACAGATTACGGAAGAGCAGTACGACCAGACCTTCAACACGAATGTGAAGGGGCTGCTTTTTACTGTTCAGAAGGCTCTTCCGCTCATTCCGGACGGCGGTGCTATCGTTCTCAATGCCTCCATAGTTTCCGTCCAGGGGAACCCAAACTTCAGCGTGTACTCGGCAAGCAAAGCTGCTGTGCGCTCGTTTGCGCGCGGTTGGACGAGTGACCTGAAGGATCGAAAGATCCGCGTCAACGTGGTCAGTCCGGGTCCCATTGACACTCCTGGGCTCAGTGGCCTCGCCCAAAACGAAGAACAAAAGCAGGCTCTCTACGCACAGTTAGCCTCCGGGGTCCCTCTAGGTCGTATTGGCCGCCCAGACGAAATCGCCAAGGCTGCAGTCTTCCTTGCATCCGATGATGCCAGTTATGTTGCCGGGGTAGAATTGTTCGTCGACGGTGGAACGGTTGCTGTCTAAGTCATTACGCCTGGGGCCGCCTGCAAGGGCGGCCCTTCTTGGGTTAAACAAATGAGGGCATATGCGCGGGTGGTCCAGGCTTCCCTCTGCGATCGATTCGGAGGGTGCCTCTCGTTCGCACCAGCGTACGTGGGTTGATTTTTGGTAACTTCCGGTGTTCCTTCCGGCCTTGGTCAATCGTTGCTGCGCCTTCTCTCCGGAGCAATAGCGATTACAAATCGACCAGCGCCAGTCTTCCCGGACTCACGAACCCACGCCTCATCGGATTCCAGTGCATGGATTCCATGCTTCTCCCCTATGTGAATATGTTGAAATCATAGGAACGAGCCGCCAGAGTCGATTCCCTTTCATCCCCGTGAGACGGACAGCTTCAGGCCTGCAAGCCACAGCCAAAGAACCGCTGCCCAGGCTGGCTGACCAGCAGAGGAACCCCCTCCCGGCATCAAGACGTAGCCGGTCAACTCAAAGGGATGTTTACAGCGCGTCTGCTCCAAGGCTCGGGAAAGGATCTCGCGTTGCGCCTGTGCTCAGATGTCCTTGCCCGCGGCAGCATCTGCGGAACGAAGTGCTGATGCCCCGTGTGCTGGGAACGCCTCAACCCGCCCGCCATCCTGGCACGAAGAGAGGCTCACCCGTGCTGGCACGCATTCATCCTCGCCTCCCATTTACTGCATTCGGATCGAGGCACGTCTTGATAGATCCGCCGTTGCCACCCTCGG
>DASYYO010000082.1:0-2305 GCA_035933805.1 Acidobacteriaceae bacterium | reverse complement strand
CTGGATCATGGGGACGTTCTTCTCAAAGCTGCTGTTGATGAGGATATCGCCCTGAGAGGTAGTGATCAGATACGATGCCAGACCTTTGCTGCCCACGTAATAGACGTTCCCGATGATGCGGAACGGCGGGAAGGGCTGGGTCCAATCGGGCCTGGCCTGGGCAAACAGACTCCCGGTAAGTGCGAGCGCGACGATCCATACACGAAAGAACATGGCCCCAAGGATACTTCAGTTTTGGACTTCCGGCGGCACGGATGCGGAAAACCGGAGTTTTTCCCGCTTGAGCGCGGTTTCAGCAATGCTTTCCCGGAGAGATCGATCGCGAGAGCGAAGTTGCAGCCATCCGGGGGATAAGTCCGTCTATCTTTCACCCAACGACTTATCGAGAGTACTCTCGCTGGCCTCCGGCGATGCGGCCGTGTTACCCCGGTTTGCGGCCGGCAGGGGCGGCGAGGAGCAGGATCGACTTATTCGCAGGATTTTCGTATCTGCGGAGAGGACGATTGTAGTAGGGTTTGGAGCGGACTTCCGGACTTACCCTCGCAGTCGATGAACAGGAAAGGAACTTCTTATGATTTCGCTGGGAAAACGCGCAACAGCAGAGTTCTTCGGTACTTTCTGGCTGGTTTTAGGAGGCTGCGGCAGTGCAGTGCTGGCAGCGGCCTTTCCGCAACTGGGCATCGGCTTCGCCGGGGTTGCGCTGGCCTTCGGGCTCACGCTGCTCACCATGGCTTACACCATCGGCCATATCTCCGGATGCCATATCAATCCGGCAGTCAGCGTCGGCCTGGCCGCGGCGGGGCGATTTCGCTGGGCCGATCTTCCTGCCTATGTCATCGCGCAGGTGCTTGGAGCCGTCGCGGCCAGCGGCGTGCTTTTCGTGATTGCCTCCGGGAAGGCGGGCTTTGACGTGCATGCGGGCTTCGCTTCGAACGGCTATGCCATGCACTCGCCGGGCGGATATTCGCTGCAGGCCTGCCTGGTCTGCGAAGTGGTGATGACCTTTTTCTTCCTGATGATCATTCTCGGTTCGACCCATGAGCGGGCGCCGAAGGGCTTTGCCCCAATCGCGATCGGGCTGGGCCTGACGCTGATTCACCTCATCAGCATCCCGGTCACGAACACCTCAGTGAACCCGGCGCGGAGCACGGGACCGGCCATCTTCGCCGGCGGCTGGGCTCTCTCCCAGCTCTGGCTCTTCTGGGCCGCGCCGATCGTAGGGGCCGCGCTGGCCGGGCTGGTACATCATGCCCTGTTCGAAAAGACTCCTCCGGAGCCACCGATTGCGGGGGATGTGCGGTAGCAGGGTTTCCTGGTTTCCTTCGAGATTTGTGGAGGAATCAAGATTCGGGACGTGGATCTGTGGTGCGCCGCCCTTGGCGGAAGAACGCCGCGAAGGATGGCGCACCCGCGGAGTTAACAGGTGTGAGGCCGGCGGGGTTGCTCGTCTGGTTTCGAGCAGGGCGGCCAGCAGTTTTCCCCGTTGATCTCCCTCCACTTTCAAAACCGCTGCGCCCACGTCAACCGCAAGATCTCGCTGAAAGACCAATCACGTAAGCTTCGCGAGCGAATAAGAAGTGCTCCGGCCTCCGGCGGGCTCTTTTAGCAGAACCTTCTTGCGCATGAGGTCCTCGATGTCGCGCAGCGCCGTGTCCTGCGAACACTTTGCGAGCCTGGCCCATTTGGACGATGTCAGTTTGCCTTCAAAGCCATTGAGCAGACGGTTCACGATATTGCGCTGCCGCTCATTGAAATCCACACCAGCAAAACGATCCCAAAAGCGGGCCCTGGCAAGCACAGCCGCCAGGATTGTCTCGGAGCTGTCGAAGGCGCGCGCGAGGCAATCGAGAAACCACTCAAGCCAGCGCGTAATATCGAGATCGCCTTTCTGCGTTGCTTCGAGAATTTCATAGTAGGTCTTGCGCTCCTGCCTGATCTGCGCCGACATGCTGTAAAAACGCTGCGGGCTTTGCTCCGAGCGGGCGAGAACCATATCGGCAATCGCGCGCGCGATGCGTCCGTTGCCGTCATCGAAGGGGTGAATGGTGACGTACCAGAGATGCGCCACGCCTGACTTGAGCACTAGATCGGTCGAGCTGTCTTTCTCGAACCACTCCAGGAATTTCTTCATTTCCTTGCCCAGGCGTTCAGCCCCGGGCGCCTCATAATGGACGCGCTCTTTGCCCACCGGGCCGGAGACGACCTGCATCGGTCCTGTGCTGTCGTCACGCCAGGTCCCTACTTTGATCTTTGACATGCCGCTGCGGCCGGTCGGGAACAACGCGGCATGCCAGTCAAACAAGCG
>DASYYO010000465.1:0-3955 GCA_035933805.1 Acidobacteriaceae bacterium | reverse complement strand
AGAACGGCGGAGCGGCAGTGCGGGCCATCTGCATGCTGCCTGCGCTCGCCGGCGCGTGGAAGCAGCTCGGCGGAGGACTCCAGCTCTCGACCAGCGGAGCGTTCGCCTTCAACCGGCAGGCCCTGGAGCGGCCTGACCTCATGGGGAAGAGCCCTCTTGGGCGGCCTGCCCGCATCGTGAATATGTCGCGGCTTGGTCACGCGCTTACCGAGCTCGGGCAGGCTGAGGAGGAAGGAGCGGAGAGGACGGCGCCGGTCAAGGCGCTCTTCGTCTACAACTCGAATCCGGCGGCGATCGCTCCCAACCAGAACGCTGTGCTTCGCGGGCTGAGGCGGAGCGACCTCTTTACCGTGGTGCACGAGCAGTTTTTCAATGACACGACTGATTACGCCGACATCGTGCTGCCGGCGACGACCTTCCTCGAAGACAAGGACATTCAGGGCGCATACGGCCACTATTATGTGCAGCTCTCCGAACAGGCCATCGCTCCTCTCGGGGAGGCGCGCTCGAATGTCTGGCTCTTTGGCCAGCTCGGGCAGCGGATGGGGTTTTCCGAGGCGTGCTTCCGGGAGACGGCGGAGGACCTCATCGCCCAGGCCCTCTCGCCAGCGGTGGGCTCGGGAAACTCAATGCCGGCGGACCCGGCTGCCCCCTGGATGAACGGCATCACTCCGGAACGGCTGCAGAGGGAGAAGCGCGTACGCCTGCAGTTTGACGAGGAGCGCGTGGGCAGGCCCTTTCTCCCGTTTGCAGAGGGTGGTTTCGCCACTCCCAGCGGCAAGGCCGAGTTCTATTCCGAGGCGCTGGCGGCGCAGGGACTGGATGCAATGCCTGTCTTCCGGCCGCCGGAGGAGTCGCGCCGCGGCTCCGCAGCCGGCGCTTATCCTCTGGAGTTCCTTCCGCGCAAGGCGGGCAATTTTATGAACTCCACCTTCGCCGGCCTGCCCGGCCACCGGAAGCTGGAAGTGGAGAGCGCAGGAGTGCTGGAGATGCATCCCGGCGATGCGGCGGCGCGGCAGATCGAGAACGGGGACGCGGTCCTGGTCTATAACGAGCGGGGACGCATTCCGCTGCGCGCCCGTGTGAACGGCAAGGCGCCGCCGGGAGTGGTGGCCGCCAGCCTGGACTGGAACAAGCTCTCCGCGGGCGGCGGCAATGTGAATGCGCTCACCTCGGAGCGGCTCACGGATCTGGGCCGGGGCCCGACCTTTTATTCCACACTGGTGGAAGTGCGAAAGCTGACTCGGGACGAAGCGCAAAAGCTCTTCTCTCCGATAGACTAAGGGGAGCCTACCCAAACCGTGCACTGGTCGGCGGATCCGGGAACGCTGTTGGCGGCAACCCGCTCGAACGAGCGCCACCCGCATGGCTTATCCTGAAAAAGCCATAGCTTTGCAAAACGGGACAGACGGGATACGGACGATGCCGTTCGCCGCGGGATTTCAATGCGCTGGCTGTGGAGAGTGGAATGAAACCGTGGTGGATGAGTCTGCGGGTGGACGGCAGCAGTACGTCGAGGACTGCCAGGTCTGCTGCAAGCCGAATCTCCTGCGGGTCGAGTGGGAGCGTTCGGCGGAGGAATTCGTTCTCTCGGCCGAACTCGAAAGCTGAGGAACCGGGCGAACCCGGCTCTGAGGGGTGTGGATACAGACAGAAATCCTTCGGGAGATGGAAGAAGAACGGGATCGCGCTCTGCCTCTCTCCGCGGGAATCGGGAAATGCTAAGCGGCCGGGGAAAGAGCCTGAAGTTGGGAACTATCCGGTCCGTCACTTATAATCGCTTTTTCCTCAAGCAGGATCTGATTTTCAGCAGTGAGGGTGTGCCTATTCTTCCCGTCAACTCAGGGAGCCTCTGCTCCCGGTCTCTCCAGAGCAAAGCTGTGCGCCCGTTTTTCCTCCGCATTTGCAGAGCTGCAACGGTGCTTTTCCTCTGCTCGGCCACGCTTTTCGCCTGGGCACAAAGTAACGTCGTCAATCAAATTCGCGTGATCGGCAATCGCCGGATTCCCCGGGAGACTGTGCTGGCCCGCCTGTTTACCCATCCGGGCGATACGTATGACCCTGCTGCAATCGAGCGCGACTTCAACTCGCTGTGGAACACGGGCTACTTCGAATACATCAAGATCGAGCGTGAGGATACCCCGAAGGGCATCATCCTGGACATCATCGTCCGGGAGAAGCCGACCATTCGTGAGATCAACTACAAGGGGCTGAGCTCCGTCTCGCAATCCGATGTTCTGGACCGCTTCAAGAAGGAGCACGTCGGCCTGACGGTCGAGAGCTCCTACGATCCCACGCGGCTCGCTCATGCGATCGACGTGATCCGGGAGCTGCTGGCCGAGCACGGCCACCAGTTTGCAACCGTGAAGCCGGACGTGAAGACCATTCCTCCGGCGTCGGTGAGCGTCAATTTCATCATCAAAGAAGGCCCGACGGTGAAGGTCGGCAACATTACGTTCACCGGCAACCGGGCGGTCAACTCGCGCGACCTGCGCGCAGCGATGCGCAATCTTCGCCCCATCGGGATTCCGCACTCGATCTTTCTTGAGAACCTCTTCCCCCGCACCTATGACGCGAGCAAGCTGGAAGAGGACGCCGAGCGCGTCCGCCGCGCTCTCCAGGACCGCGGCTACTTCCGCGGCGAAGTGGGCGAGCCGGTGACCCGCATCCGCAACGAAGGCGGACTGTCGCTCATCACCTTTCGTCCCCGCAAGGGCAAGCGGATCGATATCCGGATGCCTGTCGAGGAGGGTGAGCGCTACCGGCTGGGCAGCATTACCTTCAGCGGAAACAAGGCGGTCAAGAACGTCAAGGCCCTGCGCGCCCAGTTCGCTTTGAAGGATGGCGACTGGATCAACGCGACTGCCATCGGCAAAGGGCTCGACAATCTGCGCAAGGCGTATGGCACGCTGGGCTACATCAACTTCACGGCGGTGCCCAACTTCCGTCCGGATGACGCCAAACACATGGTCTATCTGGATATCGATATCGATGAGGGCAAGCCTTTTTACGTGTCGCGCATCGAGTTCCAGGGCAATACCATTACCCGCGACCGCGTGATCCGCCGCGAGCTGCTGATTGAAGAGGGGCAGCCGTACAACAGCAATTCCTGGGAGTCGAGTCTGCTGCGCCTGAACCAGTTGGACTACTTCGATCCGCTCAAGGTGGACCAGGATACCGAACTGCACCAGGACGCCGAGAACGGCACCGTCTCCCTCTTATTGAAGGTTCACGAGAAGGGCAAGAACTCGATCGGGTTGAACGGCGGGGTCAGCGGTCTGGCCGGCTCGTTCCTGGGGCTGAACTACCAGACGAACAACTTTCTGGGCCTGGGAGAAACGCTGAGCCTGCAGGCCAGCCTGGGGAATCTCTCGCGCAACCTGCTGTTCGGCTTTAACGAGCCATATTTGCGCAACAAGCCGCTGAGCGTCGGCTTTCAGGCATTCTCCAACAAGTACGATTACAACTCGGCGCGCAACTACGCCAGCCCCACCGGGCAGGCGGCCAATCTCAGCGCGGCCGAGCAGTCGCTCACGCAGAACTACAACCAGGACCAGACGGGAATGAGCTTTTCCGTCAGCTATCCGCTGCGCCACTCCTTCAAGCGGGTCGGCGCGACCTACAACTGGAACAAATCCTCGATCAGGACCTTCAGCCAGGCTTCTGCCAACCTCTTCCAGACGCTGGCCTTTCGCAGCGGACAGATCCAGGGGCCAAACGCCCTGGAGGGCATTTATACCAGCATGCTCTCTCTGAGCTATTCGGAGAGCAAGGTGGGCCCGAGTCCCTTCAAGCCGCGGTACGGGCATGACTTTTCCGCGGCCTTCCAGGTCTCCGGAATCTGGGGAAATGTGCGCTACTTTACCCCGGTCGTGCAGTACAAGCAGTTCCTCGCCGTCAAGGGGATCCGGCCAAACAAGGAAGGGCGCAATATCATCGGTTTCCGGGTGCAGGG
>DASYYO010000463.1:0-16717 GCA_035933805.1 Acidobacteriaceae bacterium | reverse complement strand
AGATGCGCCTGATACGTCTCCACCGTTTTTATGCTGAGCCGCAATTCCTCGGCGATCTCCCGTGTGGCTCGCCCTTCGCCAATCAGCCGGAAGACCTCCAGTTCGCGATCGGAGAGAGAAGAGAGACGGGATTCCATGGCTGCGGATGCCCCTCCGATGTACTGCCGGAGCATCTTGTTGGCCATCCGGTCGCTCAGATAGACATCGCCGTGCAGGATGCGCCGCACTGCGACCAGGACCTTCTCGGTGGCCTCCTGCTTCATGATGTAGCCGTTCGCGCGGGCGCGCAGAGCGCGCTCTGCATAGATCGCCTCGTCGTGCATGGAGAGGATGAGCACGGGCAGGGAAGGATAAGAGATGCGGATGTTCTTGAGCAGGTCCAACCCGTCCGGGCCGCTGAGAGAGATGTCAACGATCAGGATGTCCGGGCGCCGCTCTGGGATCGCCTGCATCGCGGTCTGGGCGTCTTCCGCCTCTCCGCAGACCTCCAGATCCTGCTCCTGGTTGATCATGAGCGCCAGTCCCTGGCGAAGGAGCGGGTGGTCGTCTACGACCAGGACTCTTCTCTTGCCGAGCGACTCATCTTTCGTGATTTGGATGGGGTTGTGCATGTCGATCTCATCCGGCGGCCGGCAGGGGAAAACCGCAAGTCACCGATGTTCCATGCTCGCCGTCCGGGCGCACCTCGAGCGTTCCGCCGATCATTCCGGCCCGGTAGTTCATAATGTGGAGTCCCATGCCGTGCGATGGTTCGCGGTTCTTTGCGATGCCGTTGCCGTCATCGCGAATCAACAGCGTGCCCCGGCCCTGATCGGCCGTGAGGCGGAGCAGAATATTGCGCGCGTGACCGTGTTTGAGTGCGTTGTTCACCGCCTCCTGCGCGATGTGGTAGAGGTGGGTCGCCTTCGCATCGTCTCGGACCAGGACGGGGCTCTCGCATTGGAAGCGGCAGGATACTCCATAGAGATCCTCAACCTCCGCGGCCCACAGTTGCAGAGCAGACATCAACCCGTGTTCGTCGGAGACTACAGGCAGCAGTCCCCTGGCCAATTCGCGGGTCCGGTGAATCGCCTCGTTGACCAGGCGAACGATCTTCGCGGCATCGGCGGCCTCGCTCACCTGTTTCTCAGCCAGTTTAGCCTCATGCACCTTGGCCATGAAGGCGATGCCTGTCAGATGCTGCCCCAGCCCATCGTGCAGGTCCTGACCGATCCGGCGCTGCTCCCGGGCGCTGATGTTGAGGATGGCTTTTTCCAGTTGCTCCCGCTCCGTGATATCGATACCCGTCGCGATTACGTAATTGGGAGTTTCATTCGAGCCCGGCAGCACCGTGTTGGACCAGGCGATCAAACGCCGGTTTCCGTTCCTGGTCACCCAATAAGTGCGGGTGTCCCGGGAAAGACGGTTCGCATTGAACTGCTGAAAGGCGGAACGGAACCATTCCGCCTCTTCCGGCAGAAGAAGGAAGTCCCAGATGCATTTACCCTGCACCTCCTGCAGCGAATAGCCGGTGGTCAGCTCACAGGCCCGGTTAAAGCGCATGATGCGCCCTCCGGGGTCGAGCACCACCACCAGGGCGCCGACCGTGTCCAAAATGGCGGAGACCACATTGCGCTCCTCCTGGAGTGCTTCTTCCGTGTGCTTGAGGTCGGAGATATCGAAGGCCACGCCATGAATGAACCAGGGTTGGCCATCTTCCCGGCGCACCATCTTGGCATCGCAGTGGAACCAGATCACCCGACCGTCGCGCGCAATCACCCGGTAGGCGGAGCGCAGAGGCTTGCCGGAAAGGAACATCTCGGCCGCTTCGATGCTCCAGCGCTGTTTGTCTTCGGGATGAATGCGGTGATACCAGCGGACCGGGTCTTCCAGCCACTCGGCGCGCGAGTAGCCGAGGGATGCCTCGATCTGCGGGCTGACGTACGCCTCGCTGATGCCGCGGTCGAGATACGCCATAAAGACCACAGCGGGAATCTGTTCGAGCAGTGTGCGGTACTTGGCCTCCAGGTTGGAGGCATGGGCGTCCGCGCTCAGCGGCGGCGCGCCGGCCGAGCCGATACCGGACGGAGCGGCGCTGGAGAAGACGCTTGCCAGTTCCATGAGCACGGCCTCCGCCTGCGCCTGTTCGGGAACAGCCTTCGGGTTCAGGCGAAACTCAAGAGGCTCCGCCGGCCAGCGGCGATCGTCTCTCCCGCTCCCGCTCCGGTCTGTCGGCATCGTTGCAGCCATCGCTTGCTCCGTCGCAGTTCCTTGCTCCCTCCGCACAACGGCCCGCGGCCTTCAGGCTCTCGGGGAGGGGAACGGCTGCCGCCCCCGAGGCTTATTGAGCGACGCTTGGGTAAACCTGCGCAGCGCATGAATCGCCCGTCCATAGGTTTGAACAGCCGCGGAGGAGAGCAGCGAGCCGGGAGGCTGGTCCATGAAGGGCATGAACTTGTCGGGAAATCCCGGCATCGTGCACCCGATGCAAATACCGCCTATGTTGGGGCAGCCGCCAATGCCCCCCATCCATCCTCGTTTGCCGACGTTGCACTGGACCACCGGTCCCCAGCACCCCAGCTTTACGATGCAAAGCGGAGACCCATATTGCTCGGCGAACTGCGCCTGTTCGTAATATCCACCACGGTCACAACCTTCGTGCACGGTGCTTCCGAAGAGCCATGTCGGCCGGAGGCCCTCATCCAAGGGAATCATCGGGGCGCGGCCGTTGGTCATGTAAAGCAGGTAAAGCAGCGTCTCCATAAAATTGTCCGGCTGCACCGGACAGCCGGGAACGCATACGATGGGAATGCCGGCCTTTGATTGCCAATCCCGGCCAAGATAATCCGGCAACCCGCTGCAGCCGGTAGGATTCCCCTCCATCGCATGAATTCCCCCATAGGCGGCGCAGGTTCCCACAGCAATTACCGCCCATGCCCTCGGCGCGAGCCGGTCAATCCAGTCACAGGTCGGAATCGGCTGTCCCGTCGCCGCATCTGTGCCCATGGAGGCCCAGTAGCCCTCCGGCTTATTGTTCTCATCGGGAATGGAGCCTTCGATCACCAGGATGAACGGGTCCAACTCGCCCTTGGCCGCCAAGTGGAATCGGCGCAGGAACTCGTCGCCGTTGTCCCAGGAGAGAAAGGGATTGTGAAAGTTGACCCGGGGTATCCAGGGCAGCGCGCCAAGCACGACATCCTCAATGCTGGGCTGCGTTGCCGCCGTCATCGCGATTGTGTCTCCATCGCAACCGAGGCCCGCCGTGATCCAAAGAACGTCGATTTCCTCAATCCGGGAAGGTACTCTGCCCGGGCCAACCGCGGATCCCATGGGTACCCTCGCGTGCGGCTGCACGGATCATCTTCTACTCCTTCCGGCATGGCCTGGGCAAATAGGGCCGGGCGGAGAGGCGAGGGAGCGATGCCGGCGGCCATGGTTTCGCACGGCGCACGGGGGTGATGCAATCTACATGTTGCGAATCCGGAGGTACCGCTTGATATCTGGCATCAGAGTGATGAACAGCACGGCAAGACCGATGGAGGCAGCACTGCGAATGGCTCGTTTCATCCAATCACCTCGTACTGAACTGGAAAGCCGCGGATGGCGCCGCCTGCCCGGGAAAATCTGGATCGCAACGGCTTTCCTGCACGCTTGGATGCGATCGGCCAGCCGCGGGGCTACCCGGCAAACGCCGGCCTATTACTTGCGCGATCTTCGGATATCCTCGCTCAGGATGATTGCCTCTGCAATCTCCCGGATCGTCTTTCGTTTTTGGCGGCTCTGTCTTTGCAGAGCGAGGTAGGCGCCTTCTTCGTCCAGCTTCAACTCCCGTTGAAGAATGCCCTTCGCCCGATCCATGAGCTTTCGAACCTCCAGACGGGAGGCGAGTTGCACGCGTTCGCTCTCCAGCCGGGCCATCTCCAGTTCGGCTCCCACCAGGAAACCGATCGTGGAGATCAGGCGCACCTCGCGCAGCGTATGGTGATGCGTCTGACGGTGCTGCACGTTGATGACGCCCACCAGACGTCCGCGGCAGAGAATGGGTACGGAAAGAAAGGCCTCGAAGCGGTCTTCCGGAAGCTCATTGAACATCTTGAACCGCGGATCGTCGGAAGCATGCGAATCAATGACTACCAGTTCCAGATGCTCGGCGACCCAGCCGGTGATGCCCTGACCGATCTGAAGTCCCAGCTGATCGACCACATCCGCATGCGGATTCTTCGAGGCCCGGAGGACAAGCTTGTCCTGTTCCAGTACATAGATGAAGCACGAGTCGCACTGTACGATCGCGGAAACGAAATCGACTACTCGTTCGAGAACCGCATGGAAAGGATCTGCCGCTGCCATCCTGCTTCCGATCTCATGCAGGAACTCGATATCCTGGGCCTCACCAGCATCTGGTCTCCCCTCACTCATGGCTTCACATCCGAATGGTTCGTAGAAAAAACTTCGGGGACGCTCTCAAGACTTGTCCCCCTGTTCATCGTTGGAGCTAGCTTACTCTACTGTCGAGCGCAGGGTTTAGCGTAATGCGCAGGGTTTAGTGTGCCAGGGGCGACGACTTAAGGAACCCGGCCAGCGAGGCTTTCTTCTCCTCAGTAGCTGAACCTTCGCCGCGCCACAATACGATGCCTTCTTTGTCTGTAAGCAGAACAACGATCTGCTTCTCTGAAGGGATTGCCAGCGACTTCAAAAACTGCTGCTTGTTCACGTACAAGGGCACGATGTTGTGCAGCGGCTCGTCGCGGGGCACGCTGCTGCGCATCGAGGAGTTCAGCCACCATTTATAGAGAACATCTTCCCGTGCAGAGACCGGGAACATCCAAAACTGAACCTTTGGGAGCACCGCCTGGGCCTCGCCGGCGGCCTTGAACCAGGTATCGGCTTCGTCCTGCTGGTCACGGGCGAACGACAGGACGAGCAGATTGAGAGGCGCGGAAAAATCGGCGGGGAAGTTGAGTTTCGCTTTGTCGAGTGCGTCGGCGCTCACCGGAGGCAATTGCACCGGCGGAGCCTCCGGCTTGGGCTGCGAGAGGAGACCGAAGGGCGCTATGAAAGCGGCCATCGCCAGCGGAGCAAGCATGCGCAATCTGAACCGCAGTATGGAGGAGGGTCGACGCAAATTGAATTCAAGTCTCACGAAATCATAAACGAATGCTTCGGGGAAGTCAGCGCTGGGTCGCGTTTTTCCTCAGTTCTGCGGAATCCGTAACCTTGTGCGGCCTTGGTCAGCCATCCTCCGCTCAAGTAAGATGAAGGAGTGAGCCTCGATCCACAGATTCCGCTTGCGCCCTCCAAATTTCAAACCGGCGACGCGGAACTGCGGCCGGTCGCCGACAAGGTCTTCGCGGGGCACCGGCTGGATTTTGCCGATGGGCTCTTGCTCTACCGCTCGAATGACATTCTGGCAGTGGGATGGCTCGCCAACCACGTTCGCGAAAAGCTGCACGGCAACGTCGCCTATTTCAACGTGAACCGGCATATCAATCCGACCAACGTCTGCGTGGCGGCGTGCCGGCTGTGCGCCTTCGGCCGCAGAAAGGGCAGCTCCGGCGCTTACACCATGGCGCTTGAGGAGGCGTGGCAGGCGGCCGCTTCCGGCTACTCCGAGGCGGTCACTGAGTTCCACATCGTTGGCGGCCTCCATCCCGATCTCCCCTTCGAGTATTTTCTTGATCTGGTTGCCGGGCTGAAGCAGCGCTTTCCCCAGGTGCACATCAAGGCCTTCACCATGGTCGAGGTTGCCTATCTGGCCCGGCGTGCCAAACTCTCGATTCCCGAGACATTGAGCAAAATGAAGGCGGCGGGGGTTGACTCGATGCCGGGCGGGGGAGCCGAGATCTTCTCCGACCGCATCCGGCACATCATCTGTGACCACAAGATCGACGGCGACGACTGGCTGGAGACGGCCCGCGCAGCACATACGCTCGGTCTGCGCTCCAACGCAACCATGCTCTATGGCCATGTCGAGAACGATGAAGACCGGGTCGATCATCTGCTGCGGCTTCGGGCGCTGCAGGATGAGACCGGAGGCTTTCAGACATTCATTCCGCTCGCCTTCCATCCGGACAATACCGCGCTCGATCATCTTCCGCGGACTACCGGCATGACCGACGTCCGGCAGGTCGCCGTCAGCCGGCTGCTCCTGGATAACTTTGCCCACATCAAGGCCTATTGGCAGATGATGACGGCGCAGATCGCCCAGATCTGCCTGCGGTTCGGCGCCGATGATATCGACGGCACGGTCATTGAGGAAAAGATCTATCACGATGCCGGGGCCACCACGCCGCAGGGGATGCGGCGCTCCGATTTGATCCGTCTGATCCGCCAGGCCGGCCGGGAACCGGTGGAGCGTGACACACTCTATCGAAGAGTGATTCGCGCAGAAGAGACCTTTACCGTCGCCGTTTAGCCAGCTTTCCGAACCAGATCGCAGGCCGCCCCCGGCCCCGGACCAAGGATCTGCAGAACCAGGATTCGACCCTGCCACAACGCCTGCGCAGCCGCCGCCCGGCATTCAGGAAAAATTCATTTATAAAGCGTACAAGCAGGATGTATGCGAGTGCTGGTGGTTGAGGACGAGTTGCGTTTGGCGGACAACATCGCCGCCGCCCTCCGCGAGGGTCCCGGCTACGCCGTCGACATCGCCTATGACGGCGCCGATGCCGTCCACTTCGGTGAATCCGGCAGCTATGACCTGATCGTCCTCGATCTCATGCTTCCCGGCATCGACGGCCTGCATGTGCTTCGCCGGCTGCGTTCCCAGGGGCAGAACGCACCGGTCCTGGTGCTTACCGCGGTCTCCGGCAAGGCATCGGTCATCGAACTGTTGAACGCCGGGGCAGACGACTATCTCGGCAAGCCCTTCGACCTCGGCGAGTTCCTCGCCCGGGTTAAAGCTCTCATCCGCCGTGGCAAGGGTGTTGGTCATCCGGTCATCAAGATCGGCCGTCTGGCGATCGACACTGTGGAGAAGTCCGTCACCTGCGGCGGGAGCGTGATCGAGCTCTCCCCGACTGAATACCGCATCCTCGAGTATCTCAGCTACCATCCCAAGTCCGTGGTCTCCAAGGAAATGCTGCTGGAGCATCTCTACGACTACAATTGGGAGCGCCACTCCAACGTGATCGAGGCGCATATCTCCAACCTCCGCCGCAAGCTGAACCGGGGCGGGGACTCGCAATGGATTGAGACGCTTCGCGGCCGGGGCTACCGCCTCGTCGCTCTGCGCCAGGAGTCGCCTGCATGAAGAGCTACTCGCTCACCCGCCGGCTCATCCTGACGGTTCTCCTGCTCGAGCTGGCGCTGGCGCTCTGCACCACGGCTGCGGCTCTGCTCTACGAACGCGAACAACAGATGCGTACCTTCGATGTCATGCTGCGCGGCCGGGCCGATTCTCTCCTTGGAGCCGTGAAGGATGCCGAGGATGCAGCCGACAACGTCATGCTCGACGCCAAGGCGATCGATCTCGGACGGGATGACCTTTGGGAGGTGCGTGAACCCTCCAATCGGGTTCTCGACCGGTCGGAGGGCTGGTCCCGGGCTTGGCCGGATGAGCCCGGCAGCGCCGCTCTCGACTCCTTTTTCAAGGCTACCGGCCGCGGCCATAACTTTCGAATTCATGGCCGCTCCTATCGCGGTCTCCTGATCCGCGGCGTTCGCCAGATCGATCAGGAGAACAACAGCCCGGGTATCTCCCGCCCGGTTGTGATCTACTATGCTGCCTCTCTGAAGCCCGTCGCAGCCACCCTCAGGCGCGCAGCCCGTTTTCTGCTGCTGGTCAATGCTCTGTTGCTGCTGGTCACGGGCGCCGCTCTCCTCGTCCTTCTCCGCCGCGGGCTGCGGCCTTTGCAGGAGCTCAGCCGAGCGGCCTCTGTCATCACCCCCGCCCATTGGCACTTTGAGCCACCCCCCTCCGCCTCAAATGTAAAGGAGCTGGCGGTCCTCGCTACCGCCCTGCAATCCGCGATGCTGCGTCTTGAGCAATCCTTCCGCCAGCAGCAGACCTTTGTTCACGATGCCGCGCACGAGCTCAAAACCGCGGTCACGATCATCAAGTCATCCCTGCAGTTGCTCGCCTCCAGGCAGCGCACAGCGGAGGAGTATGCCGCGGGTCTGGAGACCTGTCTCGGCGACTCGGCCCGCATGGAGGAGCTGGTTCACCGCATGCTTTTGCTCGCCCGCTTCGAACAGGGCAACCCGCAGGCCTTCGCGCGGCCCGAGTCTGCCGATCTCGCCGAATCGGTGAGTGAATCGGCCGCCCAGATGGAGAACTTCGCCGCGCTCTCCAACATCCATCTAGTCTCCCAGGCGGAGGCTGCCGCGATCGTTCCACTCTCCAGCGAGGCTTGTGACACGCTGGTGAACAACCTGGTCATGAATGCCTTGCAGCATACCCCCTCCGGCGGCTGCGTCCGGGTGACCCTGGAGGTTTCAGCCGGGGAAGCCCTGCTCACCATCGCCGATACCGGCGACGGCATCCGCGCCGAAGAAGTGCCGCATCTCTTTGAGCGTTTCTATCGCGGAGACCCCTCTCGTTCCCGCCGCACCGGCGGGGTGGGTCTCGGACTCGCCATCTGCAAGGCGATCGCCGACTCCTGCGGAGGCGCCATCCAGCTTTGCCCTAACCCTCCTCAGGGGACGCTGGTCACCGTCAGGCTTCCCCTGGCTCCCGCAGGCGCGTCCGTCCAACCGGCCGCGCTCGTTGAGGAGCCGCGCGCCAGTTCTCCGGATTCCGGCAGCGGCCTCGCTCAACCATCCGAACACTTGCTCAAGGAGACACGATGACTATCCAGCGATTGGCGCAGAGGTTTGTCGCCGCATCCGTTCTGCCTCTTACCTCACTTTCCGGCATGCTGCTTGGCGGCGCCTGCGTTGCGCAGGCAGAGGGCCCGTTCCATCTCACGGCCAAGTGGCAAGTGGGCGGCGACGGAGGTTGGGACTATTTGACGGTCGACCCTGTATCTCGCCTTCTGTACATCACCCGCGGCAATCATGTCATGGTGGTTGATACCCACTCCGGCAAGCAGGTCGCCGACATCACCGGACTCCATGGAACCCACGGAGTCGCCTTTGACACCGACGGCAAAACCGGATACATCAGCGATGGCGGCGGCAACCAGGTCGCGATCTTCGATCGGAAGACGAATCAGATCGTCAAGACCGTCCCCGCCGGTACCAATCCCGACGGCATCGCCTTCGAGCCGGTCACCCATACGGTCTGGGCCTTCAACGGACGCAGCCACAATGCAACGGTGATTGACGCCAAATCGCAAACCGTGGCGGCCACCGTCGATCTGCCCGGCAAACCTGAGTTTCCCGTAGCTGACGGCCGGGGCAGCATCTTCGTCAATATTGAGGACACGAGCGAGATTGTCCACCTGGACGCGCGCAGCCATACCGCTGTCGCTACCTGGCCTCTCGCTCCCTGTGAGAGCCCCTCGGGCCTCGCCATCGATCGCTCAACCCATCGGCTCTTCCCGGTCTGCGATAACAAGAGGATGGCCGTGGTCAACTCCCAGACGGGCAAGGTCGTGGCTACGCCCACCATCGGCGAGGGCCCTGACGCCTCCGCCTTCTTGCCGGCGAGCAAGTACGCCTTCAGCTCCAACGGAGGCTCGGGAACTCTGACCGTCATTCGTGAAGACGCTCCCGATCAATACACCGTCGTCCAGGATCTCGACACGCAGAAGGGAGCCCGCACCATGGCCCTGGATCCGGACGGCAAGCGCGTCTATGTGGTCACGGCGCAGTTTGGACCGCGTCCCGCTCCTACCGCTGACAACCCGCGCCCACGGCCCTCCCTGGTCCCCGGCAGCTTCGTCATCCTCGTCGCTTCCCGTTAGAGGCTCCAGCCCTGGGGCAGTCTAACGCCGGAAAGGGGAGCAAATCACAAAGGGCAGCCGCTCGATTCACGGCTGCCCTTCGTTCTGCAAACTGCCCGTGATTTCCGTTTTACGATCCGGAGAAACCGCGTGGCACATAGCCGCGGCCTAAGGCAAGGCCAACTCCTTCATCAGCGGCAGATCTTTTGAAGAACCGCCGACCATGATGCTGTACCTTCCCGGGGTCAGCTTCCAGGCATCCGCGGCTTCGTCATAAACCGAAAGGGACCGCGCATCCACCATCACGGAGACCTCCCGGCTCTCGCCCGCATTCAAATGGAATTTGCTCCAGCCCACCAGGCGCTTGGGCGGCTCACCCGCTTCGGCAGGCAGAGCCGCATAGACCTCAGCGATCTCTTCTCCTCCGCGCCGGCCAGTGTTCTCAACAGTAAAGCGGACGGTCGTATTGTTCTTTTCCCGTTCCAGCTGGAGATCCCGGTACCGGAACGTCGCATAGGAGAGCCCGAAGCCGAAGGGAAACAGCACCGGCTTGTTCTCCGCGTCGTACCATTTGTAGCCGACCTTCATTCCTTCGTCGTAGTGGACGCTGAAGGTCAGCTTGCCCTCGGGGTTCGCGACAGGACCGCTTCCGGGAGCGCCGCCCGGCGGAGGTTTGAGCAACTGCGGATGGGGCAGGTCGGCTTCGCTCCGGGGAAAGGTGATGGGCAGTTTGCCGCTCGGATTCACCTCGCCGAACAACAGATTGGCGACCGCCTCGGCCCCCCGGCTGCCCGCATACCAAGCCTCCAGGACGCCGCCTACCCTGTCCAGCCAGGGCATCAGCACCGCCGTGCCCGTCTCCAGGACGACGATCGTTCTCGGATTGGCCGCCGCCACCTGTTCGATCAGGGCGTCCTGGCCGCCAGGCAGAGAAAGGGTTGGGAGATCCATAGCCTCGCTTGTCCACTGGTGCACAAAGACGATCGCCACATCGCAGCGCCTGGCCAGGCTGGCCGCCGCCGCCGGGTCTGCCCCGGAGTTGAACTGGACATCGGCTGTCGCGGCTTTGGCGCTGACCGCCTTGAGCGGCGCCGGCGGGAACCAGACATGCGCCTGCCACTTGGCCGTCGGCTGTCCGGGAGGGTCCACCTGCGCCGAGCCGCCCCCGGAAATCATTCCATAATCCGCCCTCTCTCCGATCACGGCGATCGAGTGAAGCTTTGCGCCGTCGAGCGGCAGCAGGCCGTCCGCATTCTTCAAGAGAACAGCGCTGTGCTCCTCGATGCGTTGCGCGGTGGCAAACCCTGCCTCCACGTCGACCACTGATTTCACTGTTGGATGATCGATGATTCCGCTGGCAAATTCGGCGCGCAGAACCCGGTGAACGTGATCGTCCAACTCGCTTTGCGGAACCTGGCCGCTCTCTACCGCCTGCTTGAGCTTGTTTCCGTAAAAGATGGCTTCGGGTTCCTCATTGTCCAGCCCCGCCGCCGAGGCTTTGGCGGTGCTGTGCGTCCCGCCCCAGTCGGAGAGCACGAATCCGGGGAAATGCCAGTCCTTCTTGAGCACGTCGGTCAGCAGATATCTGTTCTGGCATGCGTAATCGCCATTGACCCCGTTGTAGGAGCACATGACCGCCTCCGGCTGGCCGACTTCGATGCCGATCTCGAAGGCCAGCAGATCGGTCTCCCGCATCGCCCGCTTGCTGATGATCACGTCAACCGAATTTCGGCCGCTTTCCTGATCGTTCAGGGCATAGTGCTTGATGTCGCCGATCACGTTCTGCGCCTGCTCGCAGCGAATCCGGTTGCCCACCATGGTTCCCGCCAGAATCGGATCCTCCCCCTGGTACTCGAACGAGCGGCCATTGCGCGGCTCGCGCACCAGGTCCACGCCGCCGCCCAGCGTCATGTTGTACCCCTGCGCCCGCAGCTCGCGCCCGATCAGCGCCCCGTAGTCGCAAGCCGCCTGCGTATCCCAGCTCGCCGCGGAGCCAAGATTGGAAGGCAGAGCGGTGGAATAGCGGCCGTTCTCTCCGCTGCTGCGCACGCCATAGGCAGCGTCGCTCATCTGGATCAGGGGAATTCCCAGCCGCGGGACCCCCAGGACGAACCCCGCCCCGCCGTTGCCCAACGTGGCATTCGGCCCAGGCTTTCCCCAACCCGGCATACCCTGCCCATGCAGCAGACCGATCTTCTCCTCGAGGGTCAATTCCTTCATTACCATATCGGCGCGGGTATCTGGAGATAGACTGGTATCCATCCAAGGAAACTTTGCTGTTTCACTGGACGTCTGATGGCTGTGTTGCGCAATCGCGGGCGTTACGGAAAGGACAAGCGCAAGCATGGCGAGAAAGGGCTGTGGCGGCTGCTGCATTCTGACGGCGATCCTCGATATTAAAGGCCGATCCCAGCATATCGTTCCGAGCCGGGTTGTAGCTCTGGCGAGGGGCTTTTGCGGCATTCGGCCGGTTACGGCCGTTCTGGCTAGCGTGGGCTTCTGCGCCTTTTCTGGGAATGGCAAGCGCCTTCCCAGATTCGAACAGGACCTGCTATAAGGTCATACATTCATGCCAATGAACGATTCAGCTATTCTTGACGGCGCCTTTTTGCGGACCGCGACGATCGGTCAGATCGCCCGAAGGGCGCAGGTCTCCACCGCCTCCGTCTCCCGCGCCCTCAATGGGGAGACCGGAGTTAGCGAGCAAACCGCCCAGCGCATCCGGAAAATCGCCTCCGATCTCGGTTACTATCCCAGCTCGAGCGCCCGGACTCTGGTTACCGGCCGCAGCCGCACCTTCGGCCTGCTCGTCTCAGATATCGTGAACCCCTTCTTCTCCGAACTGCTGCGCGAGTTCGAGGAGGAGGCGGTGCGCCAGCAATACGAAGTCATCGTCGCCAATGTCAATAACGATCCGCGCCGGGTACAGCAGAGCACGCGACGCCTGCTGGAGCGCAGGGTGGACGGCGTCGCCTTCATGACTGCCGAGCAGTCTCCTCTGAGCAGCGAGCTGCGCAGACGGAGAATTCCACTGGTCTTCCTCGAAGGCGAGGAGCCGTCCCGGCACGCCAGCAATATCTCCATGGACGCCTTGAGCGGCATCGAACAGGCCGTACACCATTTGAAGGATCTGGGCCATACCAGGATAGGCTTCCTGGGCGCATTAATGACCCTGGCTCCCAGCCAGTCTCGGATGCATGCCTTCGCGGAGGCCATGAAAAGCTGCGCTATCCGCTTTTCCGCCCCCCTCATTTCCACGAACAACCAGCCCACCATGGAGGGCGGCTTTTACGGCATGACCAATTTGCTGGCTCTGCCCAACCCTCCTACCGCGATCCTTACCTTCAACGACGCCATGGCCTTTGGAGCCATGCGCGCCGCGCGCAGGCTCAGCGTCTCCGTTCCTCGCGACATCTCGATCATCGGCTTTGACGACGTGAGGATGGCCGCCTTCTCCGAGCCCGAGCTCACCACGATCCGCCTCTCACGATCCGAGCTCGCCAGCTTCGCGTTCAACACTCTGCTCAGAATGAGCTGCGAATCGGCCCACGGAGAGTCGATCCTCATCCGCACTTCGCTCGTCGTGCGCGCTTCGACCGGACGCTGCAAGTCGAACAGCAGCACTGTCCCAAGAGCTGTCCGCAAGCGCGAAAGTGCCCCAGGCCACATCGCTTAGTCCCGAGGAGTCGATCCGTCATTCTGCCGCTCCGAAGGAATCGAGCGGCCTTGTTCTTGTCACGCAGGCCCGGTCAGCCACTCCCTGGAATGTTTCTCGAGAGCAATCCGCACCAGCTGGCTGCGGGTTCGAACTCCGGTTTTCTCGAAGAGCTGCTGCAGAACGGCCTTTACCGAGCTCTCAGAGACGGCGAGCCGCGCTCCGATCTCTTTGTTCGTCAGCCCCTCGAACACGCCCTTCAGCACGGCCTGCTCCCGCTCAGTCAACTCCCGGGCGCTGCGCTTCGGTGCGTTGGTCCCGGTAGCGGCCGCGAGGATGGAACGTGCTACTCCGGGATCCAGCCACATCTCCCCGGCGACCACCTTGCGGATCGCGTCCACCAGATGGCCCGGAGGGCTGTGCTTGAGAAAAACTCCTGAGCTGCCGCTCTGCAAGGCGCGCAGCATTACGGTGTCGGGCATCCCGGCCGTGACCAGAAGAATGCGCCCGGAAAATCCGTAGCCCGGCGCCTGCTCCAGAAAACGGGTGCCCTCTTCTTCGCCAAGATCGTAATCGAGCAGAACAACATCCACGTCTTTCAGATCGGGAAGGGCCAGCGCCGCCGTCGCACTGGCGCAGTTCCCGGCGATGTGGAAGTCAGATTCGGTTTGAAGGAGCCGGCTCAGGCTTTCGCGGAACAGGCTGTGGTCGTCCACCAGCAAGATCCGGATCTTGGCGCTCATACTCATCATCTTCGCTCTCGCGCAGTGCCGGTGACAACTCCACGACAAAAGCCGAACCCCCGGCCGCCGGTTCATACCGAAGGTCTCCGCGAAAGCTGCGCATAAAAGCGCGGGAGAGATAGAGGCCAAGTCCCGTCGATTGAGCCTCTCGCTGGAACGGCCGGAACAGGCGGTCGGGATGGGTAACTCCGCCTCCGGTATCTGTAAAGCAAATGCTCACCTGCAATCCGTCGTGCCGGGCGCGGATCGCCAATCGCTTCTCAATCCGCTCCTCCATCGCCCGCTCGCTGTTCTTCGTCAGGTTCAGAAAGACCTGCATCAGGCTCTGCCGGTCGGCCCACACCGGCGGAAGCTCTCGCTCCAATTCCCAGATAACAGACACTCCGGCGTCGCGCAGAGAAGGTTCGATTACAATCCGAAGCTCATCGAGCAAGGCGCGGATGTCGACGGTCGCAGCATGGCTGGCCGCTTGCCGCAGGTCCATCGCCGCGATCCGTTCCAGCGCAAGCACAAGCGTACCCAGCGTCTCGAAGTCCTTGTTTTCCGTGAGATCGCCGCTTCGCGTCAGGTTCTCATGCACCAGCGCGATGGCTCCGCACACATTGCGCACCTCATGCGAGACGGCAGCCACGAGAATGCGCGATCCCACGGCAAGCTGGTGCAGACTCGCTTCCTCCCGCGTCCGCAGATCCTCCGAGGTGTCGAACACCATCGCCGCCAGACGCGGCCCGGCGCTGGTCAGGTAGGTCGAAAACCATACGTCCGCCTGAAACACTTCGCCGTCTGCCCTCCGCCCCTGGCACTGCATGGAGGTGCGAAAGGGATGATGGGTGCCGTCGACAGCCGGTACATGAATCAGCGAGGGGAGAAAATCGCGCAGAGGCAAGCCGGGCATCGTTCCTGCCTGCAGCCCGAAGAGCCGGTGTGCGGCCTCGTTGGCCAGCAATATGTGTCCCGTCGGTGTCGCCGTGAAAATTGCGGCGGGGCTGCTGTCGATCAGCACCTTGAGCTGCTCTTCGGCTTCCTGCCGGGCGTTCATCTCGCTCTCGATCTGCTCCATGTGCTGCGCCGAGAGCCGGCGGCTGCGGGTCACCTCAAAGACGAAAAGTCCCATGCAGGAGAAGGCAGCAAAGTAAAGAATGTCTCGGGGCATCCCGGCATTCAGCGTCCACGGAAAGGCGTCGAAGATCTCCGTGAGCAGCGTACAGACCAACGCCACTCCGGCGATCGCCACCCGGCCATACCGGCTGCCCACCAGCAGCATGGGAAAGAGATAAAGAAAGCCCAGGGGGATCTCCTCTGAGGCGCGCCAGTCGAAGAACGCAATCAGCGCGATCATCAGAGCGATGGTGAGGATCGCCGACTTCCTGTATCCGGTTACGAAGATGGATAGATATCTCATTGCGGGCTCGGGATGTCCTTCTTTATGCCGGGCATTATGGAATGGTCATGGTTGCAGAATCTCTGCGCGGCGCCCGGCATTGGGAAGCCACCCTCTTAAACCGTCCTGCGTGCAGGCTTTCCTGCCCATTTTAGTTTAGACGTTGATTCCGCGCGCCGCAGTCCCTTAGATCGTCCCGCGCGTCCGACTAGCCTGAAGATATCAACTCATGCGTAACATGAGCCGAAAGATAGGTTGAAAGCTCTGCGGGAGGGCCGCTAGGCTTAAACCCAGCGGATTCGCGGCATTCGGTCCGCAATTGCAAGCGATTCCCCCGTTACGGAAGCGCATTTTCTCGTTGGAAAGGGCTCCTCCTATCGCGCAGGCTCGATCACACAGAGTCTCCTTCGATGCAAGCGGCTCTCTGCCATCGGGTTGACTTGCCTTCTCTCCAGCCGCCGGCGGCAAGCTGCCCGCCGATCTGCGACGAGTTTCCTCCCGGGTCTCATCCATGGATTCCTCCGTCAACATGAAAAGCTCTTATGCCTGCCCGCGCCGGCGGCCGGAAAACGCTGCATTCGATCGTGAAGGACTTATATGAATCCGAAGAAGGTCATCGCCGCGGCTCTGGCCCTGGCTGCGCTCGCAGGCTGCAGCAACGGCAAGCGCAATGACGCGGCCGAGGCTCCTCCCCCTGCCAAGGTTTTGCCTGACTCGAACGGCGATCTCATCCGCGTGGACCACCCGGAGCGGTTTCCCGTCTCTACCGCCTCCCAATACCAGGCCGTATCGGCATTGAATGTTACCGGGAGCGTCAATCCCGATGTCTCGCGCACCATTCCCGTAATCTCGCTCGCCTCAGGCCGCGTGGTGGCGATCCATGCCCAGATCGGCGACTACGTCCGCAAGGGCCAGCTTCTCATGGAAGTGCAGAGCACCGATGTCTCCGGCGCCTTCAACCAATATCTCAAGGCGGTCAACGACGAGAGGCTGGCGCGCACCCAGGCCGAGCGCTCCAGAATTCTCTTTGAAAAGGGCGCGATCGCCAGGAGCCAGCTCGAGATTGCCGAGGATGGCGAGCAGGATGCGCAGGCCGACCTCACCGCGGCTGAACAACAGCTCCGCGTCCTCGGCG
>DASYYO010000451.1:0-13591 GCA_035933805.1 Acidobacteriaceae bacterium | reverse complement strand
GCTCGCACTTGCCTCAAAGTAATCGTTGTTTCTCTGGAATCCGCCGATTCCCGCCCAAATGCTATTGGGAAACTGGCCGATGAACGTGTTGTAATCCTGGATGTTCCGGTTGTAGCGCATCCGGGCTACGCTGATCCGGTTCTCGGTTCCAGCCAATTCGTCCTGCAGACTCTGGAAGTTGGCATTCGATTTCAGGTCCGGATAATTCTCCGAGAGCGCCAGCAGACGCCCCAACGCTGAGTCAAGCCGGCCGTTCGCCTGAATCGTCGCCTTTGGATCTCCATGCGCGTTGAGCAGTCCCGCCCTGGCGTTTGCAATGTCGCCGAAGACCGTCGTCTCCTGCTTGGCATATCCCTTGACCGTCTCGACCAGATTGGGAATGAGATCCGCACGCCGCTGCAGCTGATTGTTGACCTCACCCCAGGAACTGGTAATCGCCTCCCGTTTTGCGACCATTTGGTTCTTCGCGCTTACATAGCTGCCGAAAACCAGCAGCACTGCCAGAAACAAGACACCTACGATTGCAACCGCCACCCAAAGACCACGTCTCATGGAACGCTCTCCTCTATCGTTCGTGCAATCAGATCCGCTGCCACTGGTCCCAAAATCGCCTACCAGTCCCCGGAGGCTCCTCCGCCGCCGGAGCTGCCGCCTCCAAAACCACCGAAACCACCTCCGCCACCGTCACCGCCCCAGCCACCTCCGCCACGCCGGCCGCCCCCACCCCAGCCTCCGCCGAAAAACATCCCGATGAGAAAGCCGAGCAGTCCCGAGCCGCCTAACCGGCTGAGGAGAAAGATGACCACGAAGAAGAAGCCCAGCAGCATCAGCAACTGGCCGCCGGTGAGTGGGCGCCCTTGCGGCTGTGGCGGTCCGCGGGGCGGTCCGGCATTCAGAGTGACCCCTGCATCGGCCGCAATGGTCTGGGCCACCTGATTTACGGCCAGACTCACCGCCTGGTCGTAATCCCCCTCACGCAAATAAGGCACCATCGCGCGGCCGATGACGCCAACCTTACCGTCCGGCAAGATGCCTTCCAGCCCGTAGCCCACCTCGATCCGCCATTTGCGATCGTCGGTCGCCAGAATGACCAGCAAGCCTCGATCGCTTCCCTTGGGACCGACCTTCCACTTCTCTTCGAGCGCGGTCGCAAAGTTCTCGATCGGCTCTCCTTCCAGGCTTTTGATCGTGACCACGGCAATCTGCGCGTGGGCCTTACGATCCACCTCCGCGCATAGGTCATCGAGCGATTGCCGGGTTGCCGGGCTGAGTACGCCGGCAAAGTCGTTCACGTAATTCGAGGGCGCAGGCAGGTCCTGCAAGCGCTCAGCCCTCAGAAAGGTGGACGAGACCAGGAAAATAAAGGCAATCAGGAAGGGGCGTCCACACATGATAGTCATTGTACTCAGGAAGAGGACACGGTCTTCCTATCCAATGGCTCTCCGACACAGCGGAAGCCGCCCGAGCAGGATCGGACAAGCTTCACGGACGTGCTCTGTCCAGGGGACAGCAGACGTTGGAACACGCGCTCCACGGTACACTTGCGAGAGTTCTCATGGGAGCTTCCCCCTACGTTCTCGAGTGCATTCACCTGAGCCGCCGCACGCCTGGCGGCATGGTTCTGCTCGAAGACGTCAACTTCAGCCTCGCGGCGGGAGAGATCCTGGCGATTACCGGACCGAGCGGAGCCGGCAAGAGCAGCCTTCTGCGCCTCTTGAATCGTCTGGATGAGCCTACGGCCGGGAAAGTCCTCCTGCACGGCCAGGACTACCGTGAACTGCCTCCTCAGCGCCTGCGGCGCCACGTGGGCGTGGTCATGCAGCGGGCCTTCCTCTTCCCCGGGACGGTCGCATCCAACGTCGCTTTTGGCCCGGCGCAGGCCGGATTTCAGATCTCATCCAGGGCGATCGAAGACCTGCTGGCGCAGGTGGGTCTTCCCGGCTATGCCTCGCGAAACGTGGCAAACCTCTCTGGCGGTGAGGCACAGCGTGTCGCTATTCTCCGCTCGCTGGCCAATGATCCTGAGCTGCTGCTGCTGGATGAACCGACCTCGGCACTGGACGAGGTGTCGAAATCGGCTGTCGAAAACGTGCTCGTCTCGCTGATCCGGCGGCGAAAACTCTCCTGTGTCTGGGTAACACATGATGACCGCCAGGCAAGGCGGCTGGCTGCCAGGATGCTTGTCCTTCAGCAGGGACGAGTCCAGGCTCTCCACCCGTGCATGGGCGAAAGGGACTGAGCGATGATCTTCAAGCTTTTCCACACGCAGCTCTCCCAGGGATTGGCGGCGTGCGCCATCGCCGCAGTAATCGCCCTGCTGGTGGTCCTCCTGGCACGCCGCCGCGGCGTCGAGATGATGGGCGAGCTGCCGCTGGCCCAGCTTCGCGGCATCCTCCAGATCGTAGCCGTCGGGCTCATCCTGGCCTATCTGCTGCACGGTTCGCAATGGATTGCTGTGCCGGTCCTGGGCGCAATGATGGTCGCCGCGGCCGCCATCGTTCGTGACCGCGCCCGAATGATCCCTCGGGCATTCACCCTGGCCCTGCTCTCCATCCTGGTGGGCGCAGGAATCATTGTGGCGGTGACGATCCTGACCGGGGTAGTTCCCCTCCGGCTCGCAATCCTGATCCCAGTGGGCAGCATGCTGGTGGCCCAGACGATGAATATGCAATCGCTGTTCCTCGACCGGTTACGAGACGACATCCTGGCCCACATCGGCGAGGTCGAGTCCGCGCTGGCGCTCGGAGCATCCCCTCAGACGGCAGCCATGCCCTATATCAGCGCCGCGTTCCGCGCCAGCCTGATCCCGTCGGTCGACAACATCCGCTCACTGGGGATTGTGTGGATCCCCGGGCTCATGGCCGGCATGGTTCTCAGCGGATCCTCGCCTGTCTATGCCGCTCTGTATCAGTTCGTGGTGCTCTCGATCATCTTTTCAGCCGCGGCCCTGACCTGCTTCACCGCGAGTTACCTGGTAATGGGCAGAATCTTTAGTCCAGAGGAACAGCTCTTGCTCCGGCCTGAGCGCTGAGCCTTCGCAGGGGTCCGGTCGCGTGAGGGAGGCGCTGGAGATATCCTGAAAAGGATGCCCTCAACCACTGTTCGCCCGCCAATTGCCCGCTCTCAGAAAACGGAAACGCTCCTCTTTGGTCAGCGCCTGATCGATGACTACGCCTGGCTCCGGGAGAAGACCGACCCGGAGGTGATCGCGTACCTCGAACAGGAGAATGCCTACGCCGAAGCGGTCATGAAGGATACCGAAGGACTGCAGGCCAGCCTGTATGCCGAGATGTTGAGTCACATCAAGGAAACGGACGTCTCGGTTCCCTTTCCGGAGCGCAGCTATTTCTATTACTCCCGGACAGAGGAGTCAGCGCAGTACCCCATCTACTGCCGCAAACAAGGCTCGCTCGAAGCTCCTGAAGAGGTAATTCTCGATGTGAACCAACTCGCCAAAGGGGAGAAGTTCATGGCGCTGGGGGCTCTGACCGTCTCTGATGATGGCAACCTCCTGGCCTATTCCACCGATACGACGGGCTTCCGCCAGTACACGCTGCACGTCAAGGATCTCCGGACCGGAAGCCTGCTCAGCGATCGGGCGGAACGCGTAGGATCGGTCGCTTGGGCCAGTGACAACCGCACTCTCTTCTACACGGTTGAGGACGAAGTTACGAAACGCCAGTTTCAGCTCTTCCGGCATGTCCTCGGATCGGCTCTGCCCCTCGATGTCCTGGTCTATGAAGAGCCGGACGAACGCTTCAACATCGGCGCCAGGCGCACGCGCGACGGGCACTATGTCATCCTCGAAAGCGGTAGTCACACCACCAGCGAAGAGCGCTTTCTTCCCGCGGGCGAGCCCGAAGGGACCTGGAATGTGATCGAACCGCGCCGCGAGAACATCGAATACTACGCGGACCACCGGGATGGGCTGTTCTACGTGCGGGTCAACGACACGGCCAGAACCTTCCGCCTGGTGACGGCTCCGGTGAGTGAACCCGGCCGGGAAAACTGGCGCGAGCTGATGCCGCATCGCCAGGACGTAATGCTGGAAGATGTGGATCTCTTCCAGTCGTTCGCCGTGGCCGTCGAGCGCTTCCAGGGCCTTCCCCGAATGCGGGTGATGACCTTCGGCAGCGACGGCTTGCATACGGAGAATGCCCGCGAGATCGAGTTCCCCGAGCCCACCTACAGCGCACATCCCCATGTAAATCGGGAGTTTGTGACCAGCCGGTTTCGCTACAGCTACCAATCGCTGGTCTCACCCAGTTCGGTCTACGAATTCGATGTGGCGACCGGAAGATCTACCCTGCTCAAGGAACTGGAGATCCCCGGAGGGTTCAACCGCTCGCATTACCGCTCGGAGAGGGTCTTTGCCACCGCGCCGGATGGAGTCAGGATCCCGATCTCACTCGTTTATCGTACGGATCTCAAAGGCCAGGGCACAAACCCTTTGCATATCTACGGTTATGGCTCCTACGGGTATGCGCTGCCGGTCGGCTTCAATTCCAACCGGCTCGTCCTGCTGGATCGCGGCTTTGTGCTCGCCTATGCGCACGTGCGCGGAGGAGGCGATATGGGCAAGCCTTGGCATGATGATGGGCGGCTGCTGAGGAAAATGAACACCTTCACAGATTTCATCGCGGTTACGGAGCACCTGATTGCGAATGGGTACGGCGATCCCAGGCGCGTGGCGATCGAGGGCGGAAGCGCCGGCGGCTTGCTGATGGGGACAGTGGTCAACCTGCGGCGGGAGCTTTACCGCGCGGTTATCTCGCATGTGCCCTTCGTCGACGTCATGAATACCATGCTCGACGCCAGCCTGCCCTTAACCGTCGCCGAGTACGAAGAATGGGGCAATCCGAACCAGCCGGAGTACTTTGAATATATGCTCCGGTATTCCCCCTACGACAACTTGGCAAGGGCCGCCTATCCGGCCATGCTGGTAAAGACCTCCCTGAATGACAGCCAGGTGATGTATTGGGAGCCGGCGAAGTACGTGGCCAGGCTGCGCACCCTGAATACCGGAGACTCCGTGGTTATGCTGCACACGAACATGAGCGCTGGACACGGGGGTGCCTCAGGCCGGTATGACTATTTGAAGGAGATTGCCTTCGACTATGCGTTCCTGCTGCGGGAGTTGGGGGTCGAGCCCTCCTTTCCGGCCAAAGAAGTAAAATAGAGACAAGGAATTGCCTGTGCGCCGAATCTATCTGGATGCGAATGCCACCACGCCTCTGCTGCCAGAGGTCTTTGAGGCGATGCGTCCATACTTTGTGGAGAAGTTCGGCAACGCCTCCTCCATCCACCTGCGCGGCCAGGAAGCGCGCGCCGCGGTCGAGCGGGCGCGCCAGAGCGTGGCGGACCTTCTTCATTGCCGCCCGGCGGAGATCGTTTTTACCAGCGGAGGCACAGAGGGCGACAATCAAGCCCTCTTCGGGATGGTGAAACCCGGCGAGCACCTCATCACAAGCGCGGTTGAGCATCACGCCGTCCTCAATGCCGCCGAAAAGCTGCGCGAACGGGGCGCCGAATTAAGCATTCTGCCGGTCGACTCCCAGGGGGTCCTGGATCCGGATGAAGTCCGGAGAGCGCTGCGGCCTTCCACCAGGCTGATCAGCGTGATGACGGCGAACAATGAGACCGGCGTTCTGCAGCCGGTCGCAGAGATCGGCAAGATCGCCGCGGAGGCGGATGTCTACTTCCACACCGATGCGGTGCAAGCCGCGGGCAAGATTCCGCTCGATGTGCATTCCCTGGGATGCGATCTTCTGTCGATCGCCGGGCATAAGATGCATGCCCCGCAGGGAACGGGTGCGCTCTTTGTGCGTCGCGGCACACCTCTGGAACCCCTCCTCTTTGGAGGAGCCCATGAACGGCAACGCCGCGGTGGAACCGAGAATGTTCCGGGGATTGTTGGCCTGGGAAGAGCGGCGGAGCTTGCCCTGGAGGGACTGCGCGACGGCGCGTCGCAACGGGTAGGTGCGCTGCGCGACCGGCTGGAACAGGGCGTGCTCGCACAGGTGGAGGAGGCCGGCATCCATGGCGGCGCAGCTCCGCGGGTGCCCAATACGAGCAATCTATGGTTCGATCATCTGGAGGGTGAGGCCCTTGTGATCGCCCTCGATCTCAAAGGAATTGCAGTTTCAGGAGGAGCCGCGTGCGCTTCCGGGTCAACCGAGCCCTCCCACGTGCTGCTCGCGATGGGCGTGCCCCTGGAACGGGCAAGAGCAAGCGTGCGCCTGAGCCTGCAAAAGCAGAGCGCCGAAGACGAGATTGAGCATGTTCTCCGGCTGCTGCCCGCGGAAGTCAACAGGCTCCGCGACCTGTCTCCGGTGTATGCCAGACGGCTGGCAGCCGCTCACCTCTAAGCATCCGCGCAGAAGAGCTCTCCTCGGGTTTCGGAATGGAAAGGGCTGCAGACGCATCCATCGGAGCGCTCGCTCTATTCTCGCGCAGCGAGAGGACGCCCGGACGGCCGGGCAAAAGGAAGATATTCAATGGATCAGCAATTGAAGACCGTCGCCGTCGCCATGTCCGGAGGAGTGGACTCCTCCGCGGTTGCGGCCATGCTCAAGGCCGAAGGCCATCCGCTCGTTGGATTGACGATGCAGCTTTGGAACCAGCGCAGGCTTGCCGGCAAGGAAGGCATGCCGGAGCATGTTCAGGGCCGCTGCTGCTCGATTGACGATGTCTACGATGCAAGACGCGTGGCGGAGACTCTGCAGATCCCCTACTACGTGGTCAATCATCAAGAGCGGTTTGAGCGCGACGTCGTGCGCCCTTTTGTGCAGGAGTACCTCGCCGGGAGAACGCCGATCCCTTGCAGCCTTTGCAACAACCATCTCAAGTTCGACCAGCTGATCGCGACTGCCAGGCAGATTGGGGCCGATCTGATCGCGACGGGTCATTACGCCCGCAATGAGTACGACCCGAAGCGGGGCCGATGGATCCTGAAGCGTCCGGCGGATGTCAGCAAAGACCAGACATACTTCCTCTTCGGTCTGACCCAGGAGCAACTGGCTCGCACACTCTTCCCGCTCGGCGGCTTCACCAAGCCGGCGGTGCGGGAGCTGGCGCGGGTATATGGACTGGCATTAGCCGATAAGCCCGACTCCCAGGAGATCTGCTTCATTCCGGGCGGCGACTACAAGCGCTTCATCGACGCATATCTGGAAGAGCAAGGCGAAAGCCTGCCTGACAGCAGCGGCGAGATGGTCTCTACCAGCGGCCAGCCGCGGGGAAGGCACGAGGGAATTCACAATTTTACGGTCGGCCAGCGCAAGGGCCTGGGAATGGCTTCTCCCACCCCGCTCTATGTAATCTCCATCGACCGCAACAGCAAGCAGGTGCAGATCGGCGGTGAAAGTGAGCTCCTGCGCCGCTCCCTGCGAGCGCGCGATGTGAACTGGATCTCCCTCCCTCGCCTCGAAGACGCCATGCGGGTTCAGGTGAAGATCCGGCACCGGCACGAGCCCGCCTGGGCCACCATCCGGCAGAGCGGCGAGGACGAGGTGGAAGCGATCTTTGAGGAAGGGGTCCGCGCGGTAACTCCAGGTCAGGCGGCTGTCTTCTATTCAGAAGACGAGGTCGTGGGCGGCGGCTGGATCGTCTAGAAGTGACTGCGGGGGATCAGACGAACAGGTCGTCGACCCCTTCGCAATCCCGTATCGGCTGCTTGGCCAGCATGACGTTGAGGGCCGCGCGAACTCCGTTGACTACGCCGGCCACCTGCCGCACAGGAACAGCGATCCCATGCTGAATGGATTGGGTCGCGTGGGCCAGCTGATCCAATGTTCCCTCGACCATGCTGTCGACGTGGGCGGCCTGCGCGCGCGTGCGTTGCGCCACATCTCCTACGACGCCGCTCACCTCGACCGCCATTCCCCGAAGCCGGTCACTGGTCTCTACCAGATTGCCGCTGACCACCTTCAGTTTGGGGGCCAGATCTTCTATGACCGCCCGGGAAGAGTTGATCGTGGGAAGAATATGGGCTCGAAGTTCCTCGACCAATACCTGGGTCTTCTTCTGCATCTTTCGAGCGGCCAGGAACATGGCGACAACCGCACTCGTTTGGATCAGCACGCTGACCGTAAGAACGGCAGTGAACACGATGAAGACGATCTGCGTTGTTTTATCCATAATTTTCCGAATCGCGGCCGCGAACCGGGCAGCACGGAGCTGCCCAGCTTCTTAGAGGACGTCCTCTTTCGCGGTGGTCGCTTTGTAGGCGCTGGTGCCAGCATCGACGGCGGCCGAGACCCGGTCTGCCTGCTGGGCCACGACCTGCCTGCCCCGGTCCACCGCGTTCTCCAACTGAGATCGGCCGCGCTCTACAGCCTTTCTGCCCTTGTCGACATAGTCGTTCATCTGGCCCCTGCCGGCATCGATGAGGCTGTTCACCTGGTCGGCGGCAACCTTCGACCTCTGCTTTAGATATTCGCTGCCCTCTCGGGCCTGCTCGAGGAGCTCATCCCGGGTTTCGGTACCCGATTTAGGGGCATAAAGTACCCCAACCGCCGCGCCCACTCCGAGTCCAAGCAAGAACCAGGCAAATCCGCTGCCTTGTTTTTCGTCCGCCATTTCGATTTCTCCTTACATGTAAGACTGACTGGGGCTGTCCAGAGAATCTGGATGGTAGCAAATGCTTTCTCCCCCCGCAAATTACACTTGCCTCTGTAGATGCTCCCGATGCGCGGCGTGCCGCCCGATGCCGCGGCGAATCCTTGGGACGGCTAGAATGAGATGGATACGTAAACCTGAGGATGTTCCGGGTTGGAATCCGGCCGTGGGGAACGAAAGTTTCAGGAATCCTGAGGAACCCCTCATCCGGTTTTGGCTTTCATCCGTCGAATGGTACAGCAAGCCGGAGCAGTTTTCTCGGTCGGAAGCCCTCTCAAACGTCTGCGATTGCTGAAAAGCGGAAGCAAGCGGCGAGCGGAGAGGATTCCGTTTGTCGAAAAAGTGGCGGAACGCCCAAGAGGGGCAAAGGTTGTTATATGAGAACGAGACTTCCTCTTCGATACACGATTTCAGTGGGGGCTCTGTGCGCCTGGCTGTTATTGAGCACGGGCTGCAAGCAACAGGCCGCGGCGCCGAATCCGGCGCCCGCGAGCGCGACGGAGCAGACGCCACCGCCGCCCCCCAGTGATCAACAGCTCTTGAGCAGCATTCAAGCCAAGATCAATGGCGAGTCGGCTCTGAGCGGGCAACACATCGAGGTCAGCGTGGCCGATAGCGTCGCAACGCTGTCCGGTTCGGTGACCAATGACGCTTCGCGCGCCCTTGCGGCCGCCGACAGTGGATCTGTCGATGGTGTCCGGACCGTTATCAACAATCTAACTGTTTCGCCTCTCAAAGAAAGCAGAGAGACGCCCCCTGAGCGGGAGAAGAAGGCGAAGCCGCATCACGCGGAGACAGCCAGAATGGCGCCGCCACCGCCGCCCGTACAGGCAAGTCCGCCGCCGCCACCGCCTCGGCCGGAGCCGGTGCAGACGATCGCCCCGCCGCCACCGCCCCCGCCGCCACCGGTCAAAACCGTGACCCTTCAGCCGGGAACCGTGGTTCCGATTCGCATGACTGAGACCCTGGACAGCGCTTCCACACAAACCGATAGCGCGTTCCACGGTTCCCTTGCAACGGACCTGATCGTGAACGGCATGGTGGCCATACCCCGAGGCTCGTCGGTCGTCGGCCGCGTGGTCTCCGCCAAGGATGCGGGCCATTTCTCCGGGAATTCGGAACTGTCGATCGAGCTGACGCAGATCCACCTCCGCGACCGGGAGCTCACGGTCGTGACCGACCCGTATACCAAGGAAGGAGCCGGGCGGGGCAAGAATACGGCAATGAAGGCCGGTGGTGGCGCGGCCCTCGGAGCGTTGATCGGCGCACTCGCGGGCGGGGGTAAAGGAGCGGCGATCGGCGCTGCTGCGGGCGGCGGACTCGGCGCCGGCGCCAACGGAGTTACCCGGGGTCAGCAGGTGCAGATCCCCTCCGAGACGCTGATCAACTTCACCCTGAAATCGCCGGTCAGCGTGACAACCTCGAAGGTTGCAGGAGCGTCTGCGCAGCCAGGCTACAACAGCAATCAAAACGGCGATCAGCCGGTGCTGAAGCGGGCTCCGCAACAGTAGACGGGCAGGTCTACCGGAGCGAACATCCAGGGCAGATCCTGCTTTCAAAGGAAAGGGGGCCGCATTCCAAGCTTGCGGCCCCCCTTTCCTTTTTCACCCCCAGCGAATTCGGCTTTGCCTTCCCCGCGGTGTAGCCCGAACGAGAGGGTGCTCGCGCCCTTCCCGCTTCTTCTCCCGATCATCCCCTGATTTTCCCGGCCGGCTTCCCCGTGCGCGTGCTCTGAACGGCGGCGAGCCTTACTATGGGAATGCGAGGATTCTAGAGGATGCAATTTGCCATCGTGATTATGGCTGCGGGAAAAGGAACGCGGCTGAAATCCAAGCGGGCCAAGGTTCTTCATGAAGCTGGCGGCAAAACCTTGCTGCGCCACGTGACCGACGCTGCCCGGCAGGTCGTGCCTCCCGAGGACATTTACATCATCGTAGGACATCAGGCTGAGCAGGTGCAGTCATCGCTCGGCAGGCTGGGTGTGAACTTTGTGCGCCAAACAGAGCAGCGGGGTACTGGACATGCGATCCAGCAGGCCCGCGACGCCGTCAGCCGCTACGAGAACATCATCGTCCTATCGGGCGACGCACCCCTGATCCGGCCGGAGACGATCCTCCAAATGCGCGATTTTCATCTTGCCCAGAGATCTTCCATGACCGTGCTGACGGCATTTCCGGAGAACCCGTTCGGCTATGGCCGGGTCGTTCGAAGAACCGAGGATGCAGAGCAGGTCCAGGCGATCATCGAACAGAAGGACCTCACGCCGGAGCAGACATCGATGGGAGAGATCAATTCCGGCTTCTATGTCTTCCGCCGCGAGCCCCTGTATGCGCATATCGACGAGCTCGAGTCCAAGAATGCGCAGGCAGAGTTTTATCTGACTGACATGGCCGGCATTCTAACCGCGGCCGGAGAACGGGTGACCGCGATCAAGGCTGCAGACCCCGACGAGGTTCTGGGAGCGAACACAATGGAAGAGATGATGGACCTCGATGGAAGATTACGGCGCCGGAGCGCCCAGATCCTGATGTCCAAGGGGGTTACGATCTTCCGCCCTGAGACTACGGTCATCGATGCGGACGTTACCGTGGGAGCCGATACCGTGATTGAGCCATTCGTCCAGCTTCTGGGCGAAACAAAGGTGGGCCAGGATTGCCGGATCCGCTCCTATTCCGTGATTGAGAATTCTACGTTAGGCGACCGGGTCCTGGTGCGCAACGGATGCACGATCACTCAGTCCACAATCGGCGACGGCGCCTTCATCGGTCCCTATGCTCACCTCCGCCCGGACAGCGAGATCGGCGAGGGAGCGCACGTGGGCAACTTTGTCGAAACCAAGAACGTGCGGATGGGAAAGGGGTCCAAAGCCAACCACCTGACGTATCTCGGCGACGCGCAGATCGGCTCCCAGGTGAACATCGGGGCGGGCGTGATAACCTGCAACTACGACGGTGTCAATAAAAATCCGACTGTGATCGGCGATCGCGTCTTTGTCGGAAGTGATTCGACTCTGGTCGCTCCGGTCGAACTTGGGTCAGGGTCCTATGTCGCCGCCGGCTCGTGTATTACCGAAGACGTGCCCGAGGATGCCCTGGCTCTTGCCCGCGCCCGGCAGACGATCAAACCCGGCTGGGCTAAGATGCGCCGGGCGAAGCATACGAAATAGAGCGGTCCGAAAGGGCACAATGGAGCCATTTGCGGGATCTACAGGAAGTCTCGGGAAGGAGCCTTTAGACTTTCAGGCGGCGGCTGAAGCGGGATGTTTGACAGTCGCGAGGGCTTTGCAGAGACGAAGACGAGCGGAAAACAACGAACGTTGAACCTGTGCTTGAGGAATCTGGAGCAACTTCGCGATGTTCTCCGGGGTATACCCTTCGACATCGCGCAGAAGGAAGAGGAACCGTTCGCTGGCCGGAAGATTTTGCACAGCTATCTCGAGATCGGAACGGCGGATGTTTCGAGAACCCATGGCAGTCTGCTCTGAGACAAGCGCGGGAGGCTGTTCGGCCTTCAACGCGAAACGTTCGCTCAATTCCTGGACGAGAGCCGAGTCCACGATAAATGCATCCGGCTGCGGATTCTGACCGAAGGCCCTGATGAAGGTGTTGGCAAGGATTGTTTCGGCTTCCACTTCGTTCCCGGTCATGTAGAAGGCCAAAGCGAAGGTTCTATGCCGGTGGCTCTCGAAAACATCTCGCTGTTGCTGCTCAAGCGACTGTCGCGCAGCCTGAGGGGCTACCAGACCGACTTTGTGCGATGAGAGCTCCTCTTCGAAGTTGAACAATGCTACCCCGATCTAGGTTTTTGGCCCGCTATGACGTGAAAAATCTGAAGGTTTTGCGCCTTCAACTGAATCGGAACAGTCTTTCAGTCTCAGCGCCCGTCGAGTCCCGGAAAAATGCAATCGACCTTCGTGCTTTCCGCCACAGACCCGGCAAGGTTGTGCCAAGGCCCAATTACCGATTCATCGATTTCCGCTCCCGAGCTTCGGTAACGGTTGTAAGGGTACCGAAGTTGAGTATAACAGTTTGTACAACGAAGAATTATTCTCCGGAAGATTTGTGGTTGAGGCGAACTGCAGAAGCTAAACTCTGTATCGTAAGGTCCCCTTGGCAGGAATGCTCCGACTGAAATCAACCCTACTCCCTCAAACTCAATCTCCGCGGATTGAAGCTGTCTTCACCCAGATCCATCAGGCGGGATTCCGGCAAGCAGTTGCCAGGAACAGCGGCCCGGCGAAGCGATCGCCAGACTTAGGATAAGTATGGGAGCTGCGCGCATCCTGGTTGTCGATGACAAGGTTCAGGTTCGATCGATGGTCGCGGCCATGCTCGAACGAACCGAATACTCCACCGTCCTCGCCGGCAACGGCCGCGAGGCGATCCAGCATATCGAGCGCGACCCCCCTTACGACCTGGTTGTATCGGAAGTAATGATTTCTGGACTCGGCGGCCTCGGCCTGCTGGAGCGAGTGCGCGAGGTGCAGCCGGAGACTCCAATCGTGATGGTGGCTGACACGCATGACATATCCGTCGCCATGCTGGCGATGCAGCAGGGAGCCTATGACTACCTGCTGAAGCCCTTCGAAAGGGACCGATTGCTGAACACCGTCCGGCGGGCCGTCGAACATCGCAGGCTGGTTCAGCAGAACGCGATGTACCGGCAAAACCTTGAACAAATCGTAAACGCCCGGACCGAGATGTTGAATCAGGCGGTCATGGACCTGGAGCGTTCCTACGACATTACGCTGGAAGCCCTGGGCGACGCCCTTGACCTGAAGGATGCGGAGACCGAAGGCCACTCCAAGAGGGTGACGGCCTTCACCATAGCCCTGGCCCGGGGCATGGGACTTCCTATCGCGCAGATACGCGTAGTAGCCCGCGGCGCCTTCCTTCACGATATCGGGAAGATGGCCATCCCCGACGCGATTCTGCTGAAGGCCGGCGAACTCAAACCTGAAGAGCAGCGGATC
>DASYYO010000388.1:0-1677 GCA_035933805.1 Acidobacteriaceae bacterium | reverse complement strand
GGCACGCAGGGCGCCAATGGTCATGGGGCTGTCGATGGCAGCGGAGAGGCGCAGCGTGACGGTGCGATGCAGATCGAGGGCCGCGCAAATGCGATCGAAGCTGGCGCGGAGAGCGGCCGGAGCCTGGTCCATTGCCGCCCGGCGCAGGCGGCGAAGATACCACCATCCGCCGAAGCTACGAACGCTGAGCGCGAGAACGCCGGCCAGCCAGAGACCGTCGATCCAGGGCAGCAGGTCTGAGAGGGAGACCTGTGCGGGTACCGGGTCAGGGGGCAGCGTTCCGGGAGCGGTGATGCGGGGAAAATCTCCGCTGACCGGCGCGGCAAACTTCGCTTCAGCATTTGCGAGCCGGATGGGTGCGGGGTTGGAGTACATCTCCCAGGCGAAGGTTCCGGCAGCCAGCGTCATCATCAGCAGCAGGGATGAGAGCGCTGCCAGATAGCGAGTGTCGGCGGTGCGACGGGCAAGCGGGATGGAGATGAGGCGGTAGGCGGCGGCGATGGCTGCCGCCTGCCAGCAGAAATGGATCAGGGTCCAGGCGACGGCTTCGGGGATGTGGGTCATTGCCGGTCCTTTCTGGAATTGGGTCTGGAACTGGGAACGGATAAGTGCGAAGGTGCGGCGTTGCGCTTGCGTTCGATGAGGGCGCGGATCTCTGCGAGGTCGTCATCACTGGCCTGCTCCATGGAGAGCGCGTGGAGCGCCAGTTGCGCGGCGGACCCGGCGAAGAGACGATTGCTGAGATCGCGGAGCAGACGGCTCTGCATCGCGTCCTGGGTGAAGGCGGCGCGGTAGACGTGGGCGCGGTTAGCTTCATCGCGGACCACCAGGCCCTTGGTGGTCATGATCTGGAGGAGCTTGAGGACGGTGGTGTAGCCGGAGGGCTTGTCTACATTGAGTGCATCGTGGATCTCCCGCACGGTGGCCGGTTGGTTCTGCCAGAGGATCTGGAGAAGTTCGAGCTCGGCTTCGGTAGGGCGGGGGATGGGGCCGTTTTCCATGATGGGTAGACGTTATACGAAGTCTTTCGTAATTGTCAACGAAAATCTTCGTAGATCAGCCTGAGATGCGACGAGATGACTGGGGAGGGACTGGTTACAATCAACCCATGAAGGGACGCCCCGACCCAAGCGAAGCCGCTCAGTACTATTTCACCTACATCAACCAGGTTACGGGGGACAGGCCGCTGGCGAGCATTCGCAACCAGCTGGACAAGTATCTCCCCCTGCTGAAGCGCATATTGGAAGAGCAATCCCGGTACAGGTATGCCGAGGGCAAGTGGAGCATACGCCAGGTCCTCAATCATGTGACCGATACGGAGCGCGCCTTCACCTTCCGGGCGCTCTGGTTTGCACGGGGATTCGATTCGCCGCTTCCCAGCTACGACCAGGAGATTGCGGCGGCGAACGCCAAAGCCGATGCGATTTCCTGGGTAGCGCATGTTGAGGAATTCACGCAGGTGCGCCGGGCGACCATCTCTCTCTTCCAGAATCTGCCTGCCGAGGCGTGGATGCGGAAGGGAATCGCCAGCGACAATCCCTTTACGGTTCGCGCGCTGGCGTTCATCATTCCGGGTCACGCGGAGCATCATTTTCGGATTCTTCGGGAGAAGTACTTGCCCAGTTGAAGCGGAGAGCGGGCTTGCGGTCGGCATATTGACGAGGCGGCTGCCCTGAT
>DASYYO010000380.1:0-19396 GCA_035933805.1 Acidobacteriaceae bacterium | reverse complement strand
GAGGCTGCTCGAGCCGTAATCCGTGATGCTGGGTACGGCAGCTCTTTCCCGCATATTACAGGGCATGGGCTAGGCTTCTGTTACCACGAATCTTCGCCTATCCTAGGCCCTGGTTCGTTGGAACCCCTACAAGAGGGGATGTTGACTTCCGTTGAACCCTGAGTTTATCTGAAGCCATTCGGAGGATTTCGCCTTGAAGATGACGTGATCCTTACGAAGGATGGATCCGAAATCCTCGGTCCCTTTCGCAAGACTCTTGGTTGATCTCAATTCCGTCCCTGGCTCGACTGCCTCCGGTACCGCAGTGTGCTGAATGCGGGCGACCCGGAAGACTCTGCATTCAGCGGTAGACCTTAATCCAGTGATTCCGCATCTTCGGCCGTACAACTTGTCCCGCGGTTTCAGAAATTACAGCGCTTGTCGGTTCGACTGGCATGTGGCAATCGATACAATTGTCCGCAATTTTATGGCCCATGGTCTTTGACACACCACAGCTTTCCCATTGGTGACATGTCAGACATCGGCTGGAATAAGATGCGGCGGGGCGTTCCGGCGCGTGTACGTCGTGGCAGGTCGAGCAGGTCATGTTCGGCGAAGACAAATAACAGCGGCTCCTCTTCAGCAATCCAACCTGGTTCCCATGCACATCGGGATGGTCCACTGTGTCACCTGCGTTGAGCTCGAGGTAGGTGTCCAATGGCTTTCCAGGTATAAAAGAGAACGGCGGAGCGATCGCTTCCATTCGAATGCCGTTGTGGCAGAGCGCGCAAAGATCTACCTGCCGATCCCGTGAGAACCTGGCCGGATTGAGGATCGTCTCTCGGATGGACCCCGCAGGAGCAGATGTCTGTTTCTCGTGCATCGCGATGTGATCGGCGCCGGGCCCGTGACAGCGCTCGCAGGAGATCCCTGTCACCAGGGTTTCCTTGTAATAACGATTCGTCAACGGATCCAGAGATCGAGGCTTGATATAGGTGGCGTGGCACTCAAGGCAGCGAGGAGTTACCGGCCGGGAAAAATTCATTGTGCCGTCCTTGTAGCCCGGGCTATTGATCCAGCGCCGCCCATCCGACCAGTAGCTTACGGGCAGCTCGTAAAGCTGGTCGTTTCGCCAGTAGAGATAGCTCTGCCCACGTACTCCAGACCCAATGACGACGTCGATTCGCTCGCTTCTTCTCTGTAGCTGCCCCGCCCAACCCGCCACCGCAGTCTGATAATAGCCATCCTCTTTTTCCTCCATCTTGAAATAAAGGCCTGGCTCGTCCGTCGCAGTCGCCGGGTTTGCAATCATCAGTACATTTGACCCTTCTCGAAACGAACCGAGATTGGAGTCCTTATTGCTCGGCTGTGATGTGAGATGGTGCGCGGTATGCAGGAATGAGTTGCTCTGATCGCGGTGACAGGACAAGCAAGCCGAGTCTCCAGCATACTTGTCGTTCTGGACTGCTCCTCCGTTCGTACCGGACGGACTTGCCTGGGAAGCCAGGCCGGAGGCCTGCTGCGCTGCAGCCCGTGATACAGGCCAGAGGCAACCGGCAAGGATCAGGAGTAATACTGTGCCTGCTCGGGCCATGCGCGGTTACTCCTTCTGCAGCGGCGTTTTTCTGCCGGCTTCCTGAATGCAGGCTTTCCCTAGCGGCGTTTTTCTGCCGGCTTCCTGAATGCAGGCTTTCCCTCAGTCATATCAGTCTGAAGCCGCAGAAGGACAACGTTGATGTACTTCGATATTTCAAAACGACACTCTTCTAAGATGAACCGGCCATCGCCAATTCGCGCCGCTCTCGCATCAGAGCATCTTTTCCCAGGAACTCATGGGGCACGTAGTGAACGACCGGCGCCGATCTCCCGCGCACAATAGGCAACGCAAAACTGAGTAAATCCGATCCGTAACGCTCGGCATGGAAATTAACGGTGCCGATGCAGGGACTATCCGGATCAGCGATGATATCCGCGATCTCTGAGCTTCCACCATGACCGACGATGGCGATGTCGCTGCCGGAACCGGAAAGCTGCGCCGCCTGAACTGCTCCGATCGCGCTTTCATCATTAATTGCCACGATGAGAATTCTCTTTCTTGATCCGGATTTGAGGAAGCTCGCCACGGCAGCCTTGGACATCGCTTTGTCGCCCCCGCCATTCAGGTGGTGCACCGACTTCTCCGACAATGCTCCAAGCCTCTCCTGAATCCCCTTCAGAGCGCCTACGAGCCGGCTCTGGATCGTTCTGCCGGCGAGTGGCGACTCCAGGAGCAGAAGCGCATCCAACTGAGACTTCCAGTGTCTTGCCGCGTATTCCGCCACTGCGGCTCCTGCGGAAAATCCGGCGCGATAATTATTGACGCCAAAGTACACGGTCCCGTGGTGGGGATTTACCAGAGAAATGAGGGGAATCTCTGACCTTGAAAAGATATCTGAAATGACCGGCGCGACGTGCTCGAAGAGTTGAAACTCAATCGCCAGGTCTACCTTGCTGTCAGCCATCTCTTCTGCATTCCGAAGAGCAGTATCGGCGTTCCGGTCGTTATCCCAGACAACAAGTTCAATTCCCGCCGCTGTAGCGGCCCTTTCGAGGCTGCGCTGGATTTCAACCGCGATGCAAATGTGCTTGGAGAGGTTCGCGAAACCAAACCTGAGCTTCCTGCGCATGCGGTTGAGCCGGTACTGGCGTCCGGACTGATTCAGGTAATCTCGCAACACCAGAGTATGCAGGATACGATAAGCGGTCGTATGCGGAATTCCTGTCATCTTAACCACTTCTTCTAATGTCCAGGATTCAGCAGCGGACCCGAAGCAATCCAGAAGGTCAATGGTCTTTGCGATGATTGGAACCCAATACTTGTCTATTTTGCGGGAGACCTCTTGTCTCATCCCGTCAGGCTTGTTCTTCATAGCAAAGACACCTGCTTTACTCACGCGATGTATATTAGCATCTGCCGCAGAGATTTTGAAAAGAGTTCCGTGGTGAATTATCGGGCGCAGAGCACAGTCCACTTCTATCCCCAACACATGAAAACTAACCGGAGCCAAGCTGAGAGTTTGCCTTGTCGCGGTGCTCTCAAAACGAGGGACCCGAGGATAGCGGAGCATGGGAACAGCGAGTTTGATGCTTTTGCATCGGCCGCATTCCGCTATGCGGATCACCGTGACCCGGGGGCAAGGCTACCTACGGTTGGAGGCCTGCGGTCCGGTGGCGGCGGTCATCGGGAATCGCCGCTTAGAAGAATTCCTATCTCAACGGTATCTTGGCATGGAAGCGGTAAAGTGCTCTCACGCCTGCGCTATCAGTTTCCTTATCCGATCAATGCTTGCGTCAGCGAGACCGCGGCTGCAGGCGCCAGGCATTGTCGGACCGACCGCTCACGAGTTTCATGGTTCCGAGCCGGCGGCGATTCTCTCGTCCAAATCTCCGGGCAGTCCACCCAGGGCGCGGTTGGCGCGCTCGGCATCGAAGGCCCCCTCCCACTTGGAGACGACGATGGTGGCGACCGAGTTCCCGATCACGTTGACGGCGGCACGGGCCGCATTTGTAAAGCGATCGACGCCCAGCAGGAGGACGAGGCCGGCCACCGGGATCTGGCGCGTTGAGGCCAGGGTCGCCGCCAGCGTGACGAAGCCTGCCCCCGCCACTCCCGCGGAGCCCTTCGATGTGAGCATCAGCAGAAGAAGCAGGACAATCTGATCGCGCAGTCCGAGATGGGTGTTGGTGGCTTGCGCGATGAAGATGGCGCCCATGCTCAGGTAGATTGCGGTGCCGTCGGCATTGAAGGTGTAGCCGGCGGGCATTACCATGCCGACGATCGACTCCGCGCAGCCGAGCTGCTCGAGCTTGAGCATCAGAGGCGCCAGGACCGCCTCAGAGGAGGCTGTTCCGAGAGTGACGAGGATCTCCTCACGCAAGTAGCGAAGGAGCGCCGGCAGACGAAACCCGGCCGCGCGGGCGATGCCGCCCAGCACCAGCGCCACGAAGAGGATCGAGGCGATCCAGACCTCCGCGGTGAACTGCGCAAGCTGCACAAGCTTGCTCACGCCGTATTGCCCGACGGTGTAGGCCATCGCGCCAAAGGCTCCGAGCGGCGCAAGGTACATTACGAATTTCACGATGCCGAACATGCCTTGCAGCAGGAGATCCAGAATCTCTACCAAAGGTTGGGCCCGGCGGCGAAAGCGCGCAACGGCCAGCCCGAACAGCACCGCGAAGAGAATGATCTGGAGCATGTTGCCGCTGACAAAGGCCTCGCCCACGCTGGCCGGAAGGATGCTCATCAGAAAATCGACGAAGCCCGGCTGCCGAGCGGCCGAGGTGTATCCGGCAATGGCATGAGCGTCGAGCGCCGCAGGGTCGATGTTCATTCCTCGCCCCGGTCGAAGCAGATCGACAGCCACCAGACCGAGCAGGAGGGAGAGAGAGGAGACGGCCTCGAAGTACAGCAGTGCCTTGGCTCCTACGCGCCCCACTTCTTTGAGGTCGCCCATGCGCGCAATCCCCACCACGACCGTGGCGAAGATGATGGGCGCAAGCGTCATGCGGATCAGCTTGATAAAGCCATCCCCCAGCGGCTTGAGGGCGACGCCGCCGTGCGGGAAGAGGATTCCGACAGCGATGCCTGCAAGGATGGCGATCAGCACCTGAAGCCAGAGCGCGTGGAGCAGCGCGCGCAGCGCTCTCCGTAGACGGGACAGAGGCGGTGCAGCAGAGACAGTCTTCGCCTGCGGAACAACCATGGTGCGACTCCACGCCGGGCGGGAGCCGGTTCACGCTGGGGTGCAAACCCGGCAAGCCGGCTCCGGCCGCTGCCGTCCTACGAGGGTAACAGGCCGCGCATTGCCGCTGCTCGAATGAGGAAAGAGGGAAGGGCCGCGAGGCTACTTCTCGGGCAAGGCGAAGACGTAGTATCCCTGCGCCTCTGGTTTGCCGGCCTTCCAGGCGAAGCCCTCGGCCGGTGCGCTCTCCGGCGGTCTGCCGGCGGCGCAGAAGACCACGTATTCGCGACCGTTCACCTCGTAGACGGCGGGCAGCCCTTCGGGATTTGCCTCAAGCTCGGTTTCCCAAAGCAGCTTGCCCGTGTCCTTGTCATAGGCGTGAACGGTGCGGTCCGGCCAAGTCGCGATGAAGATCAGGCCGCCGGCGGTGACGATGGGAGCATTTCGATTGGCGGCGAGCGATATCTTGACCGAGCCGGTATTGGTGATGCCTTTGGCGGCCAGGCCGGGCACAACGCCGAGCGGGACCCTCCACCGAATCTCTCCCTGATTCAAATCGATGGCCACAAGCGAGGTCCACGGGGGCCCGATCGCCGGCAGGCCATCGTGGGAGAGAATGCGATTCTCATAGTTGCCGAAGTACCGGGTGATTCCCGGAGGAGGAGGCATGCGCTCCATGCCGCCGCCGGCGCCGCCGACCCGCACAGGAGCGGATGCCGATGGGTTTGAGATATAGGCAGCCAGCGCGTCCAGGTAATGAGGCGGAAGGTCGGTGAAGCCCGGCATCTCACCTTCGCCGCCGGTGACGATCTTTTTGAACTTCTCGATCCCGATATCCTTGGGCGACATCACGCCTGTCCGGTTCGGGCCATGGCACCCCTGGCACAGTTGAGCGAAGATCGCGTGGCCCTGGGTCTCAGCCGTTGCTCCAGGCGGCACACGCAGGGGAACCTTCTTCGACAGCTTGTATTTCAACTCGGGTGAGTCCGCGGTGCGCAGATAGATCATGCCGGTCTCGGGATCCCCCGCGCCGTTGCCCCAGTTTGCGCCGCCGTCATCGGCGGGAATCTGGATGGAGTCGCGCTTGTCGGTCCCGGGAGTGAAGATGCCCTGGTTATTGGCTGTCCGCAGGATCTCGAGGATGCGATCCTTGTCCGCCTCGCTGATATAGGGATTTACGTCCTTCGCGGTGAAGCTCTGGCGGGCGAAGGGCGGCGGCTTGGTAGGAACGGGCTGAGTAGGCCAGGACTCCTCACCGGGCGCATCGCTCTTGGGTACGGGGCGCTCCTCAATCGGCCAGAGAGGAGTTCCGGAGACCCGATCGAAAACGAAGACATAGCCCGACTTGGTAGCCTGGGCCACGATATCGACCATCTTGCCGTTGTGGCGCACGGTCAGCAGCTTGGGAGCGGTGGTTGGATCGTAGTCCCACAGGTCGTGATGAACAGTCTGGAAGTACCAGATCCGCTTGCCCGTGCGCAGGTCGAGCGCCAGCAGGCAGTCGCCGAAGAGTCCGGCGCCGATGCGATCTCCGCCCCAGAAATCGTAGGTCGGCGAGCCCAGGGGGAAGTAGCCGATGCCGCGCTTCTGATCGATGGCGAATTCGCCCCAGGTATTCACGCCGCCGACATATTTCCACGCATCCTTCGGCCACGTGTCGTAGCCGAACTCGCCTGGATGCGGCAGCGTATGAAAGATCCAGACCATCTTCCCCGTGTGCACGTCGTAGGCGCGAATGTCTCCGGGAGGAGCGCCGTAGGACTCGCTGGTCGCCGAGCCAAGAATGATGAGGTTCTCGAAGACATGGCCGGGCGTGCCGGTTTGAATCTCAGGAATGGTCTTGGGGTCGCGGCCGAGACCCTCGCGCAGATCGACGCGGCCTTCGCTGCCGAAGGTCTGAATGGATGCGCCCGTGCTGGCGTCGATCTCCTGGAGAAAACTGTTTGCGGAAAAGATGAGCCGCCGGTCTGCGCGATCCGGGCTCTCCCAGTAATTGATGCCGCGGTCGGTGGGGAACCCCTCGGTCGGGTGAGACCAGAGCTGTTTGCCGGTGACCGCGTCGAGGGCGACGATCGCGCCATCTTTGCCGAGAACATACATCGTGCCGTCGATGATGAGCGGGTTAAAGCCGAACCTCGCGCTGGTTCCCGGCACCGAGTAGAACCATGCCTGGGTGAGCTTGCTTACGTTCGTCTTGTCGATCTGCCGCAGCGGGGAGTATTGCAGCGCATTCGGCCCTCCGCCGTAGTCGCTCCAGTTCACGTTGCCTTCGGGGCGTGCGGTCTGCCCGGCGAAGATCGCTGCCGGGCAGAGGAGGCCAAACAAGAAGACGGGCAAAACTCGGTTTTTCCAATTCATACCAGGCGGGAAGCGCACCTCAATCGTGATGCACCGGAACGCTTAAAGGCAAGCGGGTACAAGGTTGCGTATCGCGCAATGTTCGATGCGTGCGAATGGTAGCAAGGGGATCTTCTTTCCGTCAACCTGAATTGTTGCCGATTTCAGCTCCCGCAGCACTGGAGCCTCTTGCGTGCGCAGCGCGTTGCTCGTGCAGCGCGCCAATCGCAGCGTTGCACGGCTCAGTATGCTGCGTTGACAGCGCTTTCACGAGAATCCTATAGTGTTGCTTCGGCCACTACGGGACGGTTCCAGATTGCCAACGTCGAATGAAGTCGAGTTATTTCAAACCATCCTCCAGACCCTCTATACCCCAGTCCTTGGCGATGTGATGGATGCCCTAGGGCATACTCATCAGTTCCTGCCCCAGCCCGTACAAGCAATCAAGACAGGCATGCGGCTGGTGGGCCGCGCCATGCCCGTACAGATCGCCGATGTCTGGGGGAAGCAGAGCGATCCATTCGGCCTGATGACGGAGGCGCTGGACCAGATCGAGCCGGGCGAAGTTTACGTCGCCACCGGCGGTTCGCAGAACTGCGCAGCATGGGGCGAGATTCTGACGGCGACGGCGCGCACCCGCGGCGGAGTGGGCGCCGTCGTCGACGGCTTTCACCGCGACACTCCCCGGGTGCTCGAGCAGGAGTGGCCGGTCTTCAGCCGGGGCAGGTATGCGCAGGATGCCGGTGTGCGCTCGAAGGTGATGGATTATCGCTGCCCGGTGGAGATTGCCGGCGTACGCATCGAGCCCGGCGATCTGATCTTCGGTGATATCGATGGCGTTCTGGTGGTTCCCCACGCCATTGAAGAAGAAGCCATTGCGCGTGCTCTGGAAAAAGCGCGCGGGGAAAAGGTAGTCCGTAGAGAGATTGAAGCGGGCATGTCCAGCACCGACGCCTTCCGCAAATACGGAATCCTCTAAGAAGCTCCGGGAGCGGCCCGGAGCGCGTGGAGACAGCAGCAATGCCGCAGCCCGGCCAGAACGATCTCCGGCTCCTGACCCTTCATCCGAACGACAACGTCTGCACCGCGGCCGCGGCCATTGCCGCGGGGACGAGTCTGGAGATCGGCGGACGCGCTGTCGTGGTGAGCCGGAAGATTCCCCTTGGATTCAAGGTCGCGGCCCGCGCGATCCATTCCGGCGAAAAGATTCTGAAGTATGGCGTTCCGATCGGCTCGGCCACGCGAGAGATCGCAGCCGGGGAGATTGTGCACCTGGACAACATGAAGAGCGATTATCTTCCGACCTACACGCTTGACGATTGAGCCGGCCATGAGCAACAGCAGCAGCTTTCGAGGGTATCTCAGGCAGGACGGCCGCAAAGGCATCCGCAACTGTGTCGCCGTCTGTTATCTGGTGGAGTGCGCCCATCATGTCGCGCGCGCCATCGCCTCTTCCTTTGCCGATCGGCCGGTGCATCTGATCGGCTTTGGCGGATGCTATCCCAACGCCTATGCCTTCCGCATGGTGAAGAATCTTTGCACGCATCCGAATGTGGGAGGCGTGTTGCTTGTCTCTCTGGGATGCGAGAGCTTCGACAGGAACAGTCTGGAAGCGGCGATCCGGGAGAGCGGCCGTCCGGTGCATACGCTGGTGATTCAGCAGGCCGGGGGCACGCGCAAGACTGTTGAGAAGGGGCGCTCGTGGATCGAAGCCACGCTCTCCGCAATGGAGCAGGCGCCGTCCGCCCCGATGGATGTAAGCGAGCTGATCGTGGGGACCATCTGTGGAGGCTCCGACACCACCAGCGGCATCACGGCCAACCCGGCGATCGGCGCCGCCTTCGACCTGCTGGCTGCCCGGAAGGCCAGCGTGATCTTTGAGGAGACCGGGGAGTTGATCGGCTGTGAGCAGATCATGGCGGAGCGCGCCGTCTCGCCTGGGCTTGCCGATGAATTGATCTCCGCCGTGGCCAAGGCAGCCAGGTACTACACGGCCCTGGGACACGGAAGCTTCGCTCTGGGAAACGCCGAGGGCGGCCTCACCACCCAGGAAGAGAAGTCCATGGGCGCCTACAGCAAGAGCGGCAGCTCCAGGATCTGCGGCATTCTCAAGCCTGGAGATCTTCCACCGGCTGGAGGACTCTATCTGCTCGACGTCGTTCCCGACGGCCCGGTTCAGTTCGGATTTCCAAATATCAACGACAATGCGGAGATCGCCGAACTGATCGCGTGCGGTTCGCATTTGATTCTGTTTTCGACGGGCAGGGGATCGGTGGTCGGCTCCGCCATCTCGCCGGTCATCAAAGTCTGCGCCAACCCGCACACCTATCAGCGCATGGCGGAGGATATGGATATTAATGCGGGCCGTATCCTGGAAGGCTCCGCGACGCTGGCGGAGGTAGGGCAGGAGATTTACGACGCGGTGATCGCGACGGCATCCGGCAGAGCTACCGCTTCTGAGTCTCTCGGGCACCAGGAGTTTGTTCTTACTTACAAGTACTTCGAGCCGCTGGGTCCGGCCTGCCTGCCCAGGGCCGGAAGCTTTTGAAGTTCGGGGCAGCGGCAGACGAGATCCTTCAAGGCTGCGTGATGAAGATGGCGCGAAGAAGGGCAAGGCTATAGTGAGAGGACCAAATCAGTGAATCGCAGGGATTTCAATTCTTCTCTGGTCGCACTCTTCGGCTCCTCCGCAGGCTTCATGAATCTGGTGCGTCATGCTGCCGCCCAGGCAGGCGACAACCTGCGAAGAGTGCCCGCCGTCCGCAATCTTACTCCTCCCTCCCTGGAGAATCAGTTTCGCGGTTATATCGTCGACCATCACTCGCCCGATCCGCCCGCGATCACTTATGCGAACTTCGATCCGGACCAGTGGTTCCGGCTCTATGAAGAGGCTCTGCTCGATCATGTCTGGGTCTTCTACAAGGGTCACCACGGTGAGGCCTATTACCCGACAAAGGTTGGCCATGAGCATCCCGGGCTGAAGATCGACTTCGTACATGCCTTCAGTGAACGGCTCAAGAGGAAGGGAATCGCCTTTCACGCTTACTACTGCATCGGCTTTGATGACTGGGCTGTTCTCAACCATCCCGCGTGGGCTCTTCTGGGGGAAGACGGCGCCAACCGCAGGGTAGAGCCGAAGGAGAACTGGCACTCCATGGGCCAGTGGCACTGGGCCTGCGTCAACACGCCATACCGGCAGTACGTGTTGCAGCAGTTGACTGAGATCGTCCAAGGCTATGCTCCAGACGGGCTTTTTCTCGACATTGTCGGCCAGCCGCTCTGCTATTGCGCAGACTGCTCGCGCCTCTACCGTTCGCGTTACGGCCATGAGATTCCACGCGGCGCTGCGGCCGTGCGCGATTGGCAGGAGACCAGTGAGTTTCTCTACCAGACCACGCAACTGGGATTTGTGAAGGAAGTGATCTCGACCGTTCGCGGCCTGGGATCCCGGGCGGCCATCACCATCAACGGAGGCCATCTCGTCTTCCGGTCGGAGCTGATGGATCTGCTGGACTATACCTTCGCCGAGCCATTTGCGGGGAATTACCTCTCGGCGATGTTCGCGCGTGGAACGGGCAAGCTGCCGCAGATCGGGCCGGGCCTGGTCGCGTGGCCCTACGATCCGTCTCCCGCCTCTGTCTTTCAAGCCGAGGCTGCAATGATTGCCGCACAGAACTGCCGCGTCTTCATGTATTCGGAGACGATGCATCAGGACGGATCGCTCGATCCTTTGTGGTTCCGCGAGATGGGAGCAGGATACAAGGACATCGAGCAGATTCAGCCCTATCTCGTCGATCGCGATTCCGTCTCCTCGGTCGCCATCGTCTTCAGCGAGAAGACGCGATTCAAGGATCGATTGGATGTGCCGGGCATTCTCAAGGGCGCGATGGAGGCTTCGGCCTGTTCGCATTTTCCCTCCGATATTCTGCCCGACCGCAAGCTGACGGCCGAGACTTTGCGAGCTTATGGGTCAGTTGTCCTGCCGGAGGTCTCCATCCTTTCGCCGGAAGAGGTGGAGGCTCTGACGGAGTTTGTGGAGGGCGGCGGTCTGCTGATCGCGACCGGCGTGAGCGGGACGAGGGATACGAACGGGCAAGCGCGAGCAAACTTCGCGATCGCCGATCTCATCGGATGCGACTTCGAAGCGAAGGTCGAGACCTACGCGCAGAACCTCTGGGGAAGTTATCTCGAGCGCAGCAACGATGAGTTCTGGAAAGCTCTTCCCGATGCCACCTTCGCGGTAGAACCCCCCCTCGTCCGGGTGAAGCCGCGCGCCGGAGCCAAGGTTCTCGCCACCCACACACTGCCCGCGACGGTCTGGAAGAAGGACACGGATCATGACGAGCAGGACTGGGTGAACTGGGAGCCGCCGCCGCCGGGAAAGACGACCCCGTGGCCCGCGATCGTTGAGACAGCTCGCGGTAAAGGGAAGACCGTTTACCTGAGCTTCGATCTGTACGGCATGGTGAGCAGGGGTTTCCGCTGGCCGCTGGAGCTTCACTCCCGGCTGCTGCGCTCTTCGCCGGCGGCTCCGCCGCTCCGTGTCGAGATCGACGACCGGGCCGGAGTCGGGACGACTTTCTACAAAAGAAGAGAGAAGGCTGAGCTGATTGTGCACCAGATCAACCGGACGGTTCCGCTGAGGAACGGGGAAGTGACGCCGATCCCCGGAGGCAGGCTGATTCTCAATCCCTCGTACTTTCAAGCTACGGCCTGCAGTCAGGTCTTTCCCTCCAGGCGGGATCTCCCTCTCGTCCGCGGTGCGGGCTCGATCGAGGTGCAGCTTCCGGAGGTTGGGATTCACTCCGTCGTCACTCTGCAAAGCTGACGGCGGAGTGAGGTTGGCAGCTCTTCGCCCGCGCGATCCGGCGCTACTCGGCGAGCTGGCGCATGACGCGAATCAGGTCTGACTTGCCTTCAAAGCCGATGCCGGGCAGCTCCGGCATGACGACAATGCCATTCTCCACGCGCACTCCGTCAGGAAACCCTCCGTATGGCTGAAAGAGGTCCGGATAACTCTCGTTGCCTCCGAGGCCGAGGCCAGCGGCGATGTTGAGAGACATCTGGTGGCCGCCATGCGGAATACAGCGGCGCGGAGACCAGCCCGCGGTCTCAAGCACCTTCAGGGTCCGCAGGTACTCGCACAGGCCGTAAGAGAGGGCGCAGTCAAACTGCAGCCAGTCGCGATCCGGCCGCATTCCTCCATAGCGCAAGAGGTTGCGTGCGTCCTGGTGGCTGAAGAGATTTTCTCCGGTAGCCATCGGACCCGGATAGAACTCCGCCAGCGCCGATTGGAGTGCATAGTCCAGCGGGTCGCCCGCCTCCTCATACCAGAACAGCGGATACTGGCGGAGCATTTTGGCGTAGGCGATCGCAGTCTCGAGATCGAAGCGGCCATTGGCATCGACGGCGAGCCGGGCTTCGTTCCCGATCTCGGCCAGAACCGCTTCGATGCGCCGGCGATCTTCCTCCATCTCCGCGCCGCCGATCTTCATCTTCACCACGGTGTATCCGCGGTCGACATAGCTTCTCATCTCCTGGCGGAGCGCAGCGAGATCTTTCCCGGGGTAGTAGTAGCCTCCTGCGGCGTAAACAAAGACGCGCGGATCGGCCTCCACTCCATGCCGCTCCGCCAGTAGCCGGAAGAGCGGCTTCTGCGCGATCTTGGCCACCGCGTCCCACACCGCCATATCGATGGTGCCGACGGCGACCGAGCGCTCCCCGTGGCCTCCGGGCTTTTCATTGCGCATCAGCGTCTGCCAGATGCGATCCGGGTCAAGGTTATCGCCAGCCTCGTTCAACAAGCCTTCCGGGTCGGCCGCGAGCAACCGCGGAGCAAAGCGCTCCCAGATGAGACCGCCCTGGCCATACCGGCCGTTGGAGTTGAATCCATATCCGACGACGGTCCGGCCATCCCGCTGCACGTCGGTGATCACGGCGACCAGCGAACAGGTCATCTTCGAGAAGTCGATATAGGCGTTGGCGATCGGCGAGGCGATAGGAGCGGTGACTTCACGAAGATCGACGATGCGCATTGCAGTTCTTTCCCTCGGGGAACAATCACTCTGAACTATAAACGCTGGAATGCGCTCCGGACATCCGGAGCTGGCCGCGGCATGCGGGGTTTTCGGGAGATAGAATCAATTCCTATGAACAGGTTGAGCCAGAAGGCCGCGCTGGTGACCGGCGGCGCAAAGCGAATCGGGAGACACCTTGCGTGGACTCTCGCCTCGGCGGGCGCGGATGTCGCCATTACTTACAAGGACTCCGCTGCGGCGGCGCAGGCGACGGTAGAGGAGCTTCGCCGTTTCGGCGTGCGGGCGATCGCTATCGAATGCGATGTGCGCGAACCGGAGAGCGTCCGCAAAGCGGTCGCCGCGGCAGTCGAGGGTCTTGGCCGGCTCGACATCCTCATCAACAACGCCGGCGTCTTCGAGACGGCGCCGCTGGAGCAGATCAGCGTCGCGCAATGGGATAACATGTTTGACACGAACACGCGCGGGCCGTTTCTCGTCGGTCAGGCTGCCTATCCGCATCTCTGCGCGTCGTCGGGGCGCATCATCAATATCGGCTCCCTGGGCGGAATGCATCCCTGGGCCACGCACGGGCACTATTGCACGTCAAAGGCCGCTCTGCACATGCTCACGCAGACCATGGCGAAGGCCTTCGCGCCGCAGATCAGCGTGAACTGCGTTGCTCCCGGAATGGTTGTGAATGGCGAGGTGGACCCGACGTATGAGCACTTTGCCCAGAAGACCCCGATGCAGCGCAATGGCACGCCGCAGGATGTGGCCGAGGCGGTGATGTTTTTTGCCTGCGGCCCGCGCTTCATCACCGGCCAGATTCTGGCTGTCGACGGCGGCCTGGGACTGTGAGCGGAGCCGCCGCTGCTACTTGCCGAAGATCTTGCTGAAGAATCCGCTGGAGGCCCTGGGGCCTTCGCTGAAGGTCTCCTCGGCATCAGGCTGGGGAGGCAGGGGCTCGCCGTAGAAGACGGCCCGCGGATTGTCGACGAACAGCCGCTGTGCCGTTTCCGCCCCGTATCGCTCCCCGATCAGATCGTAAGCCTCCCGCAATTTTGGCGGACGCGAGAGGAGGTCGTGAGCGTCGGTGGCGATGAAGTGTACCCAATTCTGGTTCAGGAGCCGGAAGGAGAGTTGCTGCGCCGTCTTTCCAAAGCGGCCGGTCAGGGACGCCGCCGTAATCTGCACATAGCAGCCTGCATGAATCCATTCCGCGAGCCTCTCCGGCTGGCGAGTGAGAACCGGGTTGCGCTCCGGATGAGTGATGATCGAGGTAAGGCCGGCCAGGCTCAGCCGGAAGAAGATCTCCGTCATGTTGTGCGAGATCGACTGGTTGGGAAATTCGACGAGCAGGTAGTTCTTGCCGTTGATGGAGTACTTCTCCGGATTGGCCACGGCATCTTCGATGTTGTCGTACATCAGGTGGAAATCGCAGCCGAGTCCGAGAGTCAGGCGTCCGCCGATCCGCTGCTCGATCATCGCGAGCCGCTCCCGGTTCTCCTCCGGATCGAAGCGGAACTGCTCGCTGGAATGGGGGGTACAGACGATGTGGGTTACGCCATTCTGAATCGACATCTCGGCCATTGCTACGGAGACTTCAATGTCCCGGGGCCCGTCGTCCAGCCCGAACAGCAGGTGATGGTGAATATCGATCATGAGGGGTTCCTGGGTCCTTCCTGTCTTACGCGGTAAGGTGACCAATCATCGACTCAAAGAGGAGCAGACCGTCCTTCGATCCGAGAATGCCTTCGCTGGAGCGGTCGGGATGCGGCATCATCCCCAGCACGTTGCGCTGCTCGTTCAGTATTCCTGCAATATTCTTGAGAGAACCATTCGGATTGGCGGCCGCCGTAATCTCTCCGGCCGGATTGACATAACGGAAAGCTATCCGCTCGGAGCGTTCCAATTCGTACAGAGTATCGGGAGGGCAAAAGTAGTTGCCCTCCATGTGGCCGATGGGGAGCTTCAGGATCTGCCCTTTGCGCAGGCTGCGGGTAAAGAGGGAGTCGGTCGTCTCCGTGCGCAGATGGACCTGTTTGCAGACGTATTTCAAGCCGGCGTTACGCAGCAGCGCGCCGGGCAGGAGTCCGGATTCGCAGAGGATCTGGAAACCATTGCAGATACCCAGAACCGGGCCGCCGGCCGCGGCGAACTTTTTGACCGCCTGCATCACCGGAGAGAAACGGGCGATCGCGCCTGCCCGCAGATAATCTCCATAGGCAAAGCCGCCGGGAACCAGAATTGCGTCACAATTCTCCAGATCTTCAGATTCGTGCCAGAGAAACGTCGCGGGCTGCTGGGCAACTTCCTTGACCACGTGATACGTATCGTGGTCGCAGTTGGAGCCCGGAAAAACCAATACGCCGAATTTCATATTTCTAGGCTAGCAGTTTCCGGCAATTTCCACCCTACCGGAAAGTAGCGATCGATCGAACCCCGGTGGTATGCGATTCTCCAAAGAGCCGAGTCAAGACACCCGAATCAAGGCGTCGGGTCGAGACATCGGGGCGACTGGTCCGTTAGCATCCTGAGAAGGGCCGCCTGGTATTTGCCATGGGCAGCCATCGGGGATGCATGGCAGAGGAGCACGAGCCCAGCCTCGATCGAAGTACCGCGCAGACTCTCGCCGGAGCTGCGAATCCGCCGCCGGCCGGAAGAAGGGCGCCGGCCGCCGATCACCTGCGTACTGCGGGCCGGGCGCTGTTTGCCTGGGGGCGGGCGACATTGATCGACGGAGCATGCGTGGCGGTCCTCTGGCTTGCCGGGCTCCTGCTGCTGCGTGTGCCATTGGCGCCGGCGTGGGCGCTCATTGCCGGCCTGATGGCCTTTGTCCCGAATATCGGCGGCGTGATCGCGTTGATCGGTCCGGCATTCTCCATCCTGCTCAGTGGACATGGTATGGACAGGCTCCTTTTTCTGCTCGGCCTTTATGCCGTCATCGTTGTGATCGACCAGTTGTTCCTGCAGCCAATCATTATGAAGCGGGTGACCCGCGTTCCCATCTGGGCGTCGCTGCTGGTCCCGATTTTGCTGGGGATCGCGATTCCGTTCTGGGGCATTCTGCTGGCTCCGCCGTTGCTTGCGGTCGTCTATGCCTTCCGCCGCCCGCGCGGGACGCGGTAAAGGCCGGGCTCGTTGCTACGGGGTGCCAGCGGTCTTTTGCGGGCCCGAAAGGGAGGGGGGAGCGCACCCCCGGCCAGGGGGGCCTGCATGCTATACTCGGCTGTTGCCACAGGGTCAGAAGCGGTCTCTTCCCTGAGACCCGCGGCCCCACCCTGAATTATTCAAGCTGCAGAGGTTATCATGTCCGGCCACTCGAAATGGGCCACCATCAAGCACAAGAAGGGCGCGCTGGACGCGAAGCGCGGCAAGGCGTTCACCCGGCTGATCAAGGAAATTACCGTCTCCGCCCGGCAGGGGGGCGGCGATCCCGATTCGAATCCCCGGCTGCGAACGGCGGTGGCCGCCGCCAAAGCCGAGAATATGCCCGCCGACAATATCAAACGGGCGATCCAGCGCGGCACCGGCGAGTTGCCCGGAGCGCTCTATGAAGAGATCACCTTCGAGGGGTACGGACCCGGGGGCGTGGCGCTGATGATCGAAGTGACGACGGATAATCGCAACCGTACGGTCAGTGAAATCCGTCATCTTCTTGGGAAGAATGGCGGCAACCTCGGCGAATCAAACTCCGTCAGGTTCATGTTCGCCAAAAAGGGCCTCATCGTCGTGCCGAAGGCGGCCGCGGATGAGGAAAAGCTCATGACGATCATCCTCGAGGCAGGGGGAGAGGATCTGAGCGACGCCGGAGATAACTGGGAAGTTCTCACCGAGCCCTCTGCTTACGAGGCGGTCGCCAAGGCGATCAAAGGGGCCGGCATCGAACCCTCGGTCTCAGAGATTACGATGATTGCCTCCAACTACACCAAGCTGGAGGGCAGCACAGCGGCTCAGATGATCCGGCTGTTGGAGGCCCTGGAAGATCACGATGATGTTCAAAATGTCTACTCGAACTTCGACATGGACGCCAACCAGTACGAAGAGGTTGCGGGATAGACCGTTCTCTCCGAATCTACGGGAGTGAATGGCCGCCCAGCGCGGCCATTCTCGTTCAGATCGTATTTCTGCCGGGCTGCCCTGCCAGCGGCCCTTCCATCCCACCGCGGCGATCGTCCAATGCCTCTACCGGGTATCCCGGCCCGAAAACTGAACCGGACAGGAAAGACTTGAGGACAACTTACACATCGGTATGCCTATCAGCCTCAGACGCCTAGCTGCTTTTTTCGTTTTGGCGCTTGCCGCCAGTTGTGTTCCGCGCATCGAGGCCCAGTCGCCCTCCCCGGCATCGCCGGCCGCCAATCCGGCGGCGGATCCGGTCCATGCGCTCGCCAGCGCGAGACCCTTGGAGTATGGAGCCTTTACCAACGGGGGCTTCGGCACAGGGAATCGCGACACCTACAAATTCTTCGATCTGGGAGTGCATGCCGGCAAGGTTCTCTCCCCGGTCTTCGGGCCAGGATTGCTGCGGGGCCAGTTTGAGTACGGGGTGGAGATCGTTCCGTTCTGGCAGGCGTACACGCCGCAATACAGGCGGGTGAACTGCTATCTTCCGCCTGGCGGATACGACACCTGCACCGGGCCCTATCCCACGGGAGGAACCTATACCGGGTTGAGCATCACGCCGATTATCCTGCGCTGGAACCTGATTCACGGCCATCGCTGGATGCCGTGGCTGCAGGGCGCCGGAGGGCTGATCTGGACGAACCACAAATTTCCTCCAGTCGGCCCGATTCCTGCATTCGGGCATCTGGGCACCAGCGTCTTTAACTTCACTCCTCAGTTCGGCATCGGAGTGCAATACTTCGTGCGTCCCCGCCAGTCGATCAGCATTGCCGCGAATGCGGTGCATATTTCGAATGCAAGCCTGGGCGACTCCAACCCGGGGGTCAACGCGAGTGTGCAGCTGTCTATTGGGTATACGTGGTGGAAGTGATTCCAGGTGTTCCTGACGGGCGGCCTTCAGCTTCGGGAGCGGCGATGAGCGAAGCGGTGATGGAATGCGTGCCGAATTTCTCCGAGGGGGTGGACTCCGACCGGGTGCGCGCCATCGTCGGATCCATGAAAGGAGAGGGCGTCTCGCTCTTGGACTGGTCGATGGACAGCGACCACAACCGTTCGGTGGTGACGATTGCCGGCTCTCCCGACGCGGTGGTCCAGGCAGCTGTCCGGGCAGTGGGCATGGCGGCACGGCTGATCGATCTCACCGCCCAACGCGGAGTGCACCCTCGTATCGGAGCGGCCGACGTGATCCCGTTCGTACCCGTCTCCGGCATGAGTCTGGAGCAGTGCGTCCTGTATGCGCGCCAGGCGGGATGGGAGATATGGAAGCGCTATGGTGTTCCGGTTTACTTTTACGGAGCCGCTGCCGCGCGTCCGGATCGCGCAGAGCTTGAAGACGTCCGCCGCGGGCAGTTCGAAGGGCTTCGCGAGCTGGTGCTGCGCGAGGCCGCGCGGCGCCCCGATATTGGCGGCCCGGAGCTGCATCCGACGGCCGGCGCGACCGCAGTCGGCGCCCGCAGGTTCCTCGTCGCCTACAATCTTTATCTCGATAAGCCCGATGTGGCCGCCGCGCGGGCGATCGCCAAAGCTATCCGGGCCTCCGCAGGCGGCCTGAAGGGCATAAAAGCCATGGGCGTGCTCGCCCAGGATCGTGCGCAGGTCTCGATGAACATTACCGACCTCTCGGTCACCGGCGTAGGCGATGTCTTTGCCGCAGTCAGCGGGCTGGCCAGCCGCTATGGAGCAAAAGTTGTAGATGGAGAGCTCATCGGGCTGCTTCCGGAGCAGGCCTTTGAGCCGGACAGCGAGTGGGTACGTCTATTAATTGGGTTTAAGCCGGAAGAGAAGATTCTCGAACGCCGGCTGCGGCGCCCCCTGGAGTGGCCGGTTGTCCCGTCCGATGCTCTAAAATAGGAGATGGACGGCAAAATCCACTTCTGCCCTGCCGGACAAAGGAATACACCGTGAGAGTTCCAACCATCAAAATACCCGCTCTGCGCTTGTTGGCGGGTTTTACGTTTGCCCTCGCTCTGCCAGCCATGGCCGCTCAGCTCGATCAGGATGCGCGCGCCGCCATTCCCAAGGATGTGCAGCAGTTAATTGTGGTCGATTACCGCGCGATGCAGAACTCCCAATCGGCGATGGACCTCAAAGCGCGTGTGCTGCCGCCGGAGCTGAAGGCTTTGGAGGAGGCCCTGAAGAACTCCGGGCTGAATGAAAATCACGATATCGAGGAGCTCGCGTTTGCCGCGTTCCGGACCGGGCAGGGCACGCAGACCG
>DASYYO010000353.1:0-5198 GCA_035933805.1 Acidobacteriaceae bacterium | reverse complement strand
GGCAAGCTCCTGCGTCGCGCTGATCGACTTCGACAGGGACTTCGCTCTGGCGCTGCAGACCTCGGAGAGGCTGCAGCAGATCTTTCCCAGGAAGATCAGCATCGCCGGCATTGGCTCGGAGCTGGACGCCGGTCTCCTGTTGCAGGCAATGCGTTCCGGCTGCGCCGAGTTTTTGACCAAGCCGGTTGAGGCGGTGGAACTCTCCGCTTCGCTGGCCCGGTTTCACCAGAGCGGGACCATGACTGGCGCCGCGCAGCGCAGCGGAGGCAGAGTCCTCTTGCTCGCGGGAGCAAAGGGCGGCGTAGGAACCACCACGCTGGCGGTCCACTTGGCGATCCACCTGGCGCACCGGAACCAGCGGACGCTGCTGATCGACCTCAAGCCGCAGCTCGGCCATGTGGCGCTGCACCTGGGTTTGAAAGATACGATGTACCACTTCGACGAGTTGCTCCGCAACGCGGACCGGCTCGATGCCGAGCTGCTTCGGGGCTTCGTCGTTCGACACGGCAGCGGGGTGGAAGTCGTCGCTTCCCCAGAAGCCGGCCCGGCGCACAGCGAAGACAGGAACGCGGCAATCGAACGAGTTATGGACTTCCTTCGCCGCGAATACGATTGCGTTCTGATCGACTCGCCGCCGGGCCAGAGCCGAGCCTCGTCCGTGTTCGAACAGGCCGACGAGGTCTACCTGGTCTCTACTCCTGATGTGGCCGCACTGCGAGATCTTGCCCGCATGGTCGAGCATCTGAGTTTGAACGATCTCGCAGTCGGGAAGATGCGGCTGGTCCTCAACCGGTCCACCGCGGATGACCCTGCCAACGCGGAACAGATCGAGAAGGCAGTGCACCTGCCGGTTTCAGTGGCGGTTCCGGACAACGCCCGGGAGTTGCTGCGGGCGGTCAACGAGGGGCAGCCGGTGCAGCCGCATCGCCGATCGGAGTTCAACCGGGCACTCGCCCGCTGGTCGAGCCAGGCGATCCAGAGCGGGTCCGCCGCCGAGATGCATGGAGCCGCGAGAAAGCGGTTTGCGTTCTGGAGATGACGAGGCACGTATGTCTGAGATGTCACTGTACATGACACCGCCCCCGCGCCCGGCCGCAGCCTCTGCTTCGCGCGGCAGCGCCGTGCTCAGCGAGACGGCGCGGCATGCGGTCAAGACGACTGTGCATCATGAGCTGATCCGGCGCATTGACCTAGACAAGCTCGCGGCGATCCAGGTGGATGAGGCCGAGGGACGGAGCAAGCTCCTGGCTGTCATTCTGCAGCTTGTCGGCGAGCAGAGCGTCCCTCTGAGCACCGCGGACCGCGATCAGCTTGCCAATGAGGTGCTCGACGAGGTCTTCGGGCTGGGCCCGCTCGAGCCTCTGCTGCACGACGCCAGCGTGAACGACATTCTGGTCAACAACTACGACAGCGTGTATGTCGAGCGGCGCGGGGTGATCGAGAAGACAGACGTCGTCTTCAAAGACGGCGCGCATCTCATGCACATCATCGACAAGATCGTCTCCGCCGTGGGCCGCCGCATCGACGAGTCCTCGCCGATGGTGGACGCCCGGCTGCTGGACGGCTCGCGGGTCAACATCGTGATTCCTCCACTGGCGGTGGACGGCCCGCTGATCTCCATCCGGCGCTTCGGGAGTACGCCGCTGACCGGGGACGACCTGATCCGCCACCGCGCGCTTACCCCACAGATGATGGAGGTGCTGAAGGGCGCTGTGCGCGCCCGGCTCAATATCGTCGTTGCGGGCGGAACGGGAGCGGGCAAGACGACGCTGCTGAATGTGCTCTCCGGCTTCATCTCTCCGGCCGAGCGCATCGTGACCATCGAGGACTCGGCCGAGCTGCAGATTAAGCAGGAGCATGTGGCCAGGCTGGAGTGCCGGCCGCCGAACCTGGAGGGCAAGGGAGCGGTGCGCCAGCGCGAACTGGTGATCAATGCGCTGCGCATGCGGCCGGACCGGATCATCCTCGGCGAGGTGCGCGGAGAGGAGGCGCTCGATATGCTGCAGGCGATGAATACGGGCCACGACGGCTCGATCACCACCATCCACGCCAACAATCCGCGCGATGCCATCGCCCGCATCGAAACCATGGCGATGATGGGCAGCATTACGCTGCCGGAAAAGGCCATTCGCGCGCAGATCGCCTCGGCGGTAGATCTGATTGTGCAGGCCTCGCGCATGAGCGACGGCAGCCGGCGGATTACGCATATCACCGAGATTACGGGAACCAGCGGCGAGGTCGTCAGCCTGCAGGATATCTTCCTTTTCGAGAAGCAGGGATTGGGGCCGAACGGCAAGGTGAAGGGCCGTTTTTTCTCAACCGGCATTGTGCCAAAGTTCGCCGAGCGGCTGAAGGCGGCCGGCATACCCCTGGCCTTAAACCTGCTGGATCAGTCGGTAGAGATCTGACGCCCGATGCTCTTGGTACGAGTGGCGCGGGCGGCGCAAGAGATTGGCCCACGAGGAGGAGCGCAGTGCTATTTGTCATCTTTATTGTTTTTCTTTCGCTGACCTTCACGATCGTGATCCTGCTGACCCGGCCGTCGAAATCGCAGAAGAGGGTGGAGCACAGGCTGGCTGCGATCCATCGCGGCAGCGCGCAGCCCGAAGAGGCCAGCACGGGGCTGGAGCTGGTGAAGCCCGAGGAGGCCGGATTGGTGCGGAAGTTCAGCGAGCACCTGGAAGGCTATCCCTGGATCGGCGGTCTGCAGAGTCTGATCCTGCATGCGGGGAGCGGGATGACCGTGGGCTCCCTGGTTCTCTCCAGCGCTGGAGCGGCGGCTGGAGCAGCCCTGTTGACGCATCTCTGGATGCCTGTTGCACCGACCGAGGCGGCGGCAGCGCTGGCGTGCGGGTGCGCTCCCTCCTTATGGCTTCTGGTGAAGCGGACGCGGCGCCTCAAAGCCTTCAATGCCTCGCTGCCGGAGGCCATCGATCTGATGGCGCGGGCGCTCCGCGCGGGACACTCGGTCAACTCCGCCATCGAGATGGTTGCCGAGCAGTCGCCCCAGCCTCTGGGCGGCGAGTTCGCGCAGGTGTTTCACGAGCAGCGGCTCGGGCTGCGATTTCGCGATGCGCTGATCGAGATGACGCGGCGCGTCGCCTCCAAGGACCTTCACTTCCTCGTCACCGCCATCCTGGTGCAGAAGGAGACCGGCGGCGACCTGACCGAGATCCTGGACCGGACGGCCTATGTGATTCGCGAACGCATCCGGATTGCCGGCGAGGTGAAGGTCTATACGGCGCAAGGACGCCTGACGGGGTGGATCCTCAGTTCCCTGCCCCTGGTGATGCTCGCCCTCATCAACGTCGCGAATCCGGGATACTCGCGCCTCCTCTTCCATGATCCCCTGGGACAAAAGCTCCTCTACGCCGGGGGCGCGCTGATAGCCGTCGGGGGATTGATCATCCGCAAGGTGGTCGATATCCGGGTCTAGCCCGGCTCGGGTAACGCCGCACCGATGGGCGCCCGCAGCGCGGAGACAGCGGTTTACTAAGACAGCGACTCAGGAGTTCCGCCATGCACTCGCTCTTCTACATTGCCCTGGCAGTTGCGTTCTTCAGCGCCGGAGCGCTCGTCTTCCTCTCATCCTCCTGGAAGAGGTCGCGGTTCGTGATGCAGCGCGTATTGGAGGCCACGCAAGGGAGCAGCCGCTTCGAACAGGCGCGTCCACGCTTTGGAGAGATGGCCAAGCGGCTCCTTGCGCTCACCTCCCGCCTGCTCTCGACGGTGGGCATTGCCGAGAGCGCTGCTCTTCGCGAACGCCTCATGCGGGCGGGCTTCCGGGGACCGTCGGCGTTCGAGATCTATCTTGCGGCGCGGGTGCTGGGGCCGGCGGTGGCGCTCTTTGCCGGATCGTTCAGCCCCGCCAAGCCCGTGTTTTGGATGATGGCTCTCCCGGGCATCGCCTACCTGGCGCCGGACATCGTTCTGCAGCGCATGGGAAAGCGGCGGAGGGAGCGCATCCGTCTGAGCATACCCGACGCAATCGACCTGCTGGTGATCTGCGTCGATGCCGGGCTGGGGATCGACCAGGCCATGCTGCGCGTTGGACAGGAGCTCGGGGTGAGCCATCCGGAGATCACCGAGGAGTTTCTCCAGATCAACCGTGAACAGCGGGCAGGGCGGCTGCGTATCGACGCGTGGCAGGCGATGGCCGAGCGCAACAACCTGCCCGATCTTGCCGCCTTCGTCAACATGCTGACGCAGACGGAGCGCTTTGGGACGCCGATTGCCCGCGCGCTGAGCAGCTTTGCCGACAACATACGGCTCAAGCGGCGGCAGCAGGCGGAAGAGCAGGCCGCCAAGACCACGGTGAAGATCATCTTCCCGCTGGTAATCTGCATCTTCCCCAGCCTCTTTATCGTTCTGCTGGGACCGGCGGTGCTTACGATCATCCACGGCCTCTCGAAGGGCTTTCGTTGAGAGGAGAACCAGCTCTTTTTCACACATTCGCAGATTCCGGGTGTGCTCTTTTCCTACAGAAAGTGCTCGTGAAAGACGCCGGAATGCCGATTGAGTCAAAAGGAGCCGTCTGGGCGCTTGATGGCATGCGGCCGGCTTAACGCGGGAAATGGACGCGCGACAAGCAAGGCCTTGGATTTCCCACAGGTGATCATCTTCACTCTTGATCATCTTCAACAGGGGCCGCTCTCAGGCGGCAAGGAGGAACTCAGTGAGTTCGCAGATTATCATTCGCGTCGTGGCAGGCGTCTTGTTTCTTTTGGTTCTGGCTTTCCTCGTCATGCGGCGCAAGAAGGCGATGTAACGGATAGACCTTCGCACACCTGTTGACGAGCGACGGCGGACGGGAGGGGCAAGTTCGGCCGCCGCAGCCGTCCGTGGGTTCCGTCCGTCGGCGGCAGCCTATCCTCAGCGTCATCCGCGGTCGATGGTCTTCATGTTTGCCGGGGCATAGCGGTCTCCGGCAATCTCGGCTTGAGGAACCGCCGCCTCCAATTCAGCCGCCTCTTGCGCGGTCAAATGGATCTCTGTTGCAGCTACATTCTCTTCGAGATATTTTCTTCGCTTGGTCCCGGGAATCGGGACCAGGTCCTTTCCCTTCGCCAGCACCCACGCCAGCGCCAACTGGCCGGGCTTGACGCCCTTGCGTCCGGCGATCGCCCGTACACGCTCTACCAGGATCTGGTTGCGATGCATGTTCTCGCTGGTGAAGCGGGGATAACGCTGCGCCCTAG
>DASYYO010000477.1:0-13458 GCA_035933805.1 Acidobacteriaceae bacterium | reverse complement strand
CTCACGACATCTGAATGCAGGCATCCGAGCGCGCGTGCTATCGTTTCCGGCAATATGATTTCAGTCGTGCGTGCGGGTTTTCTTGCTCTGCTCTTCTCTGCTCTGCCCACATGGTTGTTTGCTCAGGTGGGATCTTCCCCTGCGAAGACCGATGTGTACGTGATTCCGTTCTCTCACCTCGACCTCTTCTGGGGCGGTACCCAGGAGGAGGATTTAAGCCGGGGAAACCGGATCATCGCCCGCGCTCTCGAGCTGGCCCAGGAGCATCCTGAGTTTCGCTTTCTCCTCGAAGACAACGTGTTTGTAGCAAACTTCATGGATAGCCAAAGAGGCACTCCGCAAGCGGAGGCGCTGAGAGAACTTGTCAAAGCCGGACGCATCGAGATTGCGCCAAAGTGGGCGGCGATCTATCAGAACCTCCCGCGCGGAGAGGCTCTGGTTCGTAACCTGACATATGGCAAACGGTACGCACGCGAAGTTTTTGACGTCGATCCTCTCGTGGCTCATGTCGGAGATATTCCCGGCTTTACCCGCCAATATCCCCAACTCCTGAGCAAGGCCGGAATTCCATACATGGTGATGACTCGCATGGGGCCGGTGGATACGCCGTTTTTCCGATGGAAGGCGCCGGATGGCTCGGGGGTGTTGGTTTGGGATGCCGTCAAAGGCTACGGGTGGGGAGTGAACCTGGGGCTTCATCACGATCTCGACGATGCTGCAATGGCGCGGGTGAAGGAACAGGTAACTCAGGTCCAGATGCTAACCAAGGCTCCCATTTATCTGGGTTGGGGAACGGACCTATTCGCTCCTGACGAGCAATTGATCGACAACGTGAATCTGCTGAGCCGAAAGCTTGCACCGATGCAGTTTCAGTTCGCTACCCCCGCGGAGTACTTTCGCGCCGCGTCGAAGACCTCTGCGATTCCGGAGCTCTCCGGGGAGATTACAGGGTCGTGGGCGAACGTGGACAGCTCAGCGACGCCGGTGTGGCCGCCGGCCATCACCGCCGCGGACGCGCTTGTAAGCGCGGAGAAGTTCGCCGCGATCAACGACGCACTTGGCTTCGCGCCCTATCCTCAGGACAAGTTCGATCATCTCTGGAGGAAGGCGATCGAGGGTATGGACCACAATTTCTACGGCCAGGGCGGAGATATCGGAGACGCCCGCAAGATCGGCTACTCCGAGGCCGCGATTCTTGAAGGCGGCGAGATACTTCGCAATTCTCTGCGCAACATCGCCGAGCGGGTTCGTCACCCGGCAACCAAAGCGACCGCGATCGTGGTCTTCAACCCGCTGAGCTGGACTCGCGATGACAGCGTGCGCACTCACGTCACCGTCTACGGAGATGTTGCGCCGCGCGATATCGACGACTATCGCAAAGGGATGCGGCTGGTGGATGAGCAGGGGAACTCGATCCCATTCGATGTTGAGTCGTATTCGCAAAATATGTCGCGGGCAATGATGCTTGCCTTCACGGCGCAGCAGGTTCCCTCTCTGGGTTACAAGACGTATTATCTCGAGCCAGCGCCGGCTGCTCCCCCGGCTGCCGCGGCGCAGGTTCGGATGGACGACGTCAAGGACGCAGATAATCCCTTCCGGGTTGCCGGGGCGGATGTGGTTGAGAACCGCTTTTATCGGCTCGCCGTCGATCGGCCTACGGGTCGAATCGAGATCTTCGACAAGCAGCTCAACAAGGCGATCTCGAAGGACATTGAGGTGAGCGGCGCCGAGGAGCGCGGCGGCGATGCCATCAGCGTCTTTCCTTACACCGGGCGCACGATCGTGAACGTCATTCGTTCTGTCGAGCTGGTCCATAACGGCTCGTCGGAGACGGTTCTTCGCATCTCCGGCGACCTGGCAGGAGAGCCCGTCACGCAGCAAATTACCCTTTACCGCGATCTTCGCAAAATTGATATTGAGGATACGATCGATTGGAAGCCGGGGCGCTACATGGAGATCCAGCAGGTCTTCCCTCTGGACCTGACAGGCGCAGAGGTCCGCAACGGGGTACCCTTCGGCTCGGCGGCCGCCGGAGATATGATGCCCGATGCCGGCCCTCGCTCGCACGACGAGGTGCCGATGGCTGTCTGGAAGGGCTGGCGGCAGATCCAGAGCTGGATCTCCGCCAGCAGCCCGGATTCGACCATAACGATCAGCGCGGATCATCAGCTCTTTACTGTGGATGATCATGCCATTCGCGCGGACATGATTCGCGGCACCAGCTTTAATCAGTTGAAGACCTTTCAGGATGGGCGACCTGTTGCTGTTCAGCAGCCGCGCGCCGGAAGGTACGTCTTCCGCTACTCAATCTCTTCAGCGGAAGGAAACTGGGAAAAGGCTCAGGCGTGGCGGCGCGGCATGGAATGGAATACTCCTCTGATCGGGGTCGTATCTGAGGACGAACTCTCCCCAAAGTCCCTTCCCGCTGAGCGGTCCTTTCTCTCGGTGCAGGGCGCCACGCTGGTCGTCAGCGCGCTCAAGAAGGCTGACAGAGGAGATGGCCTGGTGATGAGGCTTTTCAACGAGACCGGAGAGTCATCCGACACGCAGATTCATTTTCTCGATCAGGCGGTAAGCTTCCAAAAGGTGAATCTTCTGGAGGAACCTCTGTCCACGGCGACGGAAAGGCTTCTTCATGTGAGGCCCTTCGAGATTGACACTGTTGAGCTGCCCACTTCCCTAAGATGACTGGGATTTTCGCGCAAGACCGTATCGGACGGATTCCAACGATTTCATACCTGTCCTTGGGCAGTTCCAGGCGACCGGAAAGTCCGAATTTCCCGGTGCATGCACACCGACGGCCGGCAGGGCAGAGAGTATGATCTATATCCATGAAGGCGCGTGGCCAGGCCGGGGTGGCTGTGTTGTTACTGCTGCTGCTTGCCTTCATGCCGGCGATAGCGTGCGCAGCGCCTGCCGCTCAGCTTACCTCGGCCGAGGCCGCATGCTGCCGGGCAATGAAGTCGCTCTGCGGGCAGATCGAGATGCCTGCCTCCCACAGCTGCTGTCATAAGGAAATCGGAATTGCCTCGCACCACGCGCTCACCGTGAAGGCTGTCTCGGTGCAGGATGCGTGGAATGCGGTGAGCATTCTTCCCGCGTTGTTCCAGCATCCGGCGGCTCCCGCGGCAAGAGAGCCGGACGGGCACTCGCCTCCAAATTCACCCTCCTTTACCGTCTCTGTCCTAAGAATCTAGAAGTCTCTCTGCTCTCGTTTCGTTTGGCCGAGGTGCGGGCGCCTGTGCGTTTGCATTCGCCTTTCTGCGAACCCGTCTAGAGAACGGAGAAAATGTATGAATCTGGTCGAGCGGATCACTGCCCTGCTTGGTTTGGCGTCCGTCGCTGCTCTATCAGCGCAACAGATCAAGCCGGGAGCGCCGGTAGCTCTGGCCCAGCTTCTGGCTGAAGCGAACACGAACAACTCTCAAATATCCGCTGCCGATCATGATTGGCAGGCTGCCAGGCGTGTACCGCGGGAAGTGACGACCCTTCCCGATCCAACGGCGATGGTGCAGCAATTCAGCGTGGGCAGCCCAAAGCCATTCGCGGGATACACCAACAGCGATTTTGCCTATATCGGGATTGGCGCTGCACAGGAGCTGCCCTATCCGGGAAAGCTCCGTCTGCGTGGTCAGACGGCCGAACGCGCCGCGGATATCAAAGGCGCGCAATTGGATGCGGTCAAGGCCACCGTGACCGATGGCGTCAAGGACGACTATCTGCAACTTGCTTACCTGCAGAAGACGCTCGGCATTCTTATGGAGAACAAAGATGTTCTGGGCCAGTTGATTCAGAATGCAACGGCTCATTACGAGGTCGGCCAAGGGATGCAGCAGGATGTCCTGCAGGCGCAGGTGGAGCGAACCCGGATTCTTCGTGACATCACCATGCACCATCAGCAGATGTGGCAGGTCCAGGCTCATCTCAAGGCGCTCTTGCACCGGGATCAGAGCTCGCCGGATGTTGTAACGGAAGACTTGACGGAGAGTCCGCTGCGCACCACGAGCGCTGAGCTGCTAAACATGGTGCGCGAGCGCAATCCACAGGTTCAGGTGGACGCCAGCACTCTCCACAGGCAGGAGGCACAGCTCGCCTCAGCCAAACGCGAAGGCAAGCCGGATTTTGACATTGCCTACGAATACGAGAACACGGACCGAAAGTATCGCGACTACTACATGCTGACCTTTGACGTGCGCTTTCCGCGAAAGAAGCGGGTGGACGCTCAGATCGCGGAAGCGGCCGAAATGCTCGAAAGCTCGCGATCGGCGCTGGATGCAGAGCTGCAGCAGCAACTCGCCGCGGTCCAGCAGGAGTATGTCACGGCGTCGAGCGATACCGAAGCGCTGAAAGAATACCGCGAAGGTCTCATTCCTCAATCCGACGCGGTTTACCGGGCGACCTTGAGCGCCTACGCCGCCAACCGCGAGCAGTTCACGCGCGTTCTCCTTGCTTTTACAGATGTTCTCAACCGCAGGCTTGAATATGCGCAGACGCTCATGGAGCGTGAGCGCGCGCTGGCCCATCTGGAGACCCTGACAGGAGCGTCACTGCGATGAACAAATATGTTGTCCGAACCTCTCTCGTGTGGGCTGTGGTTTTCGTAATCGCCGGCGGATGGTTTTTTTATCGCTCGCGCGAGATCTCCAGGAAGGCGACTGCCGTGTCCCCATCGAGCCTGGCATCGCGTTCGGAGGAGCAGCCCGTAGCCGCGGGTCCGGCCCCCGGGGATGTCAACGCTCAATCTCCGCCTGATCAGCAGACGCGTATGCCTTCCGGCCCTATGCAACTGACGCCGGAGCGGATGCAGCGTATCGGAGTCAAGGTTGGTACCGCTGAGATACAAGAGCTGAGCAGCGAGATCCGAGCGACGGGGAGCGTAGATATCGATGAGCGGCTCGTCTCCTATATCCAGGTGCGTTTTCCAGGATACCTTCGCAAGGTATTTGCCAATGCTACATATCAATATGTGCGTCGAGGCGAGCCGCTGTTCACCATCTATAGCCCCGAGCTGGTGGCCACGCAACAGGAGTATCTTCTCGCGCGGCAGAACGAGAAGGCTTTGAGCGGGAGTACGATCGACGGCGTTGCTTCGGGAGCTGCAACCCTGGCCGGCGCGGCCGAACAACGGCTGCGCCAATGGGAGGTTCCGCAAAGCGAATTGCAGAGATTGAAAGAGGCCGGCGAGCCAATCGCTGACCTGACCATCAACTCACCCGTTTCGGGCTACATCACAGAGCGCAACGCGCTCCCCAACTTGTACGTTGAGCCGGCAACACGCCTGTATACCGTGGCGGATCTCTCCCGGGTTTGGGTGTACGCGCAGATTTTTCAGAACGACGTCGGGCGGCTGAAACCGGGTGACTCGGCGCAGATTACGGTGGATGCGTATCCGGGCCGGACGTTCTACGGACGGATCGACGAGATACTCCCTCAAGTCGATATGGCAACGCGTACCGTGCGCGTGCGGCTGGCGATCGCCAATCCGCAGTTGAAGCTGAAACCGGGCATGTTCGTCAACGTTGACGTGAAGTCGCCACTGGGGCGGCAGCTTGTTGTGCCGGCCTCCGCTGTTTTCCAGTCAGGCACGCGGCAACTTGTTTTTGTTGACCACGGCAACGGCAGCCTGGAACCGAAGGAGGTGACGCTCGGGCCTCGCTCGGGAGACAACTATGTTGTGCTCAGGGGCATTCAACCCCATCAACAGATTGTCACCTCGGCAGATTTCCTGATTGATTCTGAAAGCCAACTGCAGTCCGCCGCCGGCGCCTTTACACCCCCGCCTCCGGGTGCGGGCAACGCCCCTCAGCAAAGCAATGCAGCTCCGGCAACGCAGATCGAGGTTGAGTTCCATCCAACTCCGGATCCACCCATGAAAGGGATGAATACGTTCCGCGTGGTGCTGACGGGTCCTGGCCACGCCCCAATTCTCGGGGCGGAAGTAACGGTGAGCTTCTACATGGCGGCCATGCCGGCGATGGGTATGGCAGCCATGAGCACAAGCAGCCGGCTGAACGAGCAGGGAAATGGAGCGTACGAAGGCTCGGGGTCGCTTGGCTCGGGCGGCACATGGCAGGTCAGCATCTCGGCGGTGAAGAACGGACAGACGATCGCGACCAGGCAGCTTCGCGTCAACGCCACGGGAGGCATGTAGATGATTGCCCGGATCATTGATGCGTGTGCGCGAAATCGGTTTCTGGTGTTTACCGTGGTCCTGCTGCTTACGCTTGCGGGAATCTGGTCACTCCAACGTGTGCCGCTGGATGCGTTGCCGGACATCTCGGACGTGCAGGTGATCATACACACGAGCTGGGAGGGAGAACCCCCCGATGTGATTGAAGATCAGGTCACCTACCCGCTGGTGACCAGCATGCTCGCGGCGCCTCGCGTGAAAGCAGTGCGCGCCCAGACGATGTTTGGCGATTCCTACGTCTACGTCGTCTTTGAGGATGGAACAGATCTCTATTGGGCACGCTCCCGAGTGATCGAGTATCTGCAGCAGATCAGCGGCCGGCTCCCGGCGAACGTGCATCCCGCGATCGGTCCGGACGCGACGGGAGCCGGCTGGGTTTATGAATACGCGATCGTCGACAGGAGTCACCGATCCAGCCTCGCCGACCTGCGCACCCTGCAGGACTGGCATCTGCGCTACGCGCTGGAAACTGTGCCGGGCGTCGCGGAGGTGGCGACGATAGGTGGATTTGTACGGCAATACCAGGTACAGCTCGATCCAAACAAATTGCTGGCCTACGGCATTCCTCTCTCCACGGTGATCGATCGCGTAAAGGCCAGCACGAATGAGGTGGGAGGGCGCGTGCTGGATCTGAGCGGCGCGGAGTATATGATCCGCGGTCTCGGATATCTTCGTTCCCTCAATGACCTGTCGTCGGTGTCCGTGGGGAGCAAAGATGGAACGCCGGTGCGGCTGCGCGATCTCGGCACCGTCAGCTTCGGCCCCGACATCCGCGAAGGGGTTGCGGAATGGAATGGCGAAGGCGAGACGGTGGGCGGCATCGTCGTCATGCGGCAGGGTCAGAATGCACTGAGCGTGATTGAGGGAGTGCAGCGAAAGTTTCGCGAGATTGCGCCCTCTCTTCCGCCGGGCGTCGAAATACACGCGGGATACGACCGCTCGGGATTGATCCGTGCGTCGATCAGGACTCTGGAGCGCGACCTGACGGAAGAAGCAATCATCGTGAGCCTGGTGATCATTCTCTTTCTCTTTCATTTCCGTTCGGCGCTGATCGCGGTTCTGGCTCTGCCTATTGCCGTACTCGCGTCCTTCATCCCGATGTATTGGTTGGGCATCTCCTCCAACATCATGTCTCTTGGCGGGCTGGCCTTGGCGATCGGGGTACTGGTAGATGCGGGAATTGTGATGGTGGAGAACGGTTATCGGCATCTGGCGGAACATCAGCATGCCCGCGGCGAACCTGTGTCTGAAGGCGAGCGCCGGGAGATACTCGTGGGCGCGGCCAAACAGGTGGGTCCGGCGATCTTCTTTTCGTTGCTCATTATCATCGTCTCGTTCCTCCCTGTATTTCTGCTTGAGGCTCAGGAAGGGCGCATGTTTCGCCCGCTGGCGTGGATGAAGACCTTTGCGATCGGGTCTTCTTCCATCCTCGCCATCACGCTGATCCCGGTGCTCATGGTGATGCTCATTCGCGGGCGCCTGCGGCCAGAGGCGCAAAATCCCATTTCCAGGGTGACCCAGGCGATCTACATGCCGATTCTGCGTTTCTGTCTGCGGCATCGATGGCCGGCGATCACAGTTAACCTGGTCTTCCTGGCCGTCACGCTGCCATTGGCCTTGCGGCTAGGCAGCCAATTCATGCCGCCGCTTTATGAAGGATCGGCTCTTTATATGCCCACCGCTCTTCCGGGTATCTCGATCGGGCAGGCCAAGATTCTCCTGCAGGAGCAGGACCGCATTTTGAGAAGCTTTCCGGAGGTCGCTACCGTTTTTGGATCTGTTGGCCGATCGGACAGCGCGACGGACAACGCGCCGCTCGATATGTACGACACTACCGTGATGCTCAAGCCGCGCGACCAATGGCCCGCAGGGATGACCTACGACAAGCTCATTCAGGCCATGGATGAGAAGCTCCAGTTTCCGGGGCTTTCCAATACCTGGACAATGCCGGTGGAGAATCGTCTCGATATGGAGTTGACCGGCATCAAGACCCCTTTGGGATTGAAGGTACAGGGACCGAGTCTGGACGGCATTCAGCAGCTATCTTCACAGATTCAGAGCGTGCTTTCGAGCATGCCTCATGTTCGCTCTGTTTTCTCCGAGAAGGTTTCGCAGGGATTCTATGTCAATGTTGAGGTGCGCCGGGAGGAGGCGGCTCGCTATGGTCTCTCCGTCGCGGATGTTCAGACGGCGGTTGCATCCGGCATCGGTGGGGAGAATATCGCGGAGAATATTGAAGGGCGCGAGCGCTATCCGATCAATGTCCGGTATGCGCGCGATTTCCGCGACAATCTCGAAGAGATGCGCCGGGTGCTCATCGGCACGCCCTCCGGTGCGCAGATTCCTCTGGGGCAGGTAGCGAGGGTCTCCTTTTCGAGCGGGCCGGCGATGATTCGCGACGAAGACGGCGCACTGACCGGCTATATCTATATCGACCTTGAGAGCCAGGATTACGGTGGTTTTGTGGCGCAAGCCGACAGACGAATCCGTGAGCGGCTCAGGATTCCGGCCAACTACACTTTCCAATGGTCTGGTGAGTACGAGTTCGAACTCAGAGCCAGGCAACGGCTACGGATCATTCTACCCATCGTCTTTTTCATCATCTTTCTGCTGTTGTATATGGTCTTCCATTCTGTTGCCGAAGCCCTGGTGCTGATCTTCCCGACGATGTACGCGATGACGGGAGGGCTGCTGCTGCAGTGGTGGCTTGGGTATAACTTCAGCGTGGCTGTGTGGGTTGGGTACATCGCGCTCTTCGGCATCGCGGTCGAGACCGGGGTAGTGATGGTGCTCTATCTGCATGAAGCGCTGGAGCGCAAGATGCAGGCAGGAGCGCCGCTCACGGATGAGGACCTAGAGGCTGCGGTCCTGGAGGGCGCGGTGCAGCGGCTTCGCCCAAAGCTGATGACCGTGGCTGCGGTCCTGGCCGGCCTGGCGCCGATTCTTTGGGAGAGCGGCATCGGCTCGGATGTGATGAAACCGATCGCCGCTCCTATCGTCGGCGGAATGATTACGTCGACGATCCACGTCCTGATCCTGGTGCCCGTATTCTTTCTTACGATGAAGGAGCGGGCTCTCCGGCGGGGGACGCTCGGGCCAAGGAAGCGTGCGGGAGAATGAGGCGCTTCTCGACGGGCGTTGTTGCCGCAGTACACGATCAGGCCGCAAGTACAGCGGGATATTCAAGACGGGCAGGCAGCGCTCGCAATCCATCTGCACCGAGGTTGATATGGAGCAACGAGCAGCGCGGCGATCGCTGTACAGCCGATGAGTTAGACGATCCGCATTGTCATGCCGCCGTCGATGACGAGGTTTTCTCCGGTGATGAAATCATTCTGCACCAGCGCGGTAATGATCTCCGCGACGTCTTCAGGAGTGCCTTCTCTATGCAGAGGGATGCGATTCTGGATGTTGTTGGCCGCCTGCTCCGGTGTGAGGAAGTCCTGAAACGGAGTGCGGATGACGCCCGGAGAGACGCAGTTCACGCGGATGCGTTGCTCCGCGAGCTCACGCGCAAGCGCGCGTGCGAACTGAGGCAAAGCCCCCTTCACAACGCCATAGGCGAGTGCGCCGAGACAGCCGCGAAGGCCAGCCGCAGAACTCAGCAGGATGATCGCCCCTTCCCCTTGCTTCGCCATATGTGGAGCGGCAGCGCGAGTAAGGTGAAAGATGGAGTGTACGTGGACGGCGAAGGCATTCATCCAGCTCTCATCCGAGACCGCGTAGAGGCTACCGGGGACAGCTCCTCCAGCAGACTGTACCAGGACGTCGAGACGGCCAAAGTCTTTGATGACCTGTTCAACGAGTTCGCGGCAGGCGTTAGGCTCGGCTACGTCGGCCTTGAAGGAGCGGAGTGTGGCGCCGTGAGCTTGCGTCGCGGAGAGAAGATTGGGCGCCGGCCGCCCGGTGGCGGATCGTGAAGCGATCGCAATATGGGCGCCTTTGTTGGCGAGGAGAACTGCAGTTGCCGCGCCGATGCCGCTCGTTCCTCCCGTGACGAGACAGACCTTTCCCTTCAAATCCAAATCGACTCTCCTGCGGCTGAAAGCTTCAGCACGGCGCGCTTTCGCTCATGATATATCAGAAGCTCACCGCTTCGGCAACATGCTAGGAGTGTTATTCTGTTGCGATGCGAACAGGGCGGTTTTCGTGTTCGTAAATAGGGATCTCCATCTGCCGGGGTTAAGCCAACATGGCTGTCGCAAGCAAACTGACGAAGAGAACCCGGACCGGCCGTGCTGCAGCCTCAGGAGCGGAGTCGCTGGCCCGTAAAGCATATGAACAGATACGCGACGAAATCCTGCAGGGGAAACTGGCAGTTGGGGACATCCTGTCACGCAGAAGGCTTGCGGCTGATCTGAATATGAGCTTTCTTCCGATCACCGAAGCCTTGCAGCGGCTGGAAGCAGAGGGCCTGGTGGAGAGCCGGCCACGGATCGGAACGCGTGTCCGCATCCCTACCAAGCAGGACATCATCGACAGCTTCGTGATTCGCGAGGCTCTGGAGGCGCAGGCCGCACGGCTATGCTGTGACAAGATGACATCGACCGAGCGAGATCAGGTCGCACGCAACGCGAAGCGTCTGGACGATCTGTACAAGGCGAGCGCCTCAGAAAGCGAGGATTCACGCTTCCTGTTCTCGGTGCAAACCTATCACATGCAGTTTCACATGCTCATTGCTGAATTGGCGCGATGTCCGGGGCTGCTGAGGGCGATCGAAAAAGAGCAGGTGCTGGTCTTCAACTGGCTTTATGACACGGCCACACATCGGAATTCACTGCCGGTCAACTTCCACTCGGACCTGGCAAAGGCGCTCTGCTCCGGCGACCGGATGAAGGCGGACGAAGCCATGCGTAAGCACATCTCCTATGGCTTGAACTCCGTGGTGGAAAGCCTGGGGACACTGGAACTCTCCAAGAGATGGCGCCTCACACGAGGCAGGTAGGCTAAGACGGTCTCCGCGCTGATTCCTATCCTTTAAAAAGATGGAGGTCAGACGAGAGTTCGGCCAGCGTATCGTTTGCGGCTCCGCGCCGGTCTCAGCGCGCCATCTGCTCTCCCGGCATGCCTCCGGCCGGAGGCTGTGTATGGTGAGAAATACGCCAGAGCAAAGTATTTGACAGATTTTTCCTGCTGATATATCACTATCGTGCACTCGGATTGAGATGTGTGGGAGTACGACAGCAGCGCAGCGCCTGATCGTAGCCCGCCTCCGCTCTGTGCTGCGGAATGCGACATGCACCAGGAGAAGCGCGTTATGAATCGCAGAGAGTTTCTTGCCTCGACAGCAGCCCTGACCGCCACTTGCGCCTATCCGGGCATCGCCCAGACCTCGGGAGAAGCAAAAACATTTTCCCCGTCTACCTTGAAAAACGACGCGTATATTGAAAATCCGCCGATCGCCGGCTACCACAATGCGCCGGCAAGTGCCTACGAGGCATTTGAGGACATGAAGTTCGGTATAAGGATTCACTGGGGAATCTACTCCATCTGGCATCGAGGCGCGGAATCCTGGCCCTACCTGAAGATGTCGTTTGAGGACCGTCAAAAATACAACGATCTGTACAAGACATGGAATCCAACTGGATTCGATGCATCGTCGTGGATGGAAACCTTCAAGGAGAGCGGCATGAAGATGTTCGCCTTCACGTCGAAGCATCATGAAGGCTTCTCCATGTTCGACACCAAAACCAGGGTGAAGAACCGTGCCAACTGGACGGCTTCCGGAGGCCCGAAGATCGAGGATTGCGATCTTGCCTACTCCATCATGGAGACGCCGTTTCGCCGCGATATCGTGAAGGAGCTGTGCGATGCTGCACACAAGCGCGATATGAAGATCGATTTGTATTTCTCGCACCCGGACTGGTACGACGCGGACTTCCGGCCCTACGTACAGCATCCGCTCCAGGTGCCAGACTCGGCGCATCTGCTGACGCCGCGCGATCTGCAGAGAACCAGGCAAACCTATGGCGATCATCCGGTCATTGTTCCCGATCCGACGGATGCGGAAGTGACCCGGATGATGCAGCGCCATCGCGCGCAACTCGTGGAGCTGCTAAGCCATTATGGAACCATAGACATGGTGTGCCTGGATATGTACCTGGGACCGCGCGTGTGGCCTGAGCTGCGCAAGACAGTGCTGAAGCTGCGCGAATTGCAGCCCAACGTAATGTTGCGCGATCGTGGCATCGGGAACTATGGCGACTATTACACTCCGGAGCGGGTCGTTCCCGGATCGAAGGAAGCGGCAACCAAGCCATGGTTCTGCATTTATCCGCTGGGCACCGACTTCTCGTATGACCCGGATGCCTCGAAATACAAAGGCACGCAATGGATCGTACAGAACCTGGCAGACACCGTCGCCAAGGGTGGCGGCTTGATGATCGGGGTGGGCCCAAGCTCACACGGAGAGTTTCACCCGGAGGCGATCCGGCAAATGAAGGACACCGGCAAGTGGTTACAGGTGAATGGGGAAGCTATCTATGCCACACGGCCGCGCGAAGGTGCGAACTGGTCGGAAGGCGACAGCATCCGTTACACACGTTCCAAAGATCGCCGGTATGTCTACGCGATTCTGACTACATGGCCGGGCACGCAGATTACGCTGAAAACAGTGCGGCCAAGGGCGGGGTCGAAGGTAACCCTTCTGGGCTCCCACGCAGAGCTGCCGTGGAAGTTTGATTCGGCTCAAGGCACGACGATTTCGATTCCTGAGAATCTGCAGTCCGCTGCGAACCGGCCAGGCGAGTATGCATGGAGCCTGAAGATCGAATCGACCTAGTCAGGGCCATGCTGGCGTAAGGGCGAATGGGATGTCCGTTGGCCCGCGGCATAAAAGACGGGGACGCGCAGGAGCCGCAAATGGATAGACGCAGGTTCATCTCCGCCGCAAGCGCAACGGCGATAGGAGCAGCTCTCCCGACGCAAGTCTTTGCACAAACGGCCGAACCCCCCATTCAGCATCGACTGCCCGCAACCGATCCGGACTACAAGAGGTCTCAGTCCTACATCGAAGAGGCGCCGGTGCATCAATATCACTGGGCCTCAGATCGCGCTGTCGAAGATTTCAAGGATATGAAATTCGGCCTCCGCATCCATTGGGGAATCTACTCAATTTTCGGACGCGCCCACGAATCGTGGCCATTTCTGACCATGTCTTTCCCCGAGCGACAGGCCTACAACCAAACGTACACGAGCTGGAATCCGAGCGAGTTCGATGCGGATGCATGGATGAACCTCTGTCAGGAATCGGGGCTGAAGATGTTCGC
>DASYYO010000324.1:0-3617 GCA_035933805.1 Acidobacteriaceae bacterium | reverse complement strand
GACCTCCCAGGGTAAAGCCGCCCTCCTGCCGCTTGTAGGGAGGAACCACTTTCTGAAATTCGGTCCTGGAGGTCAGCGTGTTGTTGAGGAAGTAATAGTCTCCGGTTCCGTGAAGGGAGTTTGTTCCGGAGTTGGTGAAGATGATCATATCCGCGCCGCTGTTTCTCCCCTTCCCCGCGTCCATGTCCGTCGTGTTGATCGACACCGATTGGACAATCTCCGGGTTGGGAGCGACAGAGACGGTACCGCCCCGGGAGGGAGCATCGATGAACGCTCCGTCCATCATGAAGGTGTTGGATTCCTCGCGCTGGCCCGCCGCGTTGATATTGATATTGGAAGTGCTGTAATTGCTTCCCGATGTGAAGGCTGCTCCGGTAACGCCGGGAGCCAGTTGGGCCAGGGAGTAAACCGCCTGGCCGACCAACGGAGTCTGAGCAACCGCCTCTTTTCCGATCACGGCTGCCGTCGTCGGAGTGGCCAGATCGAGAGCCGCCGCAGTTGCCGACACACTTACCGTCGTGGAGACTTCGCCCGGCTGCATCACAGGCTTCACAGAGCGGATCTCACCAACCTGCACTGCCACCCCGGGCAGAGTCCAGGTTTTGAAGCCGGCCTGGGTGACTTCCACGCTATAGGTGGAAGCGGCAATGCCATCCACTCGGAAAAAGCCCGCCTCATTGGTCGTCGCCGTCTTGCTCACTCCGAGCTGGGTATCGGTGAGAATGACCTTCGCCCCGGGAATGGAGGCGCCCGTTGAATCTGTAACCGTTCCTTCAATTCCGCTCGAGTACTGGGCGAAGGCCGATACTCCGGCGAACGCCAAAGAGCACATCAACAGCAAGAACGACCTCCAAGTGAAATGCATCGCATGACCTCCAAGCCAAGTCCTTGTTGGATCTATTTACTTCTTCGCAAAAGGAAGAGAAGCCGCTCCCTCTTCCGGTTCGAGACGCAACTCCACCGCTCCAGCGCGTGCCCTGATCGCCTTCGTTCTCCAGCCTCAGCTTGTGAGGCTGGCTGGACCAAGGATTCAGGGTCATCCGGGACGACTATAGGCGGGGTGGAAGCGCTTTGGCAGTTAACGCCGCTGGCGTTACCGTTACGGGAGGCGGGCGTGTGCGGATGCTTAACCGTTACCGGAAAAGCTTGTTGCGGAAAAAGCAGGAGCGAGCCTGAAATTCAGATCAGGCTGCGCAAGGTGCCGCCGATGTCGAGATTCGCACCGGTAATAAACTTCGCCAGCGGCGAGGCGAGAAAGACCACGGCCTGCGCCACGTCTTCCGGCTGTCCGATGCCGAGGGGCATATAGCGTTCTTTCAGGAACCGCTGGAGCGCGGCCTCTTTGTCGACCCCGTATGCGGCGACGAGTTGATCGACGATCCCGCCCGGACGGGTCCACATCTGGGTCCAGATCGGCCCGGGAAGCACCGCATTCACCCGAACCCGCGGTGCATACTGAACCGCCAGGGCCTTGGTGAGATAAAGCAGCCCCGCCTTGCAGGTTCCGTAGTCCATCATCGTCGGCTCGGGCTGTTTGGCCAGATCCGAAACCATATTGACCACTGAGGCGGAGCCGATCTCGGCCATCTTCGGAAGCAGTTCCCTGCAGGTGCGAATGCACCCCATCAAGTTGATCTGAAAGCTCTGCTCCCAACGCTCGTCGGGAAGCTCTTCAAAAGAGGCAGAGTTCCCCACGCCAAGATTGTTCACCAGAATATCGGGAGCTCTCCCGAAGGTGGAGAGAACATGGGAGACCGCCTTGTCTACGCCAGAAGCGGTGGCAAGGTCTGCGGCAACCACGCCGGCCCACCGATTCGCTCTCTCTTGAAGCGCCGCCGCGTCCTTATCCGCCACGATGACGCTCGCCCCCTCCTGCGTGAGCAGGTCGGCCGTGGCTTCTCCAATGCCGTGCGCGCCGGCGTTGATAAACGCGTACTTCCCTCGGATCTGGTAATCCATGCGTCCCCTTTGCTCCTCATCCCATCAAGGGATCGATTCATTGCTGAACGAACGGATTGCCCATCATCCCGCGCCATTCCTCCGAGAGCTTCTGCAGAGTCTCGGCCGGCGTCGGCCCATCATGAACCACCACCCGGTAGCGCAAAACCAGCGGAGAGTCGGGATGAATGGTCATCGGGCCCAAAGCGGTAATGCAGGGATTGAGCATCCACAAGTAGCGTGCATTGTGCCAGAGCGTCGGCGGGTTCAGAGGATGATCCAGAACCGCAACCCCCAGGACCTTTCCGCTCTCTTTCAGCTTGATCGTGTAGTCGTACCATGGCTCGGAGGGCAGATCGGACTCCGGATAAGAATAATGCGGATCGGGCAGAGTGACCTTTCCCGCCGCCGTCGCATAATAGGAGTCGCCATCCTTCCGCGCCTGCACCGCGAAGCCTCCGAAAGCCGTCTGGCGGAGCAGATAATCGTACACCGGCGCCAGCCGGTAGTAGAGATCCATGACATAAACGCCGTCGCGTTTGGAGATGGTGACCTCATCGGTCTCATCGAGCATCTTCTTGTTCTCGATGAGCCAATCATTGTGGATCTCCAGCTGGGCATGTTGCGCGTCGGCGCTCACCAGCTTGATGTCACGCGTCTGGATCAGCCGGTTTTCCCGCGGGGCATAGACGCCCCAGGCCCAGAAATCTGCGCGATGCACGGTAAACCCGCGCACCGGATGGGTTGGCGGCGCCTTCGAGTAGTCGTTTGGCTGATGGAACTCCGAGTCCATGAACGCCATCCAGATCCCGCGGTGATGCGGATGGTCATCCGGCGCGAGGTTGGTAATGCGCTCTCCCGACGGCGTGTTCACCGGGTGGAAGCACGCGACGCTCGGCGAAGTCAGACCGGCGTTCTCCGGCTTCTTGGTCATGTACTCGAAGACCACCTGTCCATCCGGAGCCTTCAACTGCATGCCGTATTCGACCGGAGCCAGGGTGTAGATCGACTCCCCTCCGGCGCGACGGGGAATCGCAAAAAGAACGATAGCTGCGCTCAGCGCAAGCTGGACGAGAGCACGCATCCCGCGATTGGACCTCAAAGAATCCCTCCGGCTGCGGCGCAGCATGGGTGACTGGCTAACCTGGACATCGGTCCGTCTCCTGAACCCTGAATCCCATCTCACCCATCCTGCGGCCGGCACGTATGCACGTGCAGTTACCCCAGGCAGGTAACGGTTACATCGCCGCTTTTTCCGGGCTCTCGCGTGCCCCAACATTCTAGAGCAGATTGATGAGGAACGCGGGGGCCGCGGCGCCCTCCTTCGCGCGGCGAGTTCAGACCCTCTCCATCGGTTCGCCAATGCGGAGCCGCTCTCTCTTTTGCACGGCTGCATTCGCGGCGTGCGGAATCGTCGCGGTGCGACCAGTAGCGTTTGCCAACGACGAAGTCCGGCACGCCGTCGCCGTCGATGTCCGCGAAGGTTGTTCCGTGCGGCTCGGAGAAGACCACGTCTCCCGCATTCCGGGTCCAGAAGCTGTCCATGATCCTGTGCCGTACGAAGGAGATTTTGTCTTGGGCGTCGCCCTTCTGTTCGAACCGCGCCATGCCCCATCCATGGGGATTGAGAACGATCACCACGTCATTCAGCTCATCCCCGGCCATCGCCATTGATGTCG
>DASYYO010000285.1:0-3245 GCA_035933805.1 Acidobacteriaceae bacterium | reverse complement strand
TCCCATCCGTCGCGTCGAAGGCGATCAGGTGCTGCGATCCATCACCGGAGAAGACCAGGCCGCCGCCCGTCGAGAGCACGCCAGCGATTCCGCCGCCGCCGGGGTAATCGTGCTTCCAGATCGTCTTGCCGGTCTTGTAGTCCAGAGCGCGCAGGGATGCCTCGCCACCTCCGATGCGGCGCTGGGTCGCGGCGAAACCCTCCGGATGCGGGTCGGTGTCGGTCAGGTAGAAGACGCTGTAGGAATCGAAGGTGCCTGCGTAAAACAGGCCTGTCGTGGGATCAAAGCTCGGAGCGGGCCAGTTGGTCGCACCGCCGGAAGGCGGAGAGACGAGCACGCCAGCAACGCTCGGTTCCTTCCCGGCATCCGGAATCGGTACCCCCTGGGCATCGACCCCTTTGGACCAGTTCATCGTTTCAAGGAACGGGCGGCTGACGATGGCTTTTCCGGTCACACGGTCCAAAAGGAAGTAGTAACCGTTCCGGTCTGCCTGCGCCAACAGCTTGCGGGGCTTGCCGTCGATCTCGCCGTCGATGAGGACCGGCGTTTGCACGGAGTCCCAATCGTGTGTGTCGTGCGGAGAGGCTTGAAAGTACCACGCCGGCTTGCCCGTATCGACATTCAAGGCCACGATCGAGCAGGTAAACAGGTCCGTGCCCTCCCGGCTCTGGCCTGCCATCACCGGGTTGGGATTTCCTGTTCCGACAAAGTACAGTTTCAGTTCGGGGTCGTAGGTGCCCGGCATCCAGGTCATACCCCCGCCGTGCCGCATGGAATACTCATCCGGCCACGTCTCCGCGCCGGGATCGCCTTTCTTCGCCGGCTCGGTAAACCAGCGCCATTGGAGCTCGCCTGTCTCCGGATCGCGCGCTTCAAGAAAGCCCGGAACGTCCAGCATATCGCCGCTGGTTCCTACGAGCACGTGGTGGCCGATCACAATGGGCGCTGCCGACAGATAGTACTGCCGCTTGAAATCGACAACCTGCTTGTGCCAGCGCTCGCGCCCGGTCCCGGCATCCAGCGAGACAAGGTAGCCATCCGGCGTCTCGAAGAAGAGATACGAGCCGTACATGCCGACGCCGCGATTGCCCACATGCATGCCTCCGCGCGTGCGCCAGAAGTAGTGCCATAGCTCGCGGCCGCTGCGCGCATCCACAGCCCACGCATTGTCGGGAGTCGCAAAATACAGCACTCCCTTCACCATCAGCGGGCTTGCCTTCACGACCCGGGCCGTGGGGTCTCCTCTCCCTCCATCCCGAGTGCCTGCGCCCTCGCCGCCAACCAGCGTGCCCGGGGTTGCGCCTGCATTCAGACGATAGATCCAGGCCAGGTTCAGCGTTTTGATCGTCGCAGGGTTGATCTGCTTCAGCGGACTGAAGCGCTGCCCGGAGTAGTCGCCATTGAAGGTGACCCACTCTTTGCTCAGAGGCCTGGACAGCGCCGCGGCGTCCAGGCCTTGCGCGCTCAGAACGAGAGGGAAAGCAAGAAGGAAGAGAGCCGGGAGCCGGCGGGAGATCCTCATTTCAACGTCACCAGGTACGCCGTAAGATTGTGGATATCGGCATCGGTATAACGGCTCAGCAGCTCATTGTGCGACTGCAAGGGATCGTGCACCTCCACACGCGGCGAGCTGCCCTCGCGATCGAACGAATGGTAGGCGCCTTGAGCATCCACAATCTCCACCATAAAGTCATCGATATGCAGCAAGCGCCCCTCATACGCCTGCCCGGAAGGCAGCGTCACCTTTGCGGTGATCGGCGCATACTTCCCTTCCGTGTTGTATCCGGAATCCTCTCCTTCGCGAGGCATGACGAACTTCTGCTGCAGATCCACCGGGCTGAATCTTGATCCGATATGCGCCAGATCGCCGGTAACCGAATGGCAATGATTACAAGCCCCGGCGCCGTTGAAGTAGGTCTGACCAGCTTTCGGATCGCCTACCAGGATATTGAGGATCTCATAGGTGCCGCGCGTTGCCGCCTGGCGCACCTGGTCATGGAGGAAGGCGGAGAGTTCGGCCACCTGCGCGCTGGAGAACTCGAATTTTGGCATTGCTGTTCCAGGGCGTCCATTCAGCACCACGGAGCCGATGCGCTCTCCATTCTCGTCATCGAGCACCACCAGCGACCGAATGAGATCCGGGCCGCCCTCACCACCCTTGGCATTGGCCCCATGACAGAAAGAGCAGCTTGCCGCAAAGAGAGTCTTGCCTCGTTCGACCGTAGCCGGGTCGTAGTTCTTATAGTCTCCGGCCTGCGGAAGGCCCCGTATCACTTTGGGAGCGGGAACCACTTGAGTGCCATCCTGCTCTTTGTTCTGAGCGGGCGATGCCTGGCCGCCAAGCTGCCATACCCAGCCGGCGGTCAGGATCAGCACCAGCCATGCGGCGAGCGGAGAGCGGACTCTCGCGGCAAAAGGCGAAGCGCCCCTCAAGCAAGAAAGAACCCTTCGCGAAACGGCTCGAAGTTCCATAATGCGAGATAGTAGCACGTGGGATAGACGCAGCCTTGATTGTGTAAGCCGCACTGGAAAATCGAATGCATTGCGCCGGGATCAGCGGACAACGGAAAGAATGGGAGGGCCGCGGCGAGCGGGAGGAACACCTGGCCTTACTCCGAAAAAGAAAGAGCTTCTCTTTCACCGGAAGGGTTGCGCAGACAAGATTGGGGCGGACCGTGGACGGGCCTCTGTTTCTTTGAACCTCAGTCGCGCCTTCCCAGGGCTTTGCCCAGAACCGCCAGGACCCCTAAGGTGAACGCGGCGGCCCGCAGCACATCCCGGTTGAACAGCGACCCAAGCACCTTCGGCAACGTCGGCTGAAAGGAACGAATGGTGGATTTCTGGTCCCTGCTGCCTTCGACAGCGGCGCTGATCCGGTGGAGAACCTCCGGATCGATGGAGCCGAGGATCCTTCCCAGGGACACCAGGTTGCGAATCATGTTGATGCTTTGCTCAGAGTTCGCGTACTTTGAGATCTCCGTGATGGCTACGGGCGCACCTGCGATGGCCCCGCGGGCGGCGTCGAGCCAGCCGTGGTCCTGCGCCTCCCGCAATAGGGCATAGATGTTGAGCAGCGCGTCGGCATGCTCCCGGGGAGCGTGCTCCAGCTCCGACTGCAACGCGGAGTGGATCTCCAGCTGTTTCGGCTTAAAGTTCAGCGGCGGCGCCATCTCTTACACTCCATACCGGCTAGATTCTTGTGGTCTCGATTTGAACCAGTTTGTCGTCCTGCCTGCTTCCAGGCT
>DASYYO010000280.1:0-12644 GCA_035933805.1 Acidobacteriaceae bacterium | reverse complement strand
ATGGATGGCCGGATGTCATTACCGTTAGTTACGGTGCTCAAAACGGGGGCGTCTTCCTGTATGTGAATCCCAAGGGAGAGGACCGGCGGTGGGAGAAGTACAAGGTCGTCTCGGATGTTCAGAGCGAGATAGCCGTAATGCGGGATGTGGACGGTGACGGCAAGCCGGAGGTGGTCTATGAGGGGGATGGATACGTTCGTTATGCAAAGCCCGATCCGGCCAATCCTACCGGACAATGGGTGATCCACAACGTCTCCGCCAAGGGCTACGCGACCGCGCATGGAATAGGAGTCGGCGATATCAACGGCGACGGGCGGATGGATATCGTCACGCCATACGGATGGTGGGAGCAGCCGGCGCCCGGCAGCACCCAGGAGTCGTGGACCTATCATCCTGAGGTCTTCGGCCGGTACGGCCGGGGCATCATGGGCGGCAGCGTCATGGCGATTTACGATGTGAACGGCGATGGCCTGAACGATGTGGTTACGGTGCTGAATCCTCACGGCTGGGGCATGGCGTGGTTTGAGCAAAAGCGGGATGCCTCAGGCAAGATCTCCTTCGTGAGACACATGATCATGGACGATTTCTGGACCAAGAACGCCGGGGGCGTCGTCTTCTCCGAACCGCATGGCACCACCTATGCCGACGTCGACGGAGATGGAGTCCCGGACTTCATCGTCGGCAAACGATACTGGTCGCATCTGGACACGTATCTCGATCCCGATCCCTACGGTCAGCCAGTCCTGTATTGGTATAAGACTGTTCGGAATCCGAAGGCTCCGGGGGGCGCGGAACTTGTTCCGGAACTGATCGATACTCACTCGGGCGCGGGTTCCGATTTGCTCGCTGTCGATTGAATAAAGATGGCGCAATGGACGTTGTGACCGCCACGCGATTCGGAACGTTCATCTTCTGGGGTAAGCCGCACCAGGGGAAGACAGCCTCGAAATAGAGGCTTCTATCCTGTGGTCGAGGGATTGCGAATAGGCGCGCGCGGAAGAGGGAAGAGATTGCAATGCAATCGCGAAGTGCGCGCCCCTCGCCTTCGAGGACGAAAATAGCCTCCGCTCGAATCGAATCCGGCGGTCTGCAGCCGAGTCGATAACTCTGCTTACCGGCGAGTTACTTAGGACCATTTGCAGTGGCAGGCTGCGCCTTCCCTTTGACTGGTTTCGTGCCCCGCTTGCCTTGCTTCTTAGCGGGAGCCGCTCTCTCCTCTTTCGGGTGCGTCTCCGCTTCAATAGGTCTGTCAAAGCGCTGCTGGTTGATCGGCTTCTGGTAGCTCATGCGGCCATTATTCCACAAGGCCGACGGCGAACCGCCCGCGGGCAATTGAGGACATCACAATGTCCGGGAAGCCCATCTTCCGGCGGAAGATCGCGAGCTTTCTAAGGATTGTGAACGCTCATTCTGCCGTGGGTTGCCATGGTGGATACTTCGATCCGCGTGTCCTTCACAAAGACGACATTCTGGCCGTGGGCGATCCAATGGTAATAGAAGGAGAGCCCTGCGCCGTAGAAGCCGATGCCCGCAGCAATATTGGGCGAGCCCGCCACGATGCCGACGACGCGGCCCACCAGCCCCATGCCATTCGAGGCAACGGCTCCGTTCCCGGCCTGGCTTCCGTCGGTGTCCAGGGCGCGGCTGGCGAGCGCGGTGAGCAACATCGGCATAATGATGCCGTTCTGGGACTTCGGCTGTATGCCGCCCTCGGAATCGATCTGCAGATTCGAGGACTTGTTGGAGTCCGCGGCGGAGAGAGAGCCCTGGACATCCTGAGTGAAGCCATCGGGAAGTTTCAACTCTCTGAAGCTGAAGCGAAGCTTCCCTTTGCGGCCGAAGGAACGCGCTGCTTTGGCCTGGGTAACCGTTCCTATCAGCATGGCTCCCTCCGGCACCTCGAGCTTATGCTGGGCGCCATAGGTGGGTTCCGCAACGATCGCCTGAAAGGTGTCTCCCGCTTTTGCATTGGCCGAGCTTATGGTCTGCTCCAGGTAGGCATGGAGGTGCCATACTTCCGCGGGATCGGAGGACGGATTGGCTGCAGCCGCTGGTCTGACCGCAGGCGCCTCTGCCACGGGAGCTGCGGCGGGGGGCGGACGCCGTGTGAGAGCAGCTTTGTGTGGCGCGGGGAGAGCAGCGGGGGCCGGGGCTTTGGGCTCCGGCGGCTTTGCCTGAGCCTGGGTCTGAGGCGGAATATCTACAGGAATGTGCAGTGGCTGAGCCAACTCCAGTGTCCACGAGGTTCCGCTTTCAATTCGCTCCGGGTGATAGGGGAGCTGCGTATAGAGGAATTGAACCAGCCGGTCACGGCGTCCCGGCGCCGTGAAAACCGCGACCTGATCCTTCACCCGCTGTTTGGCCTGAGAGATCTGCTGCGAGACAAATGAGCCTTTCCGTTTGCTCGCAGGAGTCGAAAGCCGGAGAATCGGCGCTCCTTCGCTGGTGTCTCCGCTTACCAACGGCTCGGAGGTTCCGTCCGGCAGGGCGACCTGATCAAACTGAACGACTGGAACGTGAAAGGGGGTGAAGTCTCCCATGAGGCGCGCATGAAGACGCCTGGTCTTGTCGGATTCGAGCCGCACAACCCTGCCGCGAAGCCTGCTGCCTGCGGGTATCACAAGCTGGTTCTTCGCGTAAACCGGGTAGATCAGGCGAACCTCGAAGGTCTCGCCCAGCTTCATGGGAAGATGTTTGTCCAGTTGTACTGCGAGAGGTGTTCCCGGAGGAATCGCGATGTCTTCAGCCCACGACGAGGCCGCTGCGCCAACCGTTGCAAGGAGGGCCAGCAGAAAGAAAATGAAACGGAACGGGTTGCGAAAGGTCACGACTTCACCGGTGCTCCACTGGAGTGGAGCCTTCGTTGGCGGCGCCCGGATCTTCCCGCCTGGATGTTGCGGCGCCGGCGCCTGGTAAATCGCACCTGTATCCGGCCACAGCCGCGCGATGGCCACAAGGCTCTAAAGCTCGGCTGCAAGCAGACTCCATCCAAATCGTGGTCCTTGGCGCAGAACAAATCGACCGAAACTCTCCTTGCCGACATGGACGGAAAGCAGATGTCTGAAGAAGCCCGGCTCCGAGGAAAGCGCCTGGAGCGCGCGGCGTTCCAGGGCCGGCCAGCGGTCCATCGTCAGCATCAGCTTTCCCATGGCATGAGGCAGTCGGCCAATTTCCTGGTGAGCCCTGCCGTAGTGCCGCAGATCCTTCTTCTCAATGGCCGAGGCAAGAGCAACCGCCTGGCGGAAGGAGGTCGCCAATCCTTCGCCGGTGATTGCATCGGCCGACCCTGACGCATCTCCGATCAAGGCTACGGAATCGTGCTGTACTCGGCGAAGCCTTCTTGTGGCCGAAACCGCGCCTCTTACCCGCGAGATCACAGGCGCACTCTTCAATCTTCGGGCGATCTCAGGGAAACCGTCAAGGACGGTGGCCCGATCGAACTTCGGGTCTTTGGAAAGGAAGGCAGCGCAGACACACTCGGGAGCCACCGGAGTTATATACATTTGCCCCGCAGCGCCCCAATGCACTTCCACGTATTCACTCCAGGGAGCGATCTTGTAATGAGTGCGGAAGCCAAAGCGCAAAGTCTCCTCCCGGACTTCGCTGAGTCCGGCCCATCGGCGGACGCCCGATGCCTGGCCATCGGCGCCGATGAGCCACCGGAAATCGATTTTGGCCTGGTTTACCACGAGCGACCCGCGATTGATCTGTTGCACCCGGCTCTCCCATAGAACATCGACGCCTGCGGCCTGCGCCCGCGCAGCAATGAGCCGGTGGAGGCTGGTCCGGCGCACGCCGAGTCCTTGCCCGCCTGGGAAGGACGCGTCCACCTGGTGCTGAGCATCCAGGAAGCGTATTCCGCGAAACGGATGCCCGTCCTCTTGGGGAATCTCGACTCCGAGATCACGCAGAACGGCGAGCGCGTCCGGCATGAGCCCTTCGCCGCAACCCTTGTCGATTATGGGGGGAAGCGCCTCGATCACCACACAATCGATGCCGCGCTGGCGCAGAGCAATGGCGGCTGCAAGCCCGGCAGGGCCTCCGCCCAGAATCACCGCTTCCGTCTTTTGGGGCTGTCGCGACATCGTCGTCACCGTAACAGAATCAGTTCTCATTCGAGAGGGAAGGTCAGAAAAATGCACGTTGAGGCGCGCGCCGCGACAACTCTCGAAGTTTTCTTACGCCACCGTCCCAATCGTGTGAACAGGCCCTTCGATCAAGCGGAGATGGCTCGGCGCCCAACCGCAAAGCATCCTTCCAGAAGACCGAGGATGAGTGAACTGTCTCCACTACATCCCGAATCGAGGAGACGCACGCCTGGAGTTGCTCCTCAGAGACGATGAGAGGAGGAGCTACCTTGAGAACCATGAAGTTGTTCCCGCAGATCTGCGTGAGGACGTCGTGATCCTGAAACAGGCGCATCACCAGCATCTGTCCGAAGAGCCCGGGATGAATGGCTTTGAAGGCCTCAAAAGAGATTCTCATTCCTGTGCTCTGCGGCGCCTGGAATTCGATTCCGCAGAGCAGGTCCTGTCCTCGTACCTCTTTTACCATCTCACAAGGAGCCGGCGCCTTGCTTAGACGATGGCGCAGCTCCAGACCCAGACGATCGGCGCGCTGCGGGAGTTGCTCACGGTCGTCCTGTGCATCCTGCCGGCCGGACACGGTGGAAGCAAAACCTGGGGAAAGGTTTTTTTGCGCCATGAGCTTACAGATATTCCTTGAGCGGGGAGAGACCTTCTTGTAGTCTTAATTAGTTAAGAATTGAAAGTCAAGGGTATACCCGAGAGGAACGCTGCGATCGAAAGTGGCATATTCAGCAGAGGATGAAGTTACGGGAGCGGCCGGCACGGTCAGAGTCCTTGATAGGGAGCCTCCGGACGCCGTACTCATCCGGGCAGCTATGGCCAGAAAAGAGATGCAAATGCCACCTGAGACTGCGAAGATAGCTCCGTATCTTGCCGAGGGATGATTGATTCGCGCGTGAACCGCTACTTCTAATGGACACCAGAGAGCCATGAGGTAAATATGCAGAACAGATTATTGGGGGCCGAGAACGCGAAGCAAAGGGTACCTCTGCCGACTCCGGCGGAGATGCGCCTGTTGCAGATTTTGTGGGAGATGGGGGAGGGGACCGTCGACGACGTGGTAAAGGCGCACCCCGTTAAGGAGCGGCCGAACTACAAGACAACGCAGACGTTACTTCGCATCATGGAGCAGAAAGGCCTGATTACGCACGAGGTGCGGGTCCGCGTCTTCGTCTTCCGGCCGCTTGTCGATCGCAAGACGATCGATCAGCACTCGGTGCAGGCGCTCCTCTCGCGGAACTTCGGCGGCTCTGCCTCCGATTTGTTCATCAATCTGCTGGAGGCAGGTCCCATCAAGGAAAGCGAATTGGACGAATTGGAAGCCTACATTACGGAGTATCGTAATAGAAGGAGCAAGCCGGACTAGATTTCCGCACAGACGGCGCCGGTGAGCCAGACTGCAAAGAGGCAGGAATTCCAAATGAATCCAGACCTTCTCTTGAGTAGCGCGGCTGCCCTGGCGGGATTTGTCCTGAAAATCTCCCTGGGTTTTGTCCTCTGCTGGCTCCTCAGCGTGATTGTCACGTCGCCGGCGGGTAAGTTTATGGCGTGGCTCGGCTTTCTTTCAGGGGCGGCGGCATATTGGGTTTGGCTGGTGGCCGCGATGCTGCCGGGCAGGCATGCGTCGGTCTCCCAGGCAGCGTCTTCCGGATCTTCCGCCGAGCCGGCGATCAGCGTATGGCATCTCCCATCGTCATGGGCTCGCCCGCTCTCCATCGCTCTTTGCGCCTTCGGTGTTTTCTACGTTTCGGCACTGGCTGGATTCCTTATCAATCATGTTCGAAAACGGCTGCGCCTCCGATGGGTGGTCCGTTTCGCATACCAGCCGCCGGCGGAGATCGCCGGTTTTTTTGAACCTCTCGCCAGGAGCCTTGGTTCCGCTTCCTGCAAGCTGCTGGTGCTGTCTGGCATCACATCTCCGGCAACATTTGGCTGGCTTCGCCCTACCATCCTTCTTCCGGATTTCTGTTTAGAACAGGATCGCTCGGATCTCGAAGACATCCTGCGCCATGAGCTGCACCATGTCCGGCGCTGGGATTTCGTCTCAAACGCTCTTGGAGCAACCTGCCGTGCACTGCTCTTTTTCCATCCGGCGGTGTGGTATGCGATGCGAAAGATGCAGTTGGAGCGGGAGCTCGCCTGTGATCTTGCGGTGGTCTCCTCCTCGCCTGAACGAAGGGCGCAGTATGCGGAGTGCCTGGTCCGCTTTGCGCGGATCAATCTTGCCGGACAAACGAGGCCCTGGGATCTGGACTTTGCAGCGCCTGCCCACATGAAAGCGCGCATTCGCTCGGTTCTGTCCGAGTCGAAGCAGCTCTCAAGCTGGGTCTTTTCTCTCCGAACATGCGGAGGGTTGGCGCTCTTTGCAATCTTCGCCGGAGTCGCACCATCCCTCGGGGTCGCATTTTCCTATGTTCAGCGGCATATTGCGCCTCCCGTCGCCACAACCGTCCTCACCGTTCCTGCCAGGCTGGAAGTTCGAAAGAGACCGGTGAGGATTGCGCGAGTGTGGAAGAATGCCGCCACAGAAGATGCAATCGCCCCGCGTGCTGTTGAGGAAAGGCGCCCTGAAGAGGTCCAGATCATCCAGCCGGGGCCGGCTCTCCAGGGCAGGGACGCGTTGGCTCCCGAGCGCGGCTCGCAGGAGGCCGCAAGCGAGGGATCTGCTACCGCTGATGCCGAGCCTTCCGATGCGAAGGCCAAATCTGGCTCCCGCACAGGTTCACCCTCGATCTCCGGCGTTCAGCGGCGATCGATTGCCTCCATCCTTACAAACGCCGCCTTGCACGTCGGAATGATTGGCGATCGCGATCATGGACGGGACGGCCGCTAGCCGCACTTCTCAGAGCTCGGTGGGGATAGCAACAGAGAATCCGCTCTAGTCCGGGCCCGCATGGATCGCTGAGGATCGCTGGCCCACCCTGGAGTCCGCTCCCTTCTTCCAAAACCCACCAGTAAACCAGGGCGGGCCGTGGCCGCTGTGTGATCCAGATCACACAGCCTTGTGTCCGAGCGCACAGCCGGGGCTCAGGGCGGCGGGTAAGAGTGATCGCAGGAGATTTGCATGCGATCACCTTCCTTTGAGTTCGACCAGCGCATTTCGGCGGCGCCCGATCGGATTCTTGTTGCGTTGGATCTGCCTGACGCGGGATATCTGATGCCTTACGCGGTAGACCAGACGAAGGCTTATGGCGCCTCTCTCAAGCTTCTGCACGCGGTTGACCCCGCCGCCTGCGAGTGCGACTCCCAGGATCTCAAAAGGCTATGGATTGACCCCAACAAGCGCAACCGGGATGCTCGTTTGATTCTGGGCGAGATTGCCAGGGATCTACGGGCAGAGGGCATCGATTGCTCCGTAGTGGTGCAGAATGGCGATCCTTCCGCCGTAATCTCCGGCTTCATCCGGCAGTGGAGCCCGCAGCGAATCATCCTGGGCAGCCGTCGCTGGGTGAACCGCGCGCAGCACTCGCCAGGCTCTGTGACGAAGGGAGCGGTAAGACAGAGGGATGTGCCGCTTTTTATCGTCTCGCCGCATGCCCGCCGCGGCATCCTTCCATCCTTCGCAGGCAATCTTCTCCATCTGGTCTCCGTTGAAGATCCGGAGAGCGCGCAGCTTGCCGTGGACACCGCGCAGTTCTATCGATCGAAACTGCGGCTGCTCCATCTCTCCGGCCCCGACACCTGGACCGCATCGCGCTTCCGCAGAGCGGGGAATTGTGCATCTTCGGCTGCGGCGGAACTGCCGATGGCGATCAGCACGGCCCCTCTGTCAAAGACGATCCTTGCCGCGGGCCAGGCGCGGCCCGAAGAGATCGCTCAGCAGATCTTGCAGTATGCCGCAGCATGGCCTGCAGATTTGATTGTTTTCGGCGCAGGCGGAGTTGGAGAAGGCACAAGCTCCCTTAAGGAAACCGGCATGGTTGGCAAGATAGCGGCTGAGGCGGTCTGTCCGGTGCTTATCGGCCGCCACCTCTCGGGGAATCCTGTGCATAACCTCTGGGTAGAAGAAGAAAACGAATCGGCTTTAAGCTCGTCGCTGATTTCTAAAGCAGATCGTATGGCGGAGGAAGCCAGGCGATCTCTGGATTGATTGAGTCTCGAGATCGGAAGGCCAACCGGATCGCAAAACTGTTTCCGCGGAGGTCCCTGTGACGGCTCGTGCCAATCAGAAAGAAGTCAAGGATTGCCGGGAATGTGATCTCCGCTATCAACTGTTCTTCTGTGATCTGGGGAAAAAAGCTCTCGACTCCTTCTCCCGCATAGGAACCCAGGCGGTCATCGAGAAGGGTTCCGTCCTCTTCCATGAAGGCGATGTCGGCAATTCGGCGATTCTTCTGTGCTCCGGGCAGGTCAAACTCTTCTGTTCTTCTCGAGAACAGAGGCCGCTGATCCTGAAGATCGCCGGACCGGGTTACATCTTAGGTCTCAGGCCCATGCTTACCGGACTTGCCCATGAGGTGACCGCCGAGACCGTTGCGCAGTCCAGGGTAAAGATCCTGGCCAAGGAGGTATTTCTGGACTTCCTGGCCAGATATCCGGAAGCAGCTCTGAAGACCTCCCAGGTGCTTTTGCAGCAATCGCATCTTTGCTGGATTGAGGCGCGGCGGCTGGCGATCTCCGGCTCCGCCGCGGGCCGGCTGGGGCAGGTCCTGCTGGAGTGGGCGCAGTCGGCGACCTGCGGCAGGTTGGATCTCAAGTTTGCCATGTCGCTCACCCATGGAGAATTGGGCAATATGGCCGGGCTCTCCCGCGAGACGGTCACCCGGCTGCTGATGCGCTTTCGCAAGGAGAAGCTGATCGAAATTGAGGGCGCTTCCATCCGCATTCTGGCTCCCGAGAAGTTGGAGATCTTGGTGAGCTGAGGCATTCCCTCAAGCATGGAAGTGATTTCCACCGTCCTGAAGCTTCCTAAAAAACAGCATTCCGAGAAGCGAGAAACCCGGAGAGGCGGAACCGCGCTCAGCCGAAGTGCTTAAATCGCGTGGATTGATTAAGCTGGAGCATGAAGCGCGAGGGCAAAGGGCAGGCGTGGTTTTGGGGGCTTGCCAGTAGAGGCGCGGAACGGCGATGCCGGCCGCGCGATGCCAAAACGGAAGCGAAAAGCAAAGGAGCTGTCAGTGGAGCTGAAGGGTGTGTCCCTCATCGGATTTCATGAAGGCGGGAAGGCGGCTGGATTCACGGGGATCAATCCAGCTACGGGTTCGCCTCTGGAGACGCAGTATTATTCTGCGACTGCGGCGGATGTTGAAGAGGCAGCGAGGCTCGCCGCAGAGGCCTTTCCGGTCTACGGCAACGTGCCGGGAAAGGAGCGGGGCGCCTTCCTCAGACGCATCGCCGCTGCGATTGAGGCCCAGGCTGTGGAGATTGTGAAGCGGGCCAATCTGGAGACCGCCCTCCCTGAGGCTCGCCTGCAAGGCGAGGTTGGCCGGACCTGCAATCAACTTCGTCTCTTCGCCCAGGTCGCCGAGGAAGGATCCTGGGTAGCCGCTCGTTGGGACCGCGCGGATCCGGCACGCAAGCCGATTCCCAAGCGCGACCTTCGTTCCATGTTGAAGCCGCTTGGGCCGGTCGCAGTCTTCGGCGCGAGCAATTTTCCGCTGGCCTTTTCCGTTGCGGGAGGAGACACCGCCTCCGCCCTGGCCGCCGGCAATCCGGTCGTCGTCAAGGCGCATCCCGCCCATCCCGGAACCAGTGAGCTGGTAGGCAACGCGATTCGCGAGAGCGTCCGCGCGTCCAATCTGCCCGAGGGTGTCTTCTCGCTGCTCTTCGATGCCGGCGTGGAGATTGGCGTACAGCTGGTGCAGCATCCCGCAATCAAAGCCGTAGGATTCACGGGATCTCTGGCCGGGGGTACCGCGCTGATGAAGCTTGCCGCAGCCCGGCCTGAGCCCATTCCCTGCTACGCCGAGATGTCGAGCGTGAATCCAGTGTTTGTGCTGCCCGGGGCGCTGAAGAGCCGCGCCGGTGCGGTTGCTGCCGGTCTGCAGGCCTCCTTCACGCTTGGCGCAGGACAGTTCTGCACCAAACCCGGGCTGGTGCTCCTGCCTCAGGAGCAAGGTGCTGCCCAGGCAGGCAGTCCGTTTCTGGAAGAGCTGCGTGGCCGCGTGGAATCGACCGCTCCGCAAACCTTGCTCACCGGCGGTATCGCCTCGCGCTACGCTTCAGCCGTGGAGGAGCGGGTGGCCGCCGGAGATGCGCAGGTCCTTGCCCGCGGCAAGAGGGCGGAAGGCGCGGCGGGAGCAGCTGCGCAAGCGGCGGTCTTCCTTGCCGACTCGAAAGATTTTCTCGCCCATGAATCTCTGGCTCACGAGATCTTTGGCCCGACGACGCTTCTGGTTCCGTTTGCCAGCCGAGGGGAGCTGCTGAACATCGCGGAGCGCCTGGAAGGCCATCTGACGGCTACCATTCACGGCGAGCCGGAAGAGCTTGCCGAATACGCCGACCTGATCGAGATTCTCACCCGCAAGGTGGGCCGGGTGATCTTCAACGGCTTCCCCACAGGAGTGGAGGTTGCGCACGCCATGGTGCATGGAGGTCCCTTTCCCGCGACGAGCGATGGCCGTTCCACCTCGGTGGGAAGCCAGGCGATCTTCCGCTTTGCCCGGCCGGTCTGCTACCAGGACTTCCCCGACGCCGCGCTGCCCGATGCATTGAAAGACAGCAATCCCCTGGGGATCTGGCGCATGGTCGACGGAGAGATGATGCGCAAGCCGTCCGCCTGAGTCTCAATTCCGGCGCTTCGCGGGCGATCCAGCAGGGATGGTTCCTGAGGGATCGCTCGCGTGCGCTCTCTCCCGTCGTCCACCGCTGCGAGGCCGCGCGATGATTGCGTTTCTGGTTGCTGGAACCGCCAGCGGTGTCGGTAAGACGACTGTTTCGCTTGCACTGATGGCGGCTCTCCGGCAGCGTGGCTTTGCTGTGCAGCCGTTCAAGTGCGGCCCCGACTTTCTTGACGCAAGCCACCACTCCGCGATCTGCGGACGCGCCTCGCGCAATCTCGACGGGTGGATGCTCGATCTCCACGCCAACCGCGGGATCTTCGACTCTGCCTGCCGGGATGCGCAGGTGGCCGTCGTGGAAGGCATGATGGGTCTCTTCGACGGAGTCGCTGGAGGCGGCGAAGAGGGCAGCAGCGGCGAGATGGCGAAGCGTCTGGGTCTGCCCGTCGTCCTCGTTCTAGACGCCTCGACGAGCGCGCGGAGCATCGCCGCGGTCGTCAAGGGGTTCGAGACCTTCGACCCGGAGCTGCGCTTCGCCGGCGTGGTGCTGAACGGCGTCGCGGGCGAGAGCCATTACCGGATGCTGGAAGCGGCGATCGTCTCATCCTGCAAGCTCCCCATTCTCGGATGGCTTCCTCGAAACTCTGAGCTCGCCATTCCCGAGCGTCATCTCGGTCTGCATGGCGCAGCCGAGCAGGAGAACTCTCCGGAGAAGCTCGAAGAACGGCTGAAGGCCTGGGCGGCTTTCGCGGAAGCGAATCTCGACCTCGACTCGATCTTAAGGAACAGAGACTGTGCCTATCTTCCGGATCAGCCGGTGCAGCCTGCCGTCCCCGCGGAGGCTCCGCTGGTTGTATCCGGAGAAAAGATCCGGCTGGGCGTTGCGCGGGACCAGGCTTTCTCCTTTTATTACGAGGATAACTTCGACCTCCTGCGGGAGTTTGGCGCAGAGCTGGTGGAATTCAGTCCGCTGACCGGCTCTTTTCCGGAGAATCTGGACGCGCTGTACTTTGGCGGCGGATATCCCGAGCTGCATGCGCAGAGATTGAGTGAGAACAGGACTCTGCTTGCGGCCGTTCGTTCATTTGCCTCCGCGGGGCGGCCCATCTACGCCGAGTGCGGCGGAATGATGTATCTGGCGCAGACACTTACGAACGTGGAAGGCGAGACCTTCCCCATGGCGGCTGTGCTGCCGCTTGCGGTGCAGATGACCCGGCGGCTGGTGCACTTCGGTTACGCCGAGGCGGAGTTTACCCTCGATTGTCTGCTGGGAAGGAAGGGAACGCGGATGCGCGGCCACAGCTTCCATTGTTCGCAGGCAGCGCTTACGGGAGAATTGGACACCGCGTATCGTGTGCGCTTTTCGCTCTCCGGCAGGGAAGAGAACGAAGGATACAGCCGGGGCTGTGTTCTCGCCAGTTACATCCATCTGCACTTCCGCGCCAATCCGCAGGCCGCCCGCGCCTTTCTGGAACATGCGCTGCATGGCCGGAAGGCCTCGGCCCTGCGCACTCAGGAGTTCGCAGGATGACGGCCCGCGCCGTCATGTTTCTCGGGACCAGCTCGCATGTCGGCAAGTCTCTGCTGACCACGGCTTTCTGCCGCATCCTGGCGCAGCATGGCTGGAAGGCAGCTCCGTTCAAGGCGCAGAATATGTCGCTTAATTCTGCCGCGACGCCTGAAGGGTTGGAGATCGGGCGCGCTCAGGCGCTGCAGGCAGAGGCAGCCAGGACGCCCGCGTCGGTCCACATGAATCCTGTCCTGATCAAACCGGCGGGCGATACTTCCTCTCAGATCGTCGTCCGGGGGAGGATCTGGAAAAACCTTAGCGCGGCCG
>DASYYO010000267.1:0-8439 GCA_035933805.1 Acidobacteriaceae bacterium | reverse complement strand
AATTGCATAATACGAAACGCAAACGTTTGCGTTTCGGCGAAAAAGGTAGCTACATGTCATTTTGGAGTGCGGTGCCGCGCTGGGCAGGCTTATCTGCGGTCGCTCTTGGAATCCTTTCCAGTCTTTTTGCTCCAGGCCAAGAAGGGGGCGCGCACGCCGCCTCGGAGCAGCCGGGCCTGCGAGGTCCCAGCTTCCTTCCGGACGGAACGTTGAAGGGCTCCTCTCTCGCCGGATGGCATACGCTGGGGCAGGCCGACTGGCGGGCGCAGAATGGCGAGGTGACCGGCAAGGGAACCGGCTCGGACGGCTCGGGCTGGCTGGTGCTGGATCGTTCGTATCAGGACGCCGGCCTGTACGCCGCCTTTCGCTGCGTCGGTCCCTGCGATACCGGAGTCCTGCTTCGCCTGCACAAGAGTCAGGATGGGATGCAGGGGACGTACTTATCTATTAAGGATGGGGAACTCGCCGCCTACAGCTTGACGCTCGACTCTCAGGGCAAGGAACTCCAGCGGACAAAGCTGCGGTTGGCCGGAGGGCAGATCCGGTTTGCGCCGCCGCCTCCCGACCCCGCCGCACCTGTACGGTCCATGCGGTTTCCCCAGTTGCCCAGTGCGCCTGCGGGAGTCACGATCCCCATCACGCGGCCTGAACAAGGCATCCGCAAGGGGGAATGGAATGAGGTTGAAGTCCTGCTGGATGCCGATATCGTTCGCGCCTTCATGAACGATGGCGGAGGACAGGCAAGCGCCGCGACCGAGGATATGGATGGGTACGGGCCGATCGCGCTCTATGTCGGCAAAGACAGCGAGGTCCAGTTCAAGGACATTGCCTACAAGAACCTCGCCATCCGGAAGGATCCTCCGGAAGAGGTCGGAAGCCGTTTCCGCATGCAGCGCCTGAGTCCCTTCTACTATGGATGGTCCGCTGCCGCCGCCGACTTCAATCACGACGGCACACTGGATCTGATCTCCGGCCCATTCATCTACTTTGGCCCGAGCTATCTCACGTCGGAAGAGATCTACCCTGCGCAGGCCTACAATCCTTCGACTGAGTACTCGATGAACGACTGGGTGGAGCATGCCTACGATTTCACCGGAGACGGCTGGCCCGATGTTCTGACCACGAGTCATGCCGGCGGGGGCAAAGACGGAGCCATCCTGTACGTCAATCCCAGGGGCGAATCCCGGCGATGGGAGAAGTACAAGGTCGTTCCCGTGGTTCAGAGCGAAGAGACGATTCTGAAAGATGTGGATGGAGACGGCAAGCCGGAGCTCGTCTACGAGGCGGAGGGCTATATGCGTTATGCCAAGCCTGATCCCGCGAATCCCACCGGGCCGTGGACCATTCATACCGTCTCGGAACGAGGGCCGTGGCCGGCTCACGGCATCGGAGCAGGAGACATCAACGGCGATGGACGCGTGGACATCCTCGGCGCACAAGGCTGGTGGGAGCAGCCTCCCGCGGGCAGCGGCGATCAGCCGTGGAAGTACCATCCGGTCGCCTTCGGAAGTTGGGGAAGGGCCTCTCCAGGTGGAAGCGAGATTGGAGTCTATGACGTCAATGGAGATGGTCTGAACGACGTCGTCACCAGTCTTCAGGCTCATGGCTGGGGCCTGGCATGGTTTGAGCAGAAGCGGGCGAAGAATGGAGAGATCACCTTCGTCCGCCACATGGTGATGGATACCTACAACACCAGGAACTCCGGCGGCGTGACGTTTTCCGAGCCGCACGGAACCGCGATTGCCGATGTGGATGGCGACGGCATTCCGGATTTCATCATGGGCAAGCGCTTGTGGTCGCACCTGGATGCTTACTATGACGCTGACCCTTACGGAGCGGCGGTTCTCTACTGGTATAAGACGGTTCGCAACCCGAAGGCGCCCGGCGGAGCGGAGCTCGTGCCGGAGCTGATTCACAACCGCTCGGGCGCGGGTTCGGATGTGCTGGCGGTCGACCTCAATCGCGATGGGAAGATGGATGTCGTTACTTCCACCCGGAGCGGCACCTATATTTTCTGGGGTAGGGCGGGGGCATCGAGGTCCGCGTCCAGCAAGGCGTCCGGAGTCTCACGGTGACCACGAAACAGAGGAACAGCGCTGTGTATGAATCCGGCGCTTCTCTCCGGGACCTTGCTCTGCTTGCTGCAGAGCGAGCGGCGGAGGGCTTCGCTGCCGGGCCGCACCCGGTGAAGGCCGTGCAACTCAGCTTGCAAATTGTGTCTTGACCGGTTTTCCGGACGCGTGATAGGGTTCCTCAGTCCAGGTGAAATGGCTGTTGCGTAATACGAAATGTTGGTAACGACAACAAAATTAGAGGTGGCATCATGAAAATTCTTCGAGGTTCAGTAGGCCGAACGCTATCGATTTTCGCAGTCTGCTTTTCGATGGGTTCCGTTTCCGCACTTGCTCAGAATATCTTCGGCTCCATCGTAGGCACCGTGACCGATCCGTCCGGCGCGGCGGTCTCCGGAGCTACCGTAACCATCACCAACGATGCTACCGGCGAACATCGTACGGCGCCGACGAGCTCGTCGGGCGACTATCAGTTCCTCTCCCTGCCGCCGGGTAACTACAAGATCGAGATCGAGGGCACAGGCTTCAAGCACTACACGCGCGACCCGATCATCGTGCAGGTCGATCAGTCGCCCCGCGTCAATGCGACGATGGAAGTGGGCGCAGTGAGCCAGCAGGTTGTCGTCACCTCGGCTGCCCCGATCATGCAAACCGAAACAGCCTCTCTCGGCCAGGTCGTCGCGGGTAAGGCGGTCACGAATATCCCATTGAACGGCCGCAACGTTCTCGCGCTGGTCGGGCTGGTTCCCGGCGTCGTTCCCCAGGGCAGCTCTTCGGGCAACCTCACCGGGCAGAACGTCTTCGCTGCCGGCAACTATCAGATCGGCGGAGGCAACGGAAACCAGAGCTCGGTTCTGGTTGATGGATCCCCGGTGAACACCTCCTATGGCAACACGGTCGAGCTTGTTCCCGACCAGGATGTGATTCAGGAGTTCAAGGTACAAACCAACAACAATACCGCCGAGTTCGGCATGTATACCGGCGGCGTCATCAACATGGCGACCAAGTCGGGAAGCAATGCCTTCCACGGCACGATGTATGAGTATCTGCGGAACACGGTCCTCGACGCGAATGACTTCTTCGCCAAGCGGAACAAAGCCGGCAAGCAGCCCTTCCACCAGAATCAGTTCGGAGGCAACTTCGGCGGTCCGATCAAGAAGGACAAGTACTTCTTCTTCGGCGACTACCAGGGTTACCGGCAGAGCCAGGGCAAGGTCTATGTCGTGAACGTTCCGACCATGCCCATGCGCACCGGTGATTTTTCCGCCCTACCGACTAAGATTTACGATCCGCTCACCACCTGCGGATACAACGGGAATCCGGCCTGTGCGCCGGGAGCCACAGTGACCCGCCAGCAGTTCCCCGGGAACATCATTCCCTCCAATCGTTTCAGCTCAGTTGCCAAGAATCTCATCAACTTCCCCTATTACGCCAAGCCGACCTCCAATGGAACCGGGCCTCTCTTCATCAATAACTTTGCCAACTTCGGGACCTCGGGCGGCGTCAACAATCAGTTCACGCTTCGCGGCGACCAGACCATCAGTTCCAAGCAGACTCTCTTTGAGCGCTATACCTGGTGGAAATCGCAGAACCAGGCGGCGAACCCGTACGGCAACGGCCTGATCACCGGCGATCCAGTCTCCCCCGAGGCGTTCACGACGCAACAGGGAGTCATCGGAGACACTTACGTCTTCAACCCGACCACCATCGCGGACTTGCATCTTTCCTATTTCCGCTGGAACTATCAGAGAACCCCGGGCTACCTGGGATACGACGAAACCAAGCTGGGATTGCCTTCCTACTTCGGCCAGATCAACACGCTGAATGGTTTGAAGAACTCGACGGCTGTGCCCGTGCTGATCATGGCCAACCCGACCTATACCTCGGGCGGAACGGGCTACATTTTCTCGATCAACAACAACTATGTGTTGGCGCCGACCTTTACCAAGATCCTGGGACGCCACACGCTGAAGACCGGCGCCGACCTCAGGCGGCTGGAGATGAACTACTTCCAGAACAATGATCCGGGCGGCGTCTTCTTTTTCGACAACATCATCACCGGTCAAAACGCCTCCAACCCGCAAAGCAGCGGAAACCCCTTCGCCTCCTTCCTTCTCGGCTACACCGGCGCAACGACGAGCATCGTGCAGATTGCTCCGCCCACCTATCAGACCCTCTACTATCAGGGCTATTATCTGCAGGACACCTGGCAGGCGAATAACAAGCTGACTCTTACACTCGGCCTTCGCTATGAGATCCCCGGCGTTTACGTGGAGCGCCATAACAACGCCGATACCTTCAATCCGACCGAGACGAACCCGATCGTAGGCGTACCCGGCGCATTCGACCTGGTCAACACGCCTCAGCATCCTGCGCGCGGCGTGAGAAATGAGCACTTCAACGTCTTCTCTCCCCGCCTGGGACTTGCCTACCGCCTGGATGACAACACAGTCATTCGCGCCGGCTGGGGCAGGTTCATCATCCCGTCGGATCTTCAATTCCCTGAAGCTCCGATCCAGGCTGGTGTGAACTACATCACCAACCCCATGGTGCAGTCGATCAACAGCAACCAGACTCCTTTCAATACCCTCGACAACCCCTTCCCCAGCGGGATCCTCGGCGCTCCTCATCGCAATCCCAACTACCAGCAGATTCTGCTTGGCGGCAACGCCCAGGCGTTGAACGCGAACGAGCCGAATGGTGCGACCTACCAGTGGAACTTTGCGATTCAGCGGCAGCTTCCTCTCGGCATCGCGCTCGAGGCGGCATACGCAGGACTGCACGGCGCGGACCTTCCCATCAGCCATACCATCAACCAGCTTCCTGACAGCGTTCTGAATCAGGCCGCTGCCGATCCTCTCTGCCGCGCCGGTCTGACGCAGGATCTGTCGAAGTGCTTCTTGACCAAGCAGGTGCCGAATCCCTATGCCGGGAAGGTCTCCCAGGGCGCACTGCAGAACTCGACGGTGCTGGGAAGCCAGTTGCTGCGTCCGTTCCCGCAGTACGGCGCCCTCAACAACAGCGGCAACTACGTTGGCGTCAGCAATTACAACTCGCTCCAGTTGAAGCTTGAAAAGCGCTTTTCTGCAGGCGGCACGCTGCTCGGCGCCTATACCTTCTCCAAGCTGATGACCAACGCCGAGTACCTGACCAGCTGGCTCGACTCAACCACGACCGCCGGATTCCAGGACACGAACAATCTGCAGGGCGAGTATGCCCTCTCCAGCTTTGATTCGCGTCAGCGGCTGGTTGTGAGTTATGTCTACGAGTTGCCGATCGGAAAGGGAAGGATGTTCTTCTCCAACCTTTCGGGAGTCGCGAATACGCTCGCAGCCGGGTGGGGCGTGAATGGGGTGACTACCTTCCAGGAAGGCTACCCTCTGGGCATGACGGCTGCGGTCAACAATATTGGAAACTACGCATACGGCTCGAACACCAGGCCAAATCTCTCTGCGGGATGCAAGCGTTCCATAGGCGGTGGGATCTTCAACCGCTTGGGCGTTTTCGAAAATTCGGCCAACAACTACTTCAATACCTCGTGCTACACGGCGCCGCCGATCTTTACTTACGGCAACGAATCGCGCACCGACAACCAGTTGCGCACACCGGGTATCGCCAACTACGACTTCGCTCTCTATAAGGACACGCCTATCCATGAGAATCTGGTCTTCGAATTCCGGGTAGAGTCCTTCAACCTCTTCAACCGCGTGCAATTCGGCAGCCCCAACAGCCAGGTGGGAAATCCTCAGTTCGGCAACATTACGTCGGATCTGAACAATCCCCGCCTGCTGCAAGTGGCCGGGCGGATCACCTTCTAACTATCCACCGAGAGGGACGGCTGGTCTTCTTCGCCAGCCGTCCCTCTTTTTGTTTTCGCTCTTTCAAAGATCGCCGACTTAATCTTTGCAGGGGGGAACTGGGGCGATCGGCAAGTCTGAGACAGGCAGAACAGATGTCGTCCAGAAGGAAACGCTAGAGTGCATGGGGAAAGCATTCCAACGCGCGATCGGCTCCCTCGCCGTGGCAGGAATATCGCTGCTCGCCTGTTTTTATCCGCACGCGGTTCACGCTGCAGACAAGCCATACACCACATGGCGCGAGTATGAAGGCGGCGCGGACTCGTCTCAGTATTCCGCGTTGAAGCAGATCAACAAGTCGAACGTTACCGAGATACAGCAGGTGTGGTTCTATCCATCGGGAATCAGCCGCGGCTTCAACCCGATTGTTGTCGACAGCACCATGTACGTCGTGGGAACGAACAACGCCATCGTGGCGCTTGACGCCGTCACCGGCAAAGAGCTATGGGTGCACGAGAGCGCCAACGGGCGCGCCAGAGGCATGTATCGCGGACTCAGTTATTGGGAAAGCAAGGATCGAAGCGACCGCCGGCTGTTATACACGGCCGGCAACATGCTGCATGCCATCGACTCGCGCACCGGAAAACAGATTGATTCCTTTGGCGACCATGGAGGGGTGGATCTGCGCATAGGTCTCGGGCGCGACCCGAAGACGGTCCGGCAGGTCCAGTCCGGCAGCCCGGGGCGCGTCTTTGAGAACCTGATCATCGAGGGTTCCTCGCCCGGAGAGGAATACGGTTCGCCTCCCGGAGATATCCGCGCCTACGATGTCCGCACCGGAAAGATGGTCTGGATCTTTCACACCGTTCCTCATCCCGGCGAGTTCGGCTACGATACGTGGCCGAAGGACGCCTACAAATATGTCGGAGGAACGAACGACTGGGGAGGGATGACGATCGATGAGAAGCGCGGCATCGCTTATTTTCCCCTTGGCTCCCCCACCTATGATTTCTACGGCGCGGACCGAACCGGAGCCGGCCTCTTTGGCGATTGCCTGCTGGCGCTCGATGCCCGCACAGGAAAATATCTCTGGCACTTCCAGGATATCCATCACGATCTCTGGGACTACGATCTGACGACGGCGCCGAAGCTTCTGACGATCAAACACGACGGTAAAAAGGTGGACGTCGTCGCCGTAGGCGGCAAGGATGGCTTCCTCTATGTCTTCAACCGCGTGACCGGCAAGCCAGTCTGGCCGATCGTCGAGCGGCCGGTCCCCCAGTCGGATGTGCCCGGAGAACATTCCTGGCCAACCCAACCCTTTCCTACGGCGCCTCCTCCATTCGCTACGCAAAAGCTCACCGCGGACGACGTGGATCCTTACATCGCCGATCCTGTGGAACGCGCGCAGATCCGTGAGGAGATCCATAACGCCAACAACCACGGCATCTTCACTCCGCCGAGCCTGAAGAATACGGTCGAGATGCCGGGAAACAATGGAGGCTCGAACTTCGGCGAAGAAGGCGTTGATCCCGCGACGGGCTTTCTATACGTGCAGACGAAGAACGCACTCTCGATGATCAAGCTCGAGCCCAAACGTCCCAAGCTGGAGATTGCGGGAACCCCGGCTACGCAGGGCCGTGTCCTCTATATGCAAAACTGCCAGATGTGCCATCTGCCGGAGTTGCAAGGGCAGCACCCTTCCGTTCCCTCGCTGGTCGATATCGTCTCTAAGGTGGGCGCGGATCGCATCCGCGAGGCAGTGACCAACGGGCTGCCGCCCATGCCCGCGTTTCCCGACTTCTCAGCGAAAGATGTCAATGCTCTGATCGCGTATCTCAAGGCTCCAGCAACGGCCAATGTGCCGCCGGACCTGGCCGCCTATCTCTCGGCGCCAAGGCCTCAAGCCCCGGCGGCTCCTGATGGAACCGACACTGTTCGCTATTGGACCGGCTACGGATATCTCAACTCGAGCGAGGGTCTGCCTGCCAACAAGCCGCCATGGTCTACCCTGACTGCCTACGACCTGAACAAGGGAACGATCCAGTGGCAGATTCCGTTGGGCGGCGTGACTGCCCTGGAAAAAAGGGGAATCAAGGATACCGGCAGCTTCTGGCCGAGAGGCGGATTTGTGGTGACCGCCGGCGGCCTGATCTTCTCCGGCACCAAGTCCGATTCGACCCTGCGGGCCTATGACAAGGATACGGGGAAGGTTTTGTGGGAAAAGGTGATGCCCGCCAGCCCCGAAGGCAATCTCTCGGTCTATCAGGTGAACGGCCGCGAGTACCTCGCGTTTGGCGCAAGGCCCGAGCCCGGCATGGAGATCCTGGGAATCAGACAACCGCCGGCCGGCTCCGACCCGCCGCCGCATTCGGTAGGTGCGGCAGCCGAGCAGGCCCAGGGCTACTATGTCTTTGCGCTGCCTGAGAGCCTCGCGAAAAAGAGCCCTTGAGATATCTTTCGAGGTCGGAGAGGCCGGCCGCTTAAGCTGACGGTTCCCTCCATCGCACGGAAGGCACGGCGGAAGGAAGAATGTTGAATCAGAGAGGTGCTGCTCGATCGATGCGGAA
>DASYYO010000259.1:0-4797 GCA_035933805.1 Acidobacteriaceae bacterium | reverse complement strand
ACCGCGCAATCGCTCGTCCTGCTCGATGAGATGGGCCGCGGCACAGCGACCTTCGACGGTCTCTCCCTGGCGTGGGCCACGGTGGAATATCTGCACGCCCAGGTGGGCGCAAGAACCATGTTCGCCACCCATTATCACGAGCTCACGCTGCTGGCCGAGCAGTTGCCCCGCTTGAAGAATCTGCGCGTCGCGGTTCGCGAGAGCCCGAAGGGAATTGTTTTTTTGCACTCGATCGAACCTGGAGCCGCCAGCAAGAGTTATGGCATCGAAGTCGCCAGGCTTGCCGGACTGCCCCTTCCCGTCATCGAACGCGCCCGCCAGGTCCTGCTGAAACATGAGCGCTCGGAGAAAAAGAATGTGGCGGAGGAGACCAACGCCTCCTTACAACTGACCATGTTTACCCCTCTGTCGCAGCGTATCCTCGATCGGCTGGAAGAGACGGACGTCAACAGGCTCACGCCGCTCCAGGCGCTCAATCTGCTGGAAGAGCTGAAGGCGGAGATTCGCGGCACGGCAGGCAAACGGGGAGACGCCTGATTGCCGCCCCTGCGAGCCATCTCCTCCGCGCCTGCTTTCTCCGGGAGTAGCGGACTCCGGCGCGCTGCCGGAGCGGTGATCATCGCCGGACTGGAAGGAACCTCGCTGAGCGCGGTCGAGACCGCGTGGCTGAAGCTCATCCGGCCCAGCGGAGTCATCCTCTTCCGCCGCAACGTGGAGGAGGCCGCCCAGACGCACGCGCTGCTGAAGGCTGCGATAGCGGCGGTCGACGGGCCGCTCTTTCGCTGCATCGACGTGGAAGGCGGGACGGTCGATCGCCTGCGGGACCTGACAGCGCCGATGCCATCGGCCGCAGCCGTCGGAGCAACCCGGAATCCTCTTCTCTTTCGCGAGCATGGCCGCCTGATCGGCCAGGAGATCCGCATGCTGGGGCTGAACACCACCTTTGCTCCGGTGCTCGATCTGCGGACCGACTGGTCGGAACCGGTGATGACCACCCGTGTGGTTTCGGGCGATCCGGTCGAAGTCACGCGCTATGCCGGCGAATTCCTGAAAGCGCTCGCGCACGCGGGCGTGCTCGGATGCGGCAAGCACTTTCCCGGCCTGGGAAGCGGCTCGGTGGACTCGCATCACTCGACGCCCCGCATCGCCAGGCCCTTTGATCTGCTATGGAAAGAAGACCTCCTGCCATACCGCAGGCTGGCGCGCCGGCTTCCATTCGTGATGATCTCCCATGCCGGCTATCCGCTGACCGAGGGCGGAGAAGAACCGGCCTCGGTCTCGCGCTTCTGGACGACTGAGGTTCTCGTCGAACAGATCGGCTTCCAGGGCCTGATCGTCTCCGACGACATGGAGATGGGCGGTATTCTCACCCAGACCAGTCTCGCGGATGCGGTGGTCCGGGCCGTTCTCGCCGGAACCCACCTGATTGAGATCTGCCGCGATCCCGCCCTGGTGCTGACCGCATTTGAGACTCTGCTCTCTGAGGCGGAGCGCTCGCCCGCCTTCGCTCGCAGGCTGCGGCAATCGGCGGCGTCGATCGAGAGCTTTGAGCGGCGTCGTCTGAAAGCCGACCGGTTCCCCGCGCCTCCCGATGCAGGCGCGGTCGCGCAGGCTCGCGAGGAGACTCGCCGCTTTACCGCGAAGATCGACAGGCTCGGCAGCGGGAAGGAGATGCCGGCATGACCACCGCCAGCGCGCGGAAGGCATTTCGCGGCATGACCGTCGCCGGGATGATGAGCGGAACCTCGGCTGATGGAATCGATGTCGCGATCGTTCAGATCCGGACGCGGCAGAACGATCTCGCGATCAAGCTGCTGGGTCACTGCGGCTTCCCTTTTTCTCCCGCCCTGCGCCAGGCTGTTCTCCGCGCCATGGATGCGCAGTCGATCTCTACGGCCGAGCTGGCGCGGCTGAACTGGCGCTTAGGCCAGGCCTATGCGGAAGCGCTGGCCAAGACCCTCAAGAAGACGCCTTGCCGGCTGGATCTGATCGGCTGCCATGGCCAGACGATCTACCACCAGCCCCGAGGCGAACGCTACGCCGGCCGGATGGTGGCCTGTACCTGGCAGATCGGCGAGATGGCCATGCTCGCGGCATCGAGCGGAGTTCCCGTCGTCTCCAACTTCCGCCCTGCGGATATGGTGGCCGGAGGGCAGGGCGCGCCGCTGGTTCCCCTGCTCGATTACGTTCTCTTTCACCATCCCTTGCGGGGGCGCGTCTTGCAGAACCTGGGCGGCATCGGAAACCTGACTGCCCTCTTTCCCAAGGCTGCCTTCGGCGACGTGCTCGCCTTCGATACCGGCCCGGGCAACATGGTGATCGACCAGTTGATGCAGACGCTCTTCGCCCGGAGGCTTGACCAGGGCGGCGAGACTGCGCAGCGCGGGGGGGTCCTCGGCTCCGTCGTCGATTCGATGCTGCGGGAGCGCTTCTTTCATCAACCGCCGCCGAAGAGCGCCGGGCGGGAGCAGTTCGGTACGGCCTACGCCGAGCGCTTTCTCGCCGCTTGCCGCGGAGCCGGAGGCAGCGCCGAGGATGCGATCGCCTCGGCCACCGCTCTCACCGCCAGGAGCGTGCGGGCCGCCTACGCCGCGCATGTTCGCCGGCGGATGCGGGGAGCTCCAGTGGATTTTGTCGTCTCCGGCGGCGGATCCCGCAACCGGACGCTGATGAGGATGCTGCGCCAGGAGCTGGAGCCGCTCGGCTGCACCGTAAAGGCCAGCGATGAGATGGGATTGCCCGCCGAGGCCAAGGAGGCAGCGGCCTTCGCGCTGCTCGCCTGCCAGACCTGGCTCCGCCGTCCGGGGAATGTACCGGCGGCCACCGGCGCAGCTCATCCTGCAATCCTCGGGCAGATCACCGATTGCGCGCCCAGGCCGGTCCGCCGCACGCCCCGGCCGAGGACGAGATGAACCCTCTCATGGAGGAAAGGCCGCTGCGCCGCGCGGGAGCTCATGCCAGGTTCGCGTTCCGCACGAGCGCCGGCATGCTGCTGCTCCTGATCGCCGGCACGCTGGGCGGCTGCTCCAGCGGCAGGCGCGACCCGCAGACAGTCACGGTTCTCATTGAGAACAGCCCCACGAGTCTCGATCCGCGCATCGGCGTCGACGCCCAGGCGGAGCACATCGACCCTCTCATCTTCGACAGTCTGGTTCACCGGGACGCCCACTTCAACCTGCAGCCCTGGCTGGCGACCCGCTGGGAGACTCCCGATCCTTTGACCTATATCTTCCACCTTCGCGGCCAGGTGCATTTCCAGAACGGAAAGCTGCTCACCGCGAGCGACGTGAAATGGACGCTCGACTCCATGCGCGACGGCACGGTGCTTACGGCCAAGAGCAGCGCGCTGGCCAAGATCGACCGCGTCGAGGCCGCCGATCCGGCGACGGTCGTCATTCACCTCAAACAGCCGGATGCCGCTCTGCTGTGGAACCTCTCCGACGGCGCCATCGGCATCGTGCCCGAAGGCAGCGGCCGGAACTTCGGCTTCCATCCCATCGGCACGGGCCCGTTCCGTTTTGTCAGCCAACAGGCGGATACCGACGTCATCCTGGAGCGCAGCGTCAACTCCTGGCAGCCTGCGCCGGCGATCGAGAGGATTCGCTTTGCCGTCGTTCCGGATGCGATCACGCGAGCTCTGGAACTGGAGAAGGGCTCGGCGGATGCATGCATCAACTGCATGACATCCGACATGGTGACGGCCCTGTCCAGGCGCCCCAACCTCGTGGTCGAGAGCGCTCCGGGAACCAGCCTGAATTACATCTCCTTCAACACGCAGGACCCGGTCCTGCGCGACGTGCGTGTGCGCCAGGCCATTGCATATGCGATCAACCGTCCGCTCATCATTCACTCGCTCTGGAGGGATCGCGCCCGGCTGGCTGCCAGCCTCCTCCCCGGGCAGCACTGGGCGTGGAACGGAAATGTCGAACAGTACCCGTACGATCCGGCGAGAGCCAACGCCCTGCTCGATCAAGCCGGCTGGAAGCGCGGGAAAGACGGCATTCGATTCTCTCTGGCGATGAAGACTTCCACCGATGAGACAGCCCGATTGCTGGCTTTGATCCTGCAGCAGCAGCTCCGGGAGATCGGCATCGCGCTCGAAGTGCGAAGCTTTGAGTTCGCGACCTTTTATTCGGATGTCACCAAGGGCGCCTTTCAGATGTATACCCTGCGCTGGATCGGCGGCAATGAAGACCCCGACATCTTCCGCTACTCGTATGCCACTTCGGCCTTTCCTCCGCGTGGGGCCAACCGCGGACGCTTCTCCAACCGGCGATTGGACGAGTTGATTGCCGAAGCTGGAGCCTCCAGCGACCAGCAGCAGCGCCGCGCGGACTACGCGATCGTCCAGCAGATCCTCGCCGCCGAGCTGCCGTCGATCAACCTCTGGTATCTGGACACGGTGATGGTGCACACGCGCCGCCTGACCGGCGTCCAGCTCTCCAGCTCAGGCAACTTCGATTTTCTGAAGTACGCCAGGCTGCAAACCGGATAAGGCCGAGCCTCAGGCCTCGATCGGTCCGGGTGCGGAAGCTCAATCTTCCTTCAGGCGCAGATCTCTGCGTTCAAAGATGAGCACGGCCGCGGCGAAGAAAAGCGCAGCGGCCAGAATCGCCGCCAGGCTGGTCCCATGCGTTCGCAGCTCGGGATCGGCCGTCGCAGCTCCGCTGACGCCGGCGAGCTTTCCGAGCATCGGTCCCAGGCCGAAGAGCGGCCACGAGCGGCCCAGCAGGGTGATCCCCGAGATCAGCGCCAGGGTCGCCGCCGAAGCCAGCAGCGGAACAAGCCATGCGGCAA
>DASYYO010000145.1:0-1988 GCA_035933805.1 Acidobacteriaceae bacterium | reverse complement strand
AGGACTTAAAGAGATAGTTCTTCACCGTGTTTTCACTGAGGTGGAGGGCCTGAGCGATCTGCCGGTTCGTCTTTCCGGTGGCAGCGCACTGGACCACCTGCGTCTCACGATCGGTCAGCGGGGTGGCATTCGCTGCCATTGAAATGCTTGGCGCAGGAAGATGCCGGAACACATGCAGCAGTGCATCCGCCTCATACGGGCCGGCCCAGAGATAGCCTCTGCGGACATGCTCGATGCAGTCCAGAAACTCCTGGATCGGCCTTTCACGAGAAAAGACGCCGCGGGCTCCGGCGCGGAATGCATTGACTACCGAGGTCTGCGACACCTGACTGAGCAGGATCACGACGATCAGGTTTGGAAAGGCGCGGATCGAGCCCGCGGTTAAATCAAACCCGCTTCGGCGCTGGTCCAGCTCCGCGCTGATGACGGCCAGATGGATCTTCCTCGCAGCCAGAGCTTCTGAGAGCCCTTCCGGTGCAACGGCCGCAGCCTCGCAGGAGTCGGTCTGATTCAGGGCGGAGGCCAGCAGATCCCCGCTCATGCGGTCTCGCCCCACAATCAGGACGCGGAATTTCGATGGGATCTTGCGGGTTGGTTCGCCACCCGTATTGGGTTGAGGAGGCGGGTCGCCCTTTTGCACTGCCAGGAGCCGCTGACTATTGTCCTGGAGCGAACGAACGGGACGATAGGACAGTCCGGATGATTCCGATTGCATCGGTTTCTCCCACTTTCAAAGCTCATCCCGACGGACCTGATCGATCCGGGATGCAGAGAGTGTCGCGTGCTCAACAAAAGGGTCCTTTGTTGATGAACACGTAGCGACGGTGGGTGTACCGGATAGTAATCCGGCACAGGGCACTACTTCGGTCCTGCTGTGGGGGAAACTTATCCTACCATTAATACGGGGAGTAAAAGCACCAATACGGTGCAAAAAGACACGGTGTTGTCATCCAGGGTCCATCCGTTATCGTTTGCAGGTAGCAGGAACAGGCAGAGGACTGGCTTTTGATGGAATGACTCAGCTTCTCCCCTCTCTGCTGAATGGATCAGGCAAATCGGGCTACAAGTCGGGGCCGGGATTTTCCCGAAAGATTCCGCACGTGCCCTCCGCACTGAATCAAATCTCGCGGCCCGGCGATTCGAAAGTATTGGGACCAGATTCTTTCCGGGCCGATCAAGATCGATGCAGCTTGCATTCATTCCGTTCGCAAGGCTTGCATCGGGTCAAGGTGCGACGCGCGCCAGGCGGGAAAGATGCAGGCGATCGAAGCGATCAAAAGCAAGATAAGAATGACAGCGGCGATAACCGCCGGGTCATACGGCTCGGTTCCGTAGAGCATCGACCGGATGAGTTGCGTCACGCCCGCGCTGGCTGCCAAACCAAGCAGCAGCCCGAGGATCGCCGGGCGCAGTCCGTCGAACAGGACAAGACGCAGGACCTGTGCGCGTTGCGCGCCGAGGGCGATGCGAATGCCGATCTCCGGCACTCGCTGCGTGACCAGGTAAGAGAGCACTCCATAAAGGCCCACTGCGGCCAACAGAAGAGCCAAAGAGGCGAAGGCCAGGAGCAGATTGGCCGCAAAGCCCTGACTGGCGGTGGTCTTGCCGAGAATCTGGTCCATAGTGAGCGCGTTGTAGACGGGCAGCTCGGGTTCGAGTGCCGAGATCTGTTGCTGGATCGGCATTGACATGGCCAGAGGATCGCCGGCGGTCCATGCCACAATCGTGGCCTCGCTGGTGCGGTCGGGGATGCCGGAGAGGATGGGGAAATAGATGGCCGCCTGCACGGGGCGGGTAACGTCCGCGATGGTGTCGCCTACTTCACCGAGGATCGTGTAGGTCTCCGGTTTTGTATCCCAGGCGATGCGGAGATGTTTGCCAACCGGGTCGTCGCCGGAGAAAAACTGATCGACAAAGAGCTTGCTGACTACGACGTAGTGGTCGTTCCCCAGGCGCTCGTGTTCGGTGAAGACGCGGCCGCGCAGCAG
>DASYYO010000454.1:0-2182 GCA_035933805.1 Acidobacteriaceae bacterium | reverse complement strand
TCCGTCTCCCAGCAAAACATCTCTGCAAACCCGTCGCCCTCCACGCTCACCATCCGCTCATCGCGCGTAAGCCAACGCAAGGTGTTGTGGATGAGCCGAAGCAGGTCGTCGTGGCCGGTAATCCAATAGGTGCGCTCGATGTCGCCGGGGAACCAGGCAAAGCGACTGACACCAGATTCACGAAGGACGACCGCGGGCTCGTCAGTGTGCGAGACCGGTGGGTAGGCCAGTTCCGGTGGATACTGCACGAATCCCGGAACCACGGTGAGCAGGGGATTGCTGACCGGCTGGAGCGGGACACGGTTCTGCGCGCCGGGTATCCAGTTGGTGTCGGTGAAGCCATCGAGTATGGGGTGACGCCGTTCGATGCGCGCGTAGTACGCGTTGCCATTGGTGCCGACCACGTCGGCTGACTTGCTGATGCCGAAGAGACCGGCGAGTGCGAAGTTGGGCCGGGGCTGGAGATTTTCATCGTAGAGGCTGGTTTCGAAGCTGGCCATGAGCGAGCCGCCGCGCTGGACATAGTCGCGTATCTGGCGGCACTGCTGGTCGGTCAGGATTGCAATGTTGGGGAGCAGGAGAACGCGGTATCTGCTGAGGCGCTCCGGCTCAAGCAGTTCTTCGTGGATGAAGTTGAAGGCGAAGCGGCCGGCGAGCAGGGTTTCATAGATGCCCTGGGTGGTCTCGTGCATGTAGTTCGCGGAGTGCGCGGCGGCCGGCCCTTTGTAAAGAACCTGCGTGCTCTGGCCCATGATGACGCCAATGTTGGCGAGGGAGCGGCGCGGCGTGAGATGGGCATCGTGCTTAGCGGACCAGGTAAAAACTTCCGCGCCGACCTTCTGCCAGCGGCGGTCTTCGCAGAAGCCGTCTTCAGAGCCGATGAAGTGGTTGTAGAGAGGCAGGCCTCCGGCCAGGGCTTCGTGCATCCACATTCGCGTTTCTCCAGGATTCTTGCTGGAATTGCGCCAGCGCACCAGCCCGGTGGAGTAGGCGGCATTGATGTTTGCGGCGAAGCTGTTGCCGCTGAGCACAGCCTTGCAAACCCGCGCCTGGAGGGAGCAGCCCCATATGGCGGGGTCGGCGTTGGTGCGGCCCTGGTTGTCGCCCTGGAACCACGCGGCGATTGCGCCGAGGCGGGCGAGGTTGGGGCCGGCGTGGACGTTGCCGCCCAGATTGGCAAAGAAGAAGCTGTCGGGCTTTTTCTCTTTGGCGATCTTGTCGTATCGCTGCCAGAGGGAGAAGAGCCGGTCGTTGAATGCCTGCCAGTACGCGGGCGTTCCCGTGGGCGGCAGCTTGCTGCAGATTGCGCAGTGGCAATCGGGCAGGCTGCCGAGGGGCGGCCACCCGTTGGTGTAGAAGCAATCGACATCATAGAGGGAGTTGATCTCGCGCATGATGGCGGGGACGTAGTCGTCCATGTAGGACGAGAACATGCAGGTGCGGAAGAGCTGCGGATCCTCGCCGTTGAGTTGCGGGGAGCCGTCGCGGTTTCGCATGGCCCACTCGGGATGAGCGGCCAAAGCGTCAGGCCAGTTGAGATCGGGGCTCATGCGCGCGACCACGCGCATGCCGCGCTTCTTCGCTGCAGCAGTGCATTTGCCGAAGAAGTCCTGACCATTGAGAAATTTTCCCCACCGATGAAAGGGCACCTTGGAGGGATAGAAAGCAAGGATGCCGGTGACGCTGACGAAGACGACCTCGGTTCCGGCGGAGTGCCAGTAGTCGGCCCATTCTTCGATGTTCATGACGGCCGGATCGTGCTCGGTCATATTGCTCTGTCCGACGCGGCGGATCTTCACCTGCCAGGGCAGCCCCGCGGGATCCAGGGGGGGAAGGCGCTTGGGCAGGGGCACAAGGGCCGGCGCGGCGGAGAGATCGACTGATCTCGATTCAGCAGGGGCCTGAGCGAGGCTGCGGATTTCAGCAGCCAGCGGGAGGGCGGCGGCTCCGGTCTTCAGGAACGTACGGCGGTTGAGCATGAGAGAAACCTCGGTCCTGAGCTTCAGGACGAGTGTAGCGCAGAGGGAGTCGTTCGCCCGGCGGGCAATTCGGTTCCGCGGCTTCTCACGTCAGAGATCATTGCGCTTTTTCTGAGGGTGCCGAGGATGGCTTTCCGGGATCGCGCGAATAGCGAATGACTTCGACAGTAGAGATGGCGATGAGACCTTCTTCGACCATGGTG
>DASYYO010000103.1:0-7196 GCA_035933805.1 Acidobacteriaceae bacterium | reverse complement strand
GCGTCACACTAATACGCTGATTGTCACGGATATGGGCTTTCCTCACGTGGCCGGCGTGGAAACCGTCGACATATCGCTGGTTTCTGGAATGCCCAGTGTTCCCGATGTGGTTCGCGCCATTCGTCTGAATTTCAAGTGCGGGAAAGCTGTGATGGCAAGCGAATTCCGCGAGGTAAGTTCGCCAGAGACTGTGCATAGCTACGAGCAACATCTTTCGGGCATCGCACTCACGTGGGAGCCACACATCGCTCTCAAAGCGCGCGCCAAGGGAGTCGTAGGCATCATCCGGACCGGCGACACCACGCGGTTCGGCAACATCGTCCTCGAATCCGCATAGTCCCACGATTCAAAGAACTCCCTGCCGTTTCGGGACATGGAATGCGGCGAGCATCCTTCCCGCGTTGCTGCGCCATCCGGCGCATCGCACTAGAGAATAGGACGGGCGCTCGCCCATATCAGGACGGGGATCGTTGGCGTAATCATTCCGCCGAAGAATCCTGGCGTTCAAATTTTCTTCTCAGGATCAAGGAACGGCTCTCCGGCACTATCGCTCCAGCCGCGGAAGAGTGCGGGAGAATGAGGTGTTCCCCATTTCGCCGGCACGCGGCAATCCGTCTCGAATCCCGGATTAGAATAAAGCTCAACACCGGAGCTTACCGAAGCGGACTTCCCGCAGAGCGGAGCGCGAATACCAGGCGTTTCTCAAGAAGGTTCGCGCTCCGGCCGCGCGGTATGCAAGGAGATGAGAGCGATGGCCTTGACCAGGCGTGACTTTCTGATGAAGGCCGGGGAGGCCGGGGGCTATAGCGCTGCCTATATCCTGATGCAGTCTCTTGGGCTTCTCCCGGTTGCCGCCTCCGCCGCGTCCACGGTTCCCATGCGTCCCGGCTCCGGTAGAGGGATCAGGGTGGTGATCCTGGGCGGGGGCATTGCCGGCCTGGTCGCCGCATATGAGCTGGGCAAGCTCGGCTACACCTGTACGGTGCTTGAAGCGCGGGACCGAGTCGGCGGCAGGAACTGGTCGATTCGCCGTGATACCCGGGTCGCGTTCGCGAACGGGACCACGCAGCATTGCGATTTTTCCGAAGGCCTGTACATGAATGCCGGACCAGCGCGGCTGCCATCCATTCACCGGACCATGCTGAGCTATTGCCGTGAATTTGGGATTCCGCTGGAGGTAGAGGTCAACACCTCGCGCAGCGCTCTTTTGCAGTGCGATCAGCTCAACGGCGGAAAGGCGGTCGAGAACCGGCAGGTCGAGTACGATACCCGCGGGCACGTCTCCGAGTTGCTGGCCAAATGCGTTCAGAGAGGCGCGCTCGACCAGGAGCTTACCACAAGCGATAAGGAGCAGATGCTCGAGTTTTTGCGCCAGTACGGGGACCTTTCTCCCGATCTCTTTTATCAGGGATCGGAGCGAGCAGGCTATAAAGTGAGCCCCGGCGCCGGCGATCATCCAGGCGTTCGGAATGATCCGCTCGATATGCATGCACTGCTTTCGGCGAATCTCTGGCGGGGATTATTGGTCGAAGATGTTATTGATTGGCAGGCGACGATGTTTCAGCCCGTGGGCGGAATGGACCAGATTCCCAAGGCCTTCCAGAAGCGCCTGGGAGCTGTGGTGCGCCAGCGTGCGGAAGTGGTCCAGATTCGGCAGAATGCCTCTCGCGTTCGCGTGGTCTATCGCAACCACGCCACGGGGAAACATGAGACAGTCTCGGCGGACTACTGCATATGTGCGATGCCCCTGACGATGCTCAAGACGGTGGATGCCGACTTCTCACCCGATCTGAAAGAAGTGATCGAGAACGCGACCTATGACTCTGCCTATAAGATCGGCTGGGAGTCGCGCCGGTTCTGGGAACAGGAGACCAATATCTACGGGGGCATCTCTTATCTGGAACAGACGGTCGATACGGTATGGTATCCCAGCGCGGCGCTCTTCTCGGCCAAGGGAGTGATTCTGGGGGGCTACTCCATCGAAAACAATAGCGCTTTTGGCAGACTGCCGGATGTGCAAGCCAAGCTGGATGCATCGCGCCGGTCGATTGAACTGCTGCATCCCGGCCGTTCGCACGAGTTGAAGCATCCGATCTATGTAAGCTGGGGAAACATTCCGTACAATCTGGGCTCTTGGGTGAGCCCCTTCAACTTTGGGTCGACCAAAGAGTATCAGCGGCTGATCCAACCGGAGGGGCGCATCTATTTCGCAGGCGATCACACCAGCCACCTGGTAGGTTGGCAGGAGGGCGCCGCGCTCTCCGCCCACCGGGCGATCGAGCTGATCGGAAGACGTTTGGCACAGGGGAGCGCGAGGCCTGCAGCTTCCTGAAGATCTATTTTTCAACCTTCCAGCAGCACTGGAGCGCCGGCCTGCGCTGCGAAGTCTGGCGATTCGCAGCGCGCGCGAGACGGCCGCGACTCGATCTCGCAGCATCGCTCAACCCGTCCGATTCAAAATAGACTCGTGTTGAAGGAGTTCGTTCGATGACACCCATGACAAGAAGGCAGTTTCTGGAAGCATCCGCGGCATCTTTGATCCTTGCCTCTGCGGGAGAAGCTGCGGGCAGCGCTCTCGATGCGGGAAAGCCCTGGTATGCCACGATGCGGCGCTGCGGGCAGATCAATTTCAATGAGACCGATCCATTGACGTTGGACGCGAATGCGTGGATGGACTACTTCGCGTCCCTCAAAGTCGACGGAGTCATGCTGAACGGCGGGGGTATCGTCGCGTTCTATCCGACGCAGGTGCCTTACCAGCATCGGAGTGAGTTTCTGGGCACGCGAGACCTGTTTGGAGATGTGGTCGCCGCAGCGCGTAAACGCAAACTCCGGGTCGTTGCGCGCATGGACTGCAACTATGCCTATACAGAGGCATTCTCGGCTCATCCGGAGTGGTTTCAAGCCAACCGCGACGGCTCGCCCCGGACGGAGCCGGAGTGCCCCTGGCTCTACCGGACCTGCATGTTCAGCACTTACTTTACGGAGCAGATGCCGGCCATCTATCGCGAGTTGAACAAACGTTATGCTCCGGACAGCTTCTACACCAATGGCTGGCCCAGCCTGGGCGCGCTGGAGGTCTGCTACTGTGCGAACTGCCAGAAGATCTATAAGGAACAGACCGGCGGCATACCGCCGGAGACGACCGACGTGCGCAGTGCGGTCTACCGGAGATACTACGAGGTCTCCATGGACCGGATCGCCGAGATCTGGAAGCTCTGGAACGGGGTGGCGAAAGAGGCCAATCCGGAGTCTGTCTACGTGGGCAATCTGGGCGGCGGTCTGGATACGGTCAAGGATGCGAAGCGGCTGAGCGAAGTGGCCGCATGGTTCAATGCGGACCATCAGGGCCGTTCCGGGAACACACCCTTATGGGCGTGTGCGGCGCAAGGGCGCGTGGCGCAATCGGTGATGAATGGCCGAACGATTACGAATGTCGTCGGCGCGTATAGCACCGGGTCGCCGCTATGGAGGCATACCTCCAAGCCGGCTCCCGAGACAGAGCTCTGGATTGCCCAGGCCGCGGCTAGCGGCATGGTGCCGTGGTTTCACTGGCTGGGCGGGTCGCCGCAGGATACTCGCTGGCGCGAGACCGGCCGCGCGTCCTTCGACTGGCTGGCAAAGAACGAACAGCATTTTCGCAACCGGCGCTCCCTGGCGAACATCGCTGTGCTCTACCCTCAGAGCACCATCGCTTTTTACCAGTCGAATGGAACCCGCGAACGCACTCTCAACCGGGCGCGCATCGACCAGGTGGACTACATTCAAGGGCTCTACTATGCGCTGCTCAAGGGGCGGTTTCTCTTTGACTTCGTCCACCAGGAGAACCTTACGCCGGAGACGCTCAAGCCGTATCGTGCCCTGCTGATTCCCAACGCTGCCTACCTGCGCGATAAAGAATGCGAAGCCATCCAGCAGTACGCGGCTTCTGGAGGCTCTGTTCTGGCCACCTTTGAAACCTCCCGTTATAACGAATGGGGCGAACCGCGGGGAGACTTCGGCCTGCGGGAACTCTTCGGAGTGAGCGTAGCCGGCGAAGTTCTGGGGCCGCACGGCAATAGCTATATGCACATCGACAAGCCGCATTCCATCCTGGAGGGCTTTGCCGGAACCGATCTTCTCCCCGGGCCTGAGTATCGCGTGCCGGTAAGCCACCTGGAAGCGGAGTCTCTCTACCTCAGCGTTGTGCCGGCCTATCCAGCGTTCCCTCCCGAGATGGTCTATCCGCGTGTCAAGAAGACCAATGAGCCCGCCGTCATCCTCCGTCAAAATGGAGCATCCCGCGTGGCCTATTTTCCCGGAGACATCGGGCGCACCGCATGGTTGTCGGGGAATCCCGATATAAGCCGCCTGATCTGCAACTCGGTGAAGTGGCTTTTGGCGGAGAGGGATCTTCCGGCGACCGTGGAAGGGAAGGGAATGCTCGAACTCTTTGCCTGGGAGACGGAGCCCGGTTACGCACTGCATATCCTGAACTACACCAACCCTAATATGACCCGGCCGTTTGTAACCGAGTTGTATCCCGTCGGGCCGCTGAAGGCGAGCTTTGTCGTGCCCGAGGGAAAGACGCTCACCAGTGTCCGCGCTCTCAAGGCAGATCGCAGGCTGGGATTCAAGCAGGAGGGCAGGAGCGTGCGGTTCGAGGTGCCGTCCGTTGAAGACTATGAGGTGGTGTCATTGACGTGAGGCGAGCGGCCGCTTCTCAGTGAAGCACGGTGAGTTTACCCAGATACATCTGATAGGTTCCTGACCCGAAGAAGTTCCCGGTAAACATAAGGATGGGGCTCGTCCCCTGGTTTGCCGTGTCATTGAGGATGACAGGGTTGTAGTAGCCCTGCGCCGGCCATTCCATACTGTTGATGATCGTCCAGGGGCCCCATGGATGCGGGGCCTCATATCCGAGCCAGAGCGTATGCTCCGCATGTGCTGCTCCTGCTGCCAGCCCCTGTGGGTACGAGTAGGTCAGAAGAAGGTAGCGGTTCAATGCGGGCAGATACTGGACGCTCGGTTCCCCTAGTTTTCCTTTGTTTGCGATGACCGGCCGGGCGTCGCCTTGCGAAGCCGTCCAGCTCGAATCCAGAGAGCCGTCACCGCTGGTATAGAACTCATAATCGGACGCCTGCAAACGGCCGAGCTTAGCCCGTGGAACCCTCGCCAGGTACAGTTCATTCCCGCTGTCCCAAAAGCCATCGTTCGCCATGAGATAGGCGTAGGCATCCGCGTTGTCGGTGCGATTGCATGGATCCAGATACCCCAGGGTTCCGTCGTCCCCGCAGTACATGACAAAGGTGGCCGAGCCCATCTCCCCCGGAACTGACGGAAACATGGTTGCGCTTGGAATGCTGGTCGGGCTTCCGTGGGTGCTGAAGCTCTGGGGGGCCTCGAAGTTGTTCCAGGAGGCCCCCTTGTCCGCGCTCCAGATCACCTGACCTGCATCCTGTGTGTACGCAGTGTTCGATCCCATGCCTCCGGTCGCCTGGTTCAACTGGCGGCCGATCGTCATGAACAATTTGCCCTGCATGCAGAAGAGGCCGGAGCTCTTCTGTGTTCTTCGATCGTCTCCTGTCGGCGTTCCAGCCGGGCCGTAGGCTGCCAGAGGATTCACCGTGATGCCGGCCAGAGGATCTTCAGCCGTGAGCTTGACCAGAGACAAAGCGCTGCTCTGCATCGGAGGCGAGCCGTTTTGCTGCCAACCGCGAGTATCGTCGGTAGTCAGATAGGTGGCGCCGTCATTCGACTTGCAGTTGTAGAAGGTATCTCCTTCCATGTAGTTGTTCGCATTCAGAGAGTCGTAGGAGGTGACGGCTCCCAGGGAGAGGCCCGCGATCGGCGTGCTCGCCGCCAGCGCCGCCGTCTGCGTGGTGAAAGTGGCCGATGTGGTTCCCGCGCTATCCGTACCGCTGATCTGGCAGTAGTACGTAGTGGCGGGAAGCAATCCCGCGACGATGTTCTGGCTCGACAGAGACCCGGGTAAGCCGTTATCGACCGCCGCGTGATCATAGATTCCCGGGCTCACGCCGCAGGCCATGGAACTGCTTCCCGTGCTTGCCTCGGCGGAGGTTGCCACGATGCTGGTTGCTGAAGTACTTACCGAGATGGCCTCGGTTGTCGTGGTATTTCCGGCAACCCTGCCTGGGGTCAACGTTCCCGAAGCGCAGCCCTGCAGCAAAACCATAGCAGATACGAACATGGCAGTGGCAACCGGAGGAAGGCGACGCATGTTCCAGACTCGGCTGCCAGGAATGTTCACGAGAGGCATTTCCGACCCAGCATCCATCGACTCAGCACCCATCCCGGCATTCATTCGGGAGAAATTCATAGACCAGTGAATCAGAAAAAAATCCTTTGCTCTCCGCAGAGCATAACCGAGCCTATTTTCGGAGACTGGCTTCGACTGCGCTGTGCTCTGCGTCACCTACCGGGACGCTGCTGCTGCCGGAACGGGGCGACCGCGGGCGACAAGGCAAACCTCGCCATGCTAAAACGGTCCGGTCTGAGAAATTGCCAGGCCGGGAGCTCGAATCGATGAAATATGGGGTGAACACATTCCTCTGGAGCGGTCACTTTGACCGCTCCCAACTGCCATTGTTGGCCCGGATTAAGGAGCATGGGTTCGATGGTGCCGAGTTGCCGCTGCACGATCCGGCGCAGTTCCAGGCGGCGGACATTCGCCGCGGACTGGAGCAGAACGGCCTGGAGTGCACCATGTGCGCGGTTCTCAACCGCAGCACGAATGCGATCTCGGAAGACGCGGCGGTTCGCGCCGCGGCCCGCAGGTATTTGAACGATTGCATTCGAGTCGTAGCCGAGACCGGGGCCACGATTCTGGCCGGCCCGCTTTATGCGCCGCTGGGCGATCTGCCGGGCCGGCGGCGGACGGCCGACGAATGGAAGCGGGCCGTCGAGTTTTACCAGTCGCTGGGGCCGGTGCTGGCGGAGTACGGCGTCACGGTCGCTCTAGAACCGCTGAATCGCTTTGAGACATATTTTCTCAATACCGCGGAGGACGCGGTCAGGCTATGCGATGAGATCGGCCACCCCAATGTAGGGATACTCTTCGACACCTTTCACGCCAACATCGAGGAGAAGGACATCGGCAACGCATACCGCACGGTCGCACGGCATTTGAAGCACGTTCATACGTGCGAGAACGATCGCGGAACTCCCGGCAGCGGCCACGTGGAATGGAGGAGCGT
>DASYYO010000099.1:0-1755 GCA_035933805.1 Acidobacteriaceae bacterium | reverse complement strand
GGCGTGTTCGGCGACCGCCTCGCGGGCTCCGGGGGCCAGAGGCAGAGCCGGAGTACGCAGGACGGCGCGGACTGCGGGGGCGTCGATGCGGCGGATGCGGTGGTCACGCAGGATGCGGGCGATTTTGGCTTCGCTGAGCCTGGCGGCGCGTTGTGGAGTAGGGGCCAGCTCGAACAAGGTCCAGACCCAGGGCTGATCGGCGGCCTCAGCGAGTTGGAGCAGTTGCGGGAAGAAGCGATGCCACTGCTGGCGGAGGCGGTTGGCGTCGCTGCGGAACTCCTGGTCGAGTTCGTCTTCGAGGCGGGAGAGCTCGCGCAGGCGGATCATGGCGGGCTCATCGAGGCGGACCTGGCGGAAGCAGTGCGGATCGGTGCGCAGGGAGTCGGCCAGCACGAAGGCGTCGCGGCTGTCGTCCTTGGCTCCGGCCGGCGAGTAGCGATCGCGGAAGCGGTCCAGCTGTTTGGGGTTGATAGAGAAGACGCGGAAGCCGTGTTCGACTAGAGCATTTTAGGTAATGCTGTAGACGGAGTGACAGAGTCTGAACCAGGCCTTTGCATTGTCGGTGGTGATTTGTTTGAAGGCATCGGCGATGGCTTGATCCAACGCTTCGCGGGTTCTGGCCTGGGCGGCGCGGAGCAACTCTTTCAGCTTTGCCCAGGCCTTCTCGATGGGGTTCATATCCGGCGAGTAGGGCGGCAGGTAGAGCAGTTCGGCACCCGTTTTCTCGATGCAGGTGCGCACCGCGGCCAGCTTGTGGGAGCTGAGGTTGTCCATCACTACCACGTCGCCAGCTTTCAGCGCCGGGCACAGCACTTGCTGGATGAAGGCCAGGAAGATGTCGCCATCGGTGGCCTCTTCGATGGTCATGGCGGCGATGATCCCGCGCAGGCTCATGGCTGCCAAAATGGTCATGATCTTCCAATGGCCGCCGGGTGTCGCCTCATGAATGCGTCCTCCGCCGGCGCAGCGGGCACGCAGCCGCGTCATGGAGGTGGTGACCCCGCTCTCATCCAGAAAAATCAGCCGCTCCGGCGTGATGGTACGGATCCGCGCCGCGAACTCGACACGCTGCCGGCGATTGGCTTCCGTGTCTCGCTCGCTGGCGTGGAGTGACTTTTTTTCAGTCGAAGACCCATCTTGCGCAGAAGGTACCAGACCTGCGGAATGCTCAACGTCACGTTGGCTTCGCTGCGCAGCTTGCCTTGAATCTCGGTCAGGGTCAGGTCCGGCTTGACGGCAATCCAGGCTCGCACTTGCTGTTGTGCCTCCGGCCCCGCATGCGGCTTGCGTCCGGCCTGGTACGGCACTCGCTCGGCTTGTCCAGTTCGATTCCGTTGCGCGGAAATCTTCTTCGCCCAACCCACGCTCACCAGGAACCGCTCGGCCAACTCTTCCAGCGTCTCCTCCCCCGCATCGTAGGCAGCGAAGAATTTACGGCGCAAATCATCCTCATAGGGTCGCCCCATACTTTGCTTCGCCGCGGAGAATCGCCAATCACAGTTTACACCAATACCTAAAATGCTCTAGTGTCTGCGTGAGAACTCCACTTCGCTTCTGTTTTGAAAGGGCACGACTTGAGTCGTGCCGCTTAGCCCAATAAAAAGCCTACGGCTTTAGCCGCGGAGGGATGTTTTTGCCCGCCTAAATCGAGTTCTCACGCAGACTCTTTAGCCCCTGCGCCTTTTCTCGTCGTCCACTCCACTCTGGCGAGTTTTTCAGCAACCTGTTTAGCCCCTGGGGGACGCTCCTCGGCGG
>DASYYO010000091.1:0-1702 GCA_035933805.1 Acidobacteriaceae bacterium | reverse complement strand
CCGTCACATAATGGCTGGTGGCCCCGATCAGCTTGACCCCTCGTTCATAGGCTCCGTGGTAGGGCCTGGCTCCCACGAACGCAGGAAGAAAAGAGTGATGCACGTTGATGATCCTGTGCGGATAGCGGGCTACGAAATCCGCGGAGAGCACTTGCATGTAGCGCGCGAGCACCACCAACTCCACGTTGTGCTGCTGAAAGAGAGCAAGTTGTCTTTGCTCGGCTTCGGCCCGGCTATGCTGGGCCACGGGGACGTAGTGGAAGGGCAGGCCGTAGAACTCCGCCAGGGGACGCGCGCTTTCATGGTTGCTGACAATCAGGGCGATTTCACAATGCAGCTCTCCGATCTGATGTCTGTAGAGCAGATCGACGAGGCAGTGTTGATACCGCGATACCATCAGCGCAACCGGCGCTCTGCGCCTGCCGAAGGCCACTTGCCAGGAGAAGCCGGCTGCATCGGCGACCGGCGAGAATGCCTCGCGGAACTGCAGCTCGTCCAGATCGAAGTCTTTCAAAGACCACTCGATGCGCATGAAGAAGAGGCCCAGCTCTGCGTCCTGGTGCTGGTCCGCATCGAGAATGTTGCCGCCGTGCTTCAGCAGAAACTCTGCGATTGCCACCACCAGGCCCTTCCGGTCGGCACAATGCAGGAGCAGGATTGCGCTGGCTTCCAAACTTCTCCTCGGGCTTCCTAAGTTGCCTTCCTCGATGGGTTCGAGGCGTCATTCTTGGTTTCGAATCAGAATAAAGGACAGCCGTCCCCTCGTGCATGCCTCTGCCCGGAACAAAGACAGCAGGCAGCGAACTCAGTCGAGAGAGACCATGATCTTGGAAAACTGGGTTGGGTTGTCGCTCCATTTCTGAATCATTTCGGGAGCACGGGAAAAAGGGACAATCTCGCTCACCGCCTGGTCGACCGGAAAGCGGCGCTCCTCCAGCATGCGGATCACCTCGCGAAAATCTTCAGGCAGAGCATTTCTTGAGCCTAGAATGTCGAGCTCCTTCTGGACGAAGAGCCGCGTTTCATAGGCTACCGGCTCTTTGGCGTAGCCGATGTAGACGACCCGGCCGGTGAAGGCGGCTTCTTCCACAGCGGCGCGAAAGGTCTGGGGCAGTCCGATTGCCTCGATCACCACATCGGGTCCGCGGCCGCCCGTAAGATCCAGGAGCTTCTGGTGCAGATCGTCCCGCTTCGTATTGATGCTGTCCGTGGCCCCCGCGAGCATGGCCGTCGCCAGCTTGTCATCCTCGAGATCGATCGCGATTGTTCTGGCTCCGCGGAAGCCGGAGGCGGCGATGGCCCCGAGCCCGACTCCTCCGCATCCGAAGATCGCAACCGTATCGCCCGGCGTTACTCTCCCTCGCGCCACGGCGTGAAAACCGACGGTCAAAGGCTCAACCAGGCAGAGCTCTTTGAGCGAAAGCTGCGCGGGATAGAGCTTGCCGGCAGGCATGGAGATGTACTCGGTCAGTGCGCCGTCCCGTTGTACGCCGAGCGTCTGGTTGAACTGGCAGGCATTGGGCCTGCCCCGCAGGCACGAAGGACATTTGCCGCAATTGCTGTATGGGGAAAGCGTCACGTCCATTCCAGCGGGGAACTCCGGGTGCCCTTTGCCGGGGTCGACGACCGTCGCCGCTACCTCGTGTCCTGGGATGCGAGGGAAGGAGATCAGAGGATTTTTTCCCCGGAAGGAGTTGAGGTC
>DASYYO010000078.1:0-5409 GCA_035933805.1 Acidobacteriaceae bacterium | reverse complement strand
TCATCGCCGCTTTCTGGAGGGGGGCGCCGACATTATCGAGACAAACACTTTCGGGGCGACGAGTATCACCCAGAGCGAGTTCTTCGTGGACGATCCTCGGGAGCAAGGCGGCAGGAAGGATCCAGAGTTCTACCAGAAGATCATCGATGATCCTTTCCTGAATGGCCTGGCATGGGAGATCAATGAGCGATCCGCACGGCAGTGCCGCGAGTGGGCCGATCGGGTGGGCACCGCAACCTCGCGCCAACGGTTCGTCGCAGGAGCGATCGGGCCGCTGACCGTCTCTCTCTCAAACTCGCCGGACCCAGATGATGCGGGCTTCCGTGTGGTTACTTTCGACCAGGTAAAGACCGCCTACAAGCAGCAGGTACGCGCTCTTATCGCCGGCGGCTCCGACCTCCTCCTGGTGGAGACGATCTTCGACTCTTTGAACGCGAAAGCGGCGCTGGTTGCCATCCATGAGGTATTTCACGAGGACGGCAAGAAGCTGCCCGTGATGATCTCGGCCGCGGTCGGTCGCGGCGGCGAGACGCTGATCTCCGCCCAGACAACCGAGGCGTTTTGGAACGCGGTGCGGCATGTGAAACCCCTGTCCGTCGGGCTGAATTGCTCTCTCGGCCCCGATCTGATGTATCCCTTTCTGAGCGAGCTGTCGGAAAAAGCGGACGTGGCGATCTCCTGCTATCCAAATGCCGGCCTGCCGAATCCGTTATCGGAGACGGGGTTCGATCTCGGGCCAGAGGACATGGCGCGCTCTCTGAGCGCCTTCGCGGGAGGGGGGTTGATCAACATCGCCGGCGGCTGCTGCGGCAATACCCCCGAGCACATCGCTGCGATCGCCAGGGCGCTCGCCGGCAAGCCCCCGCGAAAGTGGGGCGCGGCGCGTGCCGAGGAAGAAAAGGCCATCGAGAGCGAGAGCATCGCGTGAGCGGTCCGGAGAGCGTGAAAGCATTGCAGACGGCGACGAGCAGACCGCTCCGTCTATCAGGATCCCAGCCATTTACCCAGCAGCCAGGCGTGTTCATCATGATCGGCGAGCGAACCAACGTGGCCGGCTCCCCGAAGTTCGCCAGGCTGATCAAAGAGGGCAAGTACGAAGAGGCGGTCAGTGTCGCCCGGCAGCAGGTCGAGAATGGGGCAAATGTCATCGACATCTGCATGGACGAAGGAATGATCGATGGCGTGGTCGCCATGAGCCGCTTTTTGCAGCTGCTGGCGAGCGAGCCCGAAGTTGCAAAAGTGCCCTTTATGGTGGACTCCTCTAAGTGGGAGGTCATCGAGGCCGGGCTGAAGTGCCTGCAGGGCAAGGGAATCGTGAACTCGATCTCCCTGAAAGAAGGCGAAGAGAAGTTCCGTCAGAATGCCGAAAAGGTGCTGATGTATGGCGCGGCGGTGGTCGTGATGGCGTTCGATGAAGAGGGGCAGGCGGCTACGTATGAGGATAAGATCCGCATCTGCGAGCGGGCCTACCGCATTCTGGTCGACGAGGTAGGTTTTCCGCCCGAAGACATCATCTTCGATCCGAACATCCTTACTCTGGCCACCGGCATGGAGGAGCACAACAACTACGCGGTGGATTTCATCCGGGCTACGCGCTGGATCAAGGCCAACCTGCCGCATGCCAAGGTGAGCGGCGGCGTTTCGAACATCTCATTCAGCTTCCGAGGCAATAACCAGGTTCGCGAGGCCATGCACGCTGCCTTTCTTTATCACGCCATCGCAGCGGGTATGGATATGGGCATCGTGAACGCCGGGATGCTCGAGGTTTATGAGGAGATTGAGCCTGAGTTGAAGCTGCTGGTTGAAGACGTCCTCCTCAACCGCCGTCCGGATGCGACTGAGCGCCTGGTCGAGTACGGCGAAAAACTGAAGGGGGCCGGCCAGGCCGTTACGGAAAAGAAGGCCGAAGAATGGCGCAAGGGCACCGTGGAGGAGCGCCTTGCGCACGCATTGGTCAAGGGAATCGACACCTACATCGAGGCCGATACTGAAGAAGCGCGCATCAAGCTTGGGCGTCCGCTCCTGGTGATCGAAGGCCCGCTGATGGACGGCATGGGCATCGTGGGCGATTTGTTTGGAGCCGGCAAGATGTTTCTGCCCCAGGTGGTGAAGTCTGCCCGGGTGATGAAGAAGGCTGTCGCGCACCTTACGCCGTTCATGGAGGCCGAGAAGATGGCGATGGAGGCTGCCGGCCACACCGTCAGGGCCCAGGGGAAGATCGTGCTTGCTACGGTCAAGGGAGATGTCCACGACATTGGCAAGAACATCGTCGGCGTCGTGCTTGCCTGCAATAACTACGAGGTGATCGACATGGGAGTTATGGTGCCCAGCGAGAAGATCCTCGAACGCGCCCGGGCGGAGAAGGCGGACCTGATCGGCCTCAGCGGACTCATCACGCCCTCTCTCGACGAGATGGTGCACGTCGCCCGTGAGATGGAGCGCCAGGGTTTTAAGCTTCCGCTGCTGATTGGCGGGGCAACCACGAGCAGGGCGCATACGGCCATCAAGATTGCCCCGCACTACAGCGAGCCTGTCGTCCATGTGCTGGATGCCAGCCGCGCAGTGCCCGTGACCACCAGCCTGCTCAGTGTTGACGGCAGGACGGAGTTCATTGCACAGCATCGCGCGGAATATGAGGCGCTGCGCAGATCCCATGCCGCGCCGCGTCAAAAGGCCGTTTCCCTTCAGGCTGCCCGGGCAAGGCGGACTCCCATCGAATGGCGTGCCGAAGACCTGCCAGCCCCGGAGTTCATCGGCGTGCGCGTGCTGGATAACTTTCCCCTGGCGACTTTGCGTGACTTCATTGACTGGACTCCGTTCTTCCACGCCTGGGGGCTCAAAGGAGTCTACCCTCGCATCCTCGAACACGAGGAGCATGGTGCGCAGGCGCGCCAGATCTTCGAGGAGGGCAAAGCTCTCCTCGACCGGATCGTTGAGAAGAACTTGATTACGGCGCGGGGCGTCTACGGCTTCTTCCCAGCCAATGCTGTTGCCGATGACATCGAAGTCTACAAGGACGAAAGGCGGCAGGAGGTCGTTGAGAGATTCCACTTCCTTCGCCAGCAGACCAACCGTGAGGGCAGCGAACCATGCAGATCCCTGGCCGACTTTATCGCGCCGAGGGAGACAGGGCTTCCCGACCACATCGGCGCTTTTGCCGTCACCAGCGGGATTGGCCTCAAGGAGCTGTGCGACCGCTTCCGGGCCGAGCATGATGACTATAACGCGATCATGGCGGAGGCCGTCGCCGATCGGCTGGCGGAGGCGTTTGCCGAATGCCTGCATAAGCGGGTACGGGACGAATGGGGCTACGGCCGCCAGGAGTGCCTGACCAATGCGGATTTCATTCAGGAGAAGTATCGCGGAGTCAGGCCGGCGCCGGGTTATCCGGCGTGCCCCGACCATACCGAGAAGGGTGCCCTCTGGCGGCTGCTCAATGTGCAGGCGAACACCGGAATGCTGATTACTGAGTCGTTCGCAATGTGGCCGGGCTCGAGCGTCAGCGGGCTGTACTTCTCCCATCCTGAATCGCGATACTTCAGTGTCGGAAAGATCGAGCGTGATCAGGTCGCCGACTATCACGAGCGCAAAGGGATGACCGTGGCTGAAGTCGAGCGCTGGCTCGGGCCTAACCTGAACTATGACCCTGCGGAGTAGCATCCCGCGGCGGCCCAGATCGACGATGGCCTTTCAGATTTCGCAGTTGACCTGAGTTTCGCTTCTCTTTCTCTGCCTTGTTCGGGGGAGACGCAGTTCGGCGCTGTGGTCTACATTGGTACCGTACTCTGAACGGGAGAAGCGTCGAGAGTACGGCCAGGGAGAGATGGGATGTTGAAGGACCTTTCTGAAATCAGCGGACCGATAGGGCAGTTTTTTGAGCAGCCCGGGGATATCGAGGAGTGGCATAAGTTTCGCCTTACCGAGCAGCAGATCGCCTTCTTTGAGGAACACGGCTACCTTTCAGGAGTTCAGGTTCTCGACGATCGGCAGATCGAGATTTTGTGCTCTGAACTGTCCGGGTTAATGCAAGCCTCCCATCCGGCCAACAAGCTTTTCTACGAATACCATTCCAACGAGTCCAAGGACCCGGACGCGGCGCTCTTTCACGCGCTCGGAGCGTGGAGAACCGAGCCCGGCTTTCACGACGTACTGTGGAGTCCGGCCGTCCTGGTAGCGGCATCCCAACTGCTCGGAGGGCCGGTGCGCTTCTGGCATGACCAGCTCTTTTGCAAGCCCGCGCGGCACGGAGGGGTCGTTGCCTGGCACCAGGACTACTCGTACTGGACGCGCACGGAGCCGATGGCGCATCTCACCTGCTGGATCGCGTTGGATGACAGCACCCGCGACAATGGCTGCCTCTACTACATTCCCGGAAGCCATCGATGGAACCTGCTGCCCGTAACCGGCCTCACGGGCAACATGGACGAGATCATGACCGTGCTCTCACCGGAACAGCAGAGAGCGTTCCAACCTGTTCCCATCGAGCTGAAGCGCGGACAGTGTACCTTTCATCATCCGTTGATGGTGCATGGCTCGTATGCGAACCGCTCCGAGCGGCCTCGGCGGGCCACCCTGATCAACGCTTTTCGGGACGGAGTCCGCTCTGCTACGGACGAAGCATTGCTGGCCGGAGTGCCGCCGATTCCCAGGGGCCAGAGAATGGACGGTCCGTTCTTCCCTCTTTTGTTTGATCCCGATTCGCCTGGGCGCTGACGCAAGTAAACGGAGCCACAGCTGCTCGACTTCCGAAGCCGCACTTTTCGCTACGTGTCCTCTGCGTTGTTCGCCTGTTCATTTATCTTCGGCAACGCCGGGGCTTGCTTCGTCGATTGCCTCGACCACATCATCGCTGGTTGCCGGGCGTCCATCGCGGATGCTCTGTTCGCCGAGTGAGTCTTTGCTGCCGGCCGGCGCCGTGCGGTCGATTTCATTTTCCTGACGATCTTTCTCTTGAGATGGCGTCATGGTGCACCCTCCTCGTTCTGCCTGAAGAGGTAGGATGCGAGGAATTGCGAAAAGGCTATGATGGCTGGGCGCCCGGCGGGGCGCAACGGAACGAGCCGGCGGCGGCGCGGATCATTGACGCCTGCCGCCACGCACCGGCTCCTGAACCATTCAGAGAGGAGATTGCATGGCGAAGATTGTCTCCGTCGAGGTCTTGCAGGCGGATCTTGCTCCCAAGGTCAAACGCTCGGATGCCATCCAGAGCTTCGAGCGTCAAGAGACGCCAATCGTGCGTGTCACCGATTCGGACGGGGTCATCGGCACGGGTTACAGCTACACCATCGGCACCGGCGGATCGTCCGTCATCAGGCTTCTCGATGATCATCTCGTGCCCCGCTTGCTTGGCCGCGAAGCTGACGAGATCGAGCGGATCTGGCGCGACCTTTTCTTCTACGTTCACTCAAC
>DASYYO010000449.1:0-5098 GCA_035933805.1 Acidobacteriaceae bacterium | reverse complement strand
ATTCGCGGGTGGAATCGATCCGCTGATCGAACGTTCCGGGTCCTTGCGGCTTGTGCGCGATCTGCCATCCGGTGGCGGACTTGTCGACAAACGCGCGCAACGCATCGGCTGAATAGGGCAGCTTCTCGGCGCCTTCTCCGGTTGTGACCTCCCCGGTACTGGAAACGGTATCTGTCATCAATCTCTCTTAGCTTGGAGTAATCGCTCTCCTCTCCGTCGTGGGAATTTGGAGAGCGGTTCGCTGCGGCCCTCTCAAAAGACAAAGGAATCGTAGCAAACCAGTCGCAGCGCAGTGTTCTCTTCTGAATTCTCCAGCGAAATGGAGCCGCTCTAATTTGCCTCTATACGGTACAGCTCCGCCTGATTCTGCACCAGAAAAGCACAAGTTTGCCGAACGGGGCTCTGGCTCAACCTACCGATAGCTCGCCGCTTGCATCTCGAACATCGCAGCATACCGTCCGCCGAGCGCCATCAGCTGCGCATGGGTTCCTTCCTCGACCAGCTTTCCGCCTTCGAGCACCACGATCCGGTCGGCCATACGGACGGTGGAGAAGCGATGCGAGATCAGCAGCGCCATCTTCCCCGTAGTCAACTCGGCGAATCTCTCGAAGACCTCAAGCTCACTTCGCGCGTCCAGTGCAGCGGTCGGCTCGTCCAGAATCAGGAGCTGCGCATCGCGCAAATAGGCGCGGGCCAGGGCTACGCGCTGCCACTCTCCGCCGGAAAGCTCAACGCCTCCCTCGAACCGGCGGCCCAGCATCTGGTCATAGCCCCCGGATAGCTTCTGGATGACGCTTTCGGCGAGGCTCTTCTGGGCTGCGAGTTCAATCTCCTGCTGCGAGTGCGGACTCTCTGCCCGGCCCACACTGATATTCTCCCGTGCGGTCATCTCATATCGCATGAAATCCTGAAAGATCACTCCGATTTCGTGGTGAAGATCTTCCAGCCGGTATTCCCTGAGGTCGATGCCATCGAGCAGAATCTGCCCTTCGGTTGGATCATAGAGGCGTGTGATGAGCTTGACCACGGTCGTCTTGCCCTGGCCATTCTCTCCGATCAGCGCGATCCGCTCCCCTGGCTCGAGCGTGAAATTGAAGTTGCTGAGCACCCGGCGTGTTGTGCCCGGATAGGCGAAGCTCACGTCGCGGAATTCGAAGCCTCGCCGTATCGGGCGCGGCACCAGCAGACCCTTCGGGTTTGAGACGACGGTAGGCTGCATCTCGAAGAAGGCCAGCAGATCGGTGAGGAAGAGCGCCTGGTCGGCGATTCCCGACGCGGTCGAAAAGACCTGCTGCAAATTGCTGGAGGCCTGGATGATCGAGTTGGTCAACAGGTAGAACGTTCCGATGTCATGGTACCGGCCGGTGACCGCGCGCCAGATGACGAACGCGTAGGCGCCATAGTAGCCCAGGGTCGCCACAATGCCCAGCAACCCGCCGGCAAAGAGCTTTTTGCGGGACAGGGCGACATTCTCGTCGTAGATACTCTTCGAGAGGTCTGTAAACCTCCTGGTCAGATAGCCGCTCAGGTTGAAGAGCTTGAGCTCTTTCGCGCCCTCCCGGCTGCCGGCAACCTGCCGGAGGTAGTCCATTTGGCGCTTGGCCGGAGTCTGGCGGAAGTTCTTGGCATATCCGAGAAAGGCGAAGTGCGTTTCCCCAAGGAAGGTCGGCAATACGCCCAGTGTGAGCAAAATAACGAGCCAGGGCGAATACCAGAGCAGAATGCCGGTCCAGATCAAGGTAGTGAGGGTCTGCTGCAGCAGGCGCCCCATCTGCTGGATCATCGCCAGGCGGTCGGTCGCTTGTACGCGCGCCCGTTCGAGGCGGTCATAGAAGACCGGATCCTCGTAGGTAGTCAGGTCCAGTTGAGCCGCGTGTTCCATCACCCGCACGCTGACAAAGTGCGTGTAGCGATCGGCGAGCAGACTGTCACTGTAATCGATGCCGCGCGTCAGCAGGCCGGCAGTCACGTTGAGCGCAGCCTCCAGCCCAACCATCCACCAGAAATGCGGCCGCAGCCCCTGGTGGCTGAAGACGCGCTGCACTCCGTTGATGATCCATGCGGCAACCAGCGCGATCCCCGAGGGAAGCGCGGCCACCAGGATGCGGAGAATGATCCCCCAGACGACAACACTTGGGCCGGAATCCCACAGCATCTTCAGAACCGGGGGGACATTCTTCAGTGCTTCTATGCGTTCGCGCCAGGCGCTGCGGGCTGAATGGGTCATGAATGGTCGGGGCCGCTCTCTACGGCTCTCTACGCCAGGAGGCAATGGCTGCTAAGATGCTGGAGCCCCATCCTCTGTTGGCTGGTCGAGGCTTGGCCGATTTCCTGATATGACGCGCCACCCCGGTCCGCTGGGATGCGGCTCTTCTCGAGAAGAGCCGCAATCGAATTGCGTAGCTCGGATCTGCACCTGCTGGAAAGCCCGCTCTCCCTTTGGGCGGCCGGGACGGAAGGCAGTCTCAAACTATTGTAGCGTTGGATCATGTCCTGCTCCGTCGGCCAATACGATTACAACCGTTACCTGCTGGCCGTTGCCGGTCTCGGCGGCCTGCTCTACGGGGTAGATGTCGGGATCATCGGCGGGGCATTGCCGTATCTGGAGGCCACCTCCCATCTGAATGCCGGGCAGCTTTCGATTATTGTGGCCGCCGTTCTTCTGGGAAGCGTGCTCTCCACTCTCTTCACCGGATTGCTCTCCGACTGGATGGGCCGCAAGCCTCTGATGGTCCTGAGCGGGCTATTGTTCGCAGTCAGTGTCCCGGTGATCGCGCTCTCTCATGGCTATGGACCGCTCTTCTTCGGGCGGCTGTTGCAGGGCATCAGCGGAGGGGTGATCGGAGTCGTGGTTCCGCTCTATCTTGCTGAATGCCTGGCGGCGCAAGACCGGGGGAAGGGAACCGGGATCTTCCAGTGGCTGCTCACCCTGGGCATCGTTTCTGCCGCAGTCATCGGGATCTACTACAGCTACCGCGTGGAAGCCGTGGCCGGCGCGGCAGATGCGGCCAGCCTCTTCCACTTCAAGGACCAGGCATGGCGCCGCATCTTCTGGCTCTCCCTGCCTCCCGGCGCCCTTTTCGCCGTTGGAACGCTGTTTGTCTCGGAGTCTCCGCGATGGCTGTTCCAGCATGGCAAAAAGGAGCTTGCGCATGCGGCACTGCTTCGCTCCCGGACTCCGGCGCAGGCCGCCGTAGAGATCCAGGAGATGGAGCAAATCGCGGCGGCGGCAACATCAGGGCCCGCGGCGGGAAACAAGGCCGCAGACCCTCTCCTGCGGAGGCGCTATGTGATCCCCTTCCTGCTCGCGTGCGTCATCCTTTTCTGCAACACCGCGACGGGCGTGAATTCGATCATTGGCTACAACACCGACATCCTCTTGCAAAGCGGCCTCTCCGACGTTCGCGCCCACTGGGGCTACGTCGTCTTCACATTCGTCAACTTCCTGATGACGATCGTCGGTGTCGTCCTTGTGGATCGCAAAGGCCGCAAATTCCTGTTCCTTGTCGGCACCAGCGGCATCTTCGTCTCGCTGATCTGCGTAGGCGCCATGTTTCTCAAGACAGAAAAGTTGAATTGGGACTGCCGCACGGAACTGCAATCCATGGTCACTCACGACCAGGCACTCACCCTGAGATTCAACGAGGAGCAGGCCGGGAGGATCCTGTCCTCTGCTGGATACCACGGCGGCCGCATCCGGGCAGCGAGAGCCTCTCTCGCCGTGATCTATTCCTATGGAAGCTTTACGGCTGCGGCCAGTATCGTGCGCTCGGATGATCCATCAGCACTGATTCAGATCACCCGCGAAAGCTGCGTGCCGGCCAGCAGGATCGAGGCGTTCTTTAGAAATCCTGTGGGCAATCTCGAAGCGGCGCGCACCGCTCCTCTCAAGATCGAACGGGCATATATCGGAGAAGTGCCGGGAGCTGGCCACGGGTGGCTGGTCGCAGGCGGCTTATATACCTTTATTGCCTTCTACGCTCTTGGCCCGGGGGTCTGCGTCTGGCTTGCGCTCTCCGAGTTGATGCCGACGCGCATTCGCTCGAACGGAATGAGTATTGCCCTGGTCATCAACCAGATGGTGTCGACGACGCTGGCCGCCGTTTTCCTTCCCGTGGTAAGCAAACACGGGTATTCGACGATGTTTTTCCTGTTTGCGGGATTCACCGCCGTCTACCTTGCCACCGTCGCGTTCTTTCTGCCGGAGACAAAAGGAAAGACTCTCGAAGAAATCGAGGAGTACTTCGAATCGGGCGAGGGCAGAGTGCAACCGGCCCGGGAAGCCTAGGCAATCGGCGGCGTAGCTTCGCGATTCTGAGCCGATCTATAGAAGATCTAAAGCGCTTTGCGCAGCCACACGATCCCCGGGAAGGGATCGCGATCCTGCGAAGGGCAGGGCAGGAAGCCGAGTTGGCGGTAAATGCGCTGCGCGGCCGGCATGAACTCGGGAGCGGTGTTGAGGAAGAGGGCCTGCTGTCCCGCCGCCGTGGCGCGCTCGATGACTGCCTCCGTCAAGATCCGGCCTAAACCACGGCCCCGGGCTGCGGGCCCGACCCAGAGGCGTTTCATCTCCCAGCTTCGGCCGCCGTCGATAGCGGGGAGAGCCCGCCAGGCGACGAAGCCCGCCGCTGTCTCGCCGTCCCAGGCAAGAAGGCAGCCGCCACCCTGTTCGAGATAGCTCTCCGGCAGCCGTGCAGCCTCGGCGTCGAGGGAGCCGAAGTGGCATACTCCCGCGTGTTCAAGGACAAACTGGCCGTATTGGAGCAGCATCTCCCCGGCGCGGCTGAGGGTCTCCGGGGCGGAGTCGCGCATGAGTTCTTCTATCCGAAAGGCGAAAGGTGGGCGGATTTCCATCTGCAATGAGTCCGGCAGGCATGTGCGGGTCCAGGCTGGCGGTTCGTCCCCTCTTTTTCCGCGGCCGAGACTGCGGCCCTGCCGCGAGAGAGCCGGCTGATATTTGGAGCTACTCTTTGGCTTTGAGGAGATGATTGTTGTCGCGAATGAAGGCTTCGATTTCGCTCGCCATGCCCAGGATCTTGAGCCATTGCTCCTTGTAGAGGGTCACCGGGAAGCGGCCTATTCCGTAGAGAGATACCCC
>DASYYO010000058.1:0-5377 GCA_035933805.1 Acidobacteriaceae bacterium | reverse complement strand
TCGTCACCAGGGCAGTGGAGCGTGTGTTTCGGCCGGCGAGCGTCAAGTCAGCCGGGATTTAGCTCGCCCGATTCCCGAATCAGGAAAAAAGCGATCAGGAAAAAAGCGCGAAAAAGGAAAAAACAAAAATTCTGAACAACTCGGCGAGGGAGAATGCATCTGAACCAAACAGAATAAGAGGCTACTTCAGGCATTTACCCTACCTATGAAGTACAACCATCTCCTTTTGAAGCGCTGCCGTTTGGCGCGCTCTCACCCATAACTCCCTGGTAACCCTCCTTAAAAGCCTCTTGAGCGGGCCCGCTGGAAAGCGGGCCCACTTGCTCGCTCTTCCTGGAAGAATGGGCATCTGAGGCCGTTCCCGCTCGATCAGTTCATTCCGGAAATCGCTACAATAATAGTTCTATGGCCGCTTCGCGACGAGCAGATGCGCAGCCCCGACGGTCTGGCCGGAGAGTCGTCCGCAAATCGGAGCAGGAGAGCCGGATGGAGATTCTTCGGGTTCCCGGTTGGGCTCCGGAGGCCGATCCGGAAGTGGCCTGGCTGGTTCACGGTTTCAGTACAAGGACCGGGGGGCAAACCACGGTATACCGTCCGGAGAGCCAGCGGGGCTTCGATCTGAATCTAGGATTTACTGCGGATGACGCCCCGGAAATCGTGACTGCCAATCGCCGGCTCTTCTGCAAAGCCGTGGGGCGCCAGACCGACGATCTCTCTCTGTTTACCCTGAAGCAGATCCATTCCTCGCTCGCGCACAGAGTCTGGGACCGCGAGCAGCCTGTCGCCCTCAAAGGGGACGGGTTGATGACCAGTGCTCCCGGAGTTCTGCTGGGGATCCAGACTGCGGACTGCCTTCCGGTCATGATCGTGGACAGGCGAAATCGCGCGGTCGCAATTTTTCACGCAGGATGGCGGGGTACGCTGGCACGCATCGTCGAAAACGGGTTGGGCCGGATGCGCGTGGAGTTCGGATCCAGGCCGGAGGATTTGGCTGCGGCGATCGGTCCGGGAATCGGACCCTGCTGCTACTCGGTGGGCGAAGAGGTACGCGGTCAGTTCCAATCGCAATTCTGCTATTGGGAAGACCTTTTCCATGAAACCCCAGTCTCAGATCCTGTCAGGGAGAACTATCCGCTGCTGTTTCTCAGGGCCCGTCCGCCCGGCCATCCCGGGGCTGGCCCGGCCCTGCATCTGAATCTGGCGGAAGCGAACCGCCGCCAGCTGCTCGCGGCCGGGCTGAGCGCTACGGCGATCTACATGACCGGAGATTGCACGAGCTGCCAGACGGAGAGGTTCTTCTCTCATCGGAAAGAGCAGGGGTTCACGGGTCGAATGATGAGCGTGATTGGGATCAGATTCTAGCCAGAACAATCCCATCCGCCTGGAAGAGGACCGAAAGCCGGCCCCCTGCGGATGCTTGTGCTTGCGAGTAGCCCAGGCAACAACCTATTCCGGAGAGAACGCGATTGGGCGCGATCTCTTCCGGGGAAAATTCGCAAGGCCCTCCCGCGATCGCCCGGAGCCGCCCCACCGCGCGGGTAAGCTCAGGCAGCGTGTCCGGCGTTGTTGGCGCCTGCGCTCTCTTCCGGTTTAGGTTCCGGCGTCCCATCTTTCGGGTTTACCAGATCACGGAGTTCCTTACTCGGTTTGAAATAAGGAACACGCTTTGCCGGAACATCCACCTTTGCTCCTGTTTTCGGATTGCGCCCGGTGCGGGGCTGGCGCTGCCGGATGCGGAAGCTGCCAAAGCCACGGATTTCGATCTTGTCACCGGAGCGCAGTGCATGGATGACGGAGTCAAAGATTGTGTCCACAATCGTCTCCCCATCGCGCCGCGTCAGGTCGCCTAGACGGGTAACTTCCTCAACCAGGTCTGCTTTGGTCATGATCGATTTGCTCCAGAATAAGGGTAACCCCTGTCAACTATAGTAGATGCAGCAAATTGATGGTGCATCGAAGAAAATGAGGCATCTCTTGATCGGATGGGTGCGGGGGACGGACAAGATCTTCGGTTTCGGACCCAGTCCGGCCGTTTTTTGGCCCGGGTTCGTGTGAAATCCTTAGATGCAGCAAATTCTGGCGTATCATTGTGGCTTGCAGATTTTCATATCCTTGAAGCCCGGCTTCAGTCAGCGGTGATCGCAGTTTTGCGGGAAAACTATGGAGAGACCGTCCTACAGCATCGTTATACCCGCATTCAACGAAGAGTCGCGCATCAGCAACGCGTTGGCTGAAGTGCTGCGCTGCGTTCACGAACGGCGCTGGCGTGCCGAGATTCTGGTGGTGGACGATGGCTCGACTGACGGTACCGCGGCCATCGTCCGTGCCGTGGCCGCCAGTCATCCTGAGGTCCGGCTCCTGGAAAATCCCGAAAATCGCGGGAAAGGCTACAGCGTGCGCCACGGCGTGCTGAGCGCTTCCGGAGATATGGTGCTGTTCACGGACGCGGATCTCTCAGCCCCTATGGAAGAAGCGGACTTTCTCTTTTCCGCCTTGCAGCAGGGCGCAGATATTGCCATCGGTTCCCGCTGGCTGGAGCGCAACCGGCAGACCGTCAAGCAGCCACTCTATCGGCAGCTCTTCGGCCGGTGCTTCAATGCCATCACGCGTGTGATTATGGGGCTCCCGTTTGCCGACACTCAGTGCGGCTTCAAAGCCTTCCGCCGCCCGGTAGCCCAGACGATCTTCCAATTGCAGCGCATCGAGCGCTGGGGCTTCGATCCCGAGCTGCTGTTCATTGCATTGAAGCGCGGATATAAGATTCGCGAAGTGCCGGTGACCTGGGGCCACGATGAGCGCTCGCGCATCAGCTATCTCAAAGACGGCCTGAAGATGTTGGAAGACATCGCGTACATACGGTGGGGAGCCCTGATGGGCGCCTATGACCGACAAGTGGTCGAACTGGCGCCCGGCCTGCCTGTCATCAAGAGCTGAAAGGCTCTGCTGCAAACCTCTGCGTGGCCATCCGCAAATTCCATTGAAAACCGAGACAAGCGGCCACCGGCGGTGCTCTCCCGCTCAGATAACCCGAGTCCGCTTTTGCGGATGCTCATCCACTCGTTCCAAGTTGCAGGCTCTCCCGGCGCAGGTCAGGATGCGAGTACGCGAACCGGCTTGGGAGCGAGATGGACCACTTTGCTTTTGGTGTATTCAAGGATGAAGCTCTCAGAACACGGTCCACAGAGCCAGAAGTGTTCCAGTCGCCGGACTGTATCGCCGTCTGTTCCTTGAGGAGCGTTGGGATCGGGCAGATCGAAAACGTAAATTTTACCCTCGCTGAGATAAAGCAGGGGTTTCATACAGCTTGGATTTGAGCAGTGATTCACCACAGGTAAGGGTCTCCAGATTCGGTTGAAGGGGGTTCACTCCAATTAAGATCCCTTCCGCAGAAAAAGGGTTGACTAACGAAGGGTAAAGGATTGATGAAAAATATCCGGCTAACTTCGCGCGCCGTCGTTTTTTGAATGCCGCCGCGTTTGCCGGAATCATATCTTGTGAGGTCAGGCTCCTTCCAGTCATGCCTATTCTGCGCTCCGCGTTTCTTGCGCTCTCCAGAAATTCGTCGTTGCGCCGGTTCTCCGAAGGCTCTACCGTGGGACGCCGGATCTCTTCGCGGTTTGTTGCCGGCACCAGCATCGAAGATGCGCTCCGCTGTGTGCGGACACTCAATGACCACGGTGCCGCGGCCACGATCGACAGCCTGGGAGAAAACGTGGAATCGCCGGAAGGGGCGCGAGCGGCAGGCGAGGTCTATCACCGTCTGCTGGATGCCATTCAGGCCCGAGGACTCGATGCGAATGTAAGCGTGAAGCTCACGCAGATGGGGATGGGCTTCGCTCCGGACCTTGCGCGCACCATCACTGCCGATCTGGTGCGGCACGCCGCCGAAGCCGGCAGCTTCGTGCGCATCGACATGGAGGGCGCCGAATATACTCAGGCCACGCTTGACCTGGTGCGCCAATTGCACCGGGCGCCTGGCCATGGCGGCTCCGTCGGGGTCGTTATCCAGGCGTATCTCTACCGCAGCGAGGCCGACATTGCCCAGTTGATCGAAGAAAAGATCCGCGTGCGGCTGTGCAAGGGCGCATACAGCGAGCCGCCTGAGGTGGCCTTTCCGGAGAAAAGCGAGGTTGACGCGAACTTCATCAGGCTGATGAAATCCCTGCTGACCAGCGGAATCTTCCACGGAATCGCCACACACGATGAACGGATGATCGCCGCTACCTTGGAATTTTCCCATGCGCAAGCCATTCACAACTTCGAGTTTCAAATGCTCTATGGAGTGCGGCGGGATTTGCAACAATCCCTGATCAAAAAGGGACACAGGGTACGGGTGTATGTCCCGTTCGGACCGGATTGGTACCCATACTTTATGCGCCGGCTTGCGGAACGGCCGGCGAACGCGGTCTTTCTGGCAAAGAATCTCTTCCGTCGCTGAGTTCCGACGAATGCCGTTGGCGCAGAATGCCGTTCAGGCATTCAAGAGGCCGCAGATTATTGGATCGCAACTTTGGCCTCCTTCAGTGGGATGATAGCCTCTCCTGACTGCGATTGAATGTTTACGTTGCGGCCGGTCACCTCGGCATAGCCGACCGTTAGTCCCGTAACAGCCTGGATGGAGACATTCTTCAGCGTGACCGCCTGAACCGGAGATTCCGGCAGCCCGATGATCACTCCGGCGGTCTCGCTTCCGGAGGCCTTCAGGTTTTCGATGGCGATGTCGTGGAAGTGCGGGGTGAGCCGGGTGACGGCAGCCGCGGCGACGCTGCTCTCGGGCAAGACCTTCGGATAGTACTCACTGATGAGGATGGCGGTCTTGACTCCCTGCATGTCGATATCGCGAAAGACAAGGTGGCTGACGTCATTCCCTCTGTCCCGGTTGGCTTTTACGCGGATGCCATTCGCCGTGCCGTTGAAGTGAATGCGTTCCGCAGAGATATTGCGCGCTCCGCCGGCAATCTCACTGCCGATGGAGAGGCCGTGCCCATGCAGAAAGGTCGCATCCGTGATGCGAATATCGGTACTGGGGCGATCGCCACCCGGGGAATTGATTGCGCCCGATTTAATGGCAATGTCGTCGTCGCCCACATCAGCATAGACGTGATCGATGACCACATTGCTCGATGAAAATGGATCGATGCCATCGGTATTGGGTGCGTTGGCCGGCGCAAGCACCCTGATGTTGCGGATGACGACATCGTCGGAGTAATAGGGAACCAATTGCCAGAAGCCGGAGTTCTGGAGAGTGACTCCTTCGACCCGGACGTGCTTGCAGTGATCGAAGACCACCAGACGCGGCCGCGGATGACCGGAGCCCATGACCCCCGCATCCTTGATGCCGCGCACCATCCGCCACCAGCTTTCGCCCGCGCCATCG
>DASYYO010000484.1:0-11029 GCA_035933805.1 Acidobacteriaceae bacterium | reverse complement strand
GAGCAATTCGCCGCCAGCGTTCGACGCGAGCCTGGGCGGTTTGGCAGAGGTGCTTCTCACTCCGCCTGGCGATCATGGGAACAAACCGCTCGGCCCCCAGTTCGGTAGCTTTCTCAATGATCCACTCCATGCGATCGAACTTGAAGATGGAGAGCAGCAATGTGACCGGCAGCGCGCGGTCGGCTTCCACGTCGGAGATCCGAGCGAAGAGCACGGTGTCCCCGGCTATGCCGGCGATGGCAGCGCGCCAGACCCGGTCTCCGGCGACGATGTCGAACTCCATGCCGTTCTGTGCGCGCAGCACGCGGATCAGATGTCCAGCCTGCTCGCCTTTCAGCCATGCTGTGTTCTGGTCCCAACTATCGGCTATCCAACGGCGACGTGTCATCTCTTTGCCCGGTCTTTGGTTCTCACTGCGTTTGAAGGTGAAAACACTTCGGGGGGCGCTTGCGCGCCCCCCGGATGTGTTGCCTTTTACGTTGCCTGATTTACTTCTTCTTGGCTGCCTTCTTGGCTGCCTTCTTCGCTGGTTTCTTGGCTGCTGCTTTTTTGGTTGCCATTGTTTTCTATTCTCCCTTTTCGATTCTGACATCGACCTGCAATAGAAAGCTTGCAGTTAACGAATGTATAGAGATCTACAAAAACAGTGTCAAGAAAAAAATCACAATAGATGGCTGCGAGATCGTTCTCTGGAATCGCCGAGGTCAACCATCAACATACAAACGTCTCATTTTGCGCCGAAGCGAGCGCCGTAATGCCGCAAGAGAACGAGTGCGACGCCGCTCACCGCGTCATGCCAGGCATGCGCGAACATGCCTGTCCGCAATCCTCCGCGAAGGAGCGTGAGCACGCCAAACATCGCGCCATACGCGACGATCAGAAGCACTCCGGAGATTCCTTCGTAAGCGTGCGCAGAGCCGAAGACCACGGCCGCGAGCGCCACGCCTACCCACACGTTCCTGCCCATGCGGGAGAATTGCTGTTGGAAGTAGCCGCGGAACACAAATTCTTCGCAGATTCCAGCGGAGACGCTGAGAACCAGGAACAGCACCATCTCAGTACCGGTGGTGGGAGCCAACTTTTGTGTGACATCGGAAATTTTCCGCGGGTCGAGATGCGATCCGAAGACGCGCTGCAGAAGCTGCGCCAGCGTGGAGAGGAGAGTGAGGGCGACCACCCAGAAGGCAAACGCCGCTCCCGCATCGGTGAACCATCCGCGCGCCGCGGCCTGCCACCGCCCAATCAGTTGCCGCGCCGGAACACTCCGTAGACGAATTCCCCACCACGCGAAGGCGGCCAGTGCCCACTCGTATCCGATCGTCAGCAGATAATTCGGAACGAGGTGCAACGGACGATTCCCGGCGCTCTGCATCTGCCTTGCTCCGGTGAATGAGAGGCCGAGAATCATCAACAGCATGAGAGCCGTATGCCACCAAGGTGCTATGAGTCGATGGTCGGAAGAAGATACGTCTGGGAAATGCATGATACGGTGTGAGCTTGCACCGGAGATTGGTTCCGTCGCATCGGGAGACGTCCCATCTTCGGTCTTTCCGGCAGGGCTTCCGTTCCCGTCAGAACCCCCGTCAGAACGGGCGTCAGAACCGCCGCCAGAACTATGGATGAATTGCATCATCACTGCGCGCTCCCTCTAAAGATCCCGGCCGGCTGCGGCCGTGCATTGTCTCTCTCTGCTGTTGTGATCTGGCCGCGCGCTGCGCCGGAGAACTGGGTTCCCAGGGCTGCGAAGAGCGCGCTCAGTTTGGCTATATCGAAGGTACGCGGTCTGTTCACTTTTTTCCTGGACGCGGCGAGCGACAGCGCCGCCTGCAGTATCTAACTCTTGAGGGTGTTTATGGAAGATGTCGTCATTGTTTCCGCTGTACGGACCCCGGTAGGAAAATTTCTCGGCTCCCTGTCCGATTTCTCGGCTCCGCAATTGGGAGCTCTGGTGGTGCGCGAGGCTGTACGGCGCGCCGGGCTCGATCCCGCGCAAGTGGATGAGTGCATCATGGGCAACGTTGTCTCCGCGGGGCTCGGCCAGAATCCCGCGCGTCAGGCCGCGATCTTTGGGGGACTCTCTCCCCAGTCCAGTGCGATGACGATCAACAAAGTCTGCGGCTCCGGACTGAAAGCGGTTTCGCTCGCTGCGCAGGCGATCCAGACAGGAAACGCCGGGATCGTCGTCGCAGGCGGGATGGAGTCGATGACCAATGCACCCTACCTGGCGCCGAAGGCGCGCAAGGGCCTGCGGATGGGAGACGCAGTGCTGGTGGACTCCATGGTGCACGATGGCCTCTGGGATGCATTCAACGACTATCACATCGGCATCACAGGAGAGAATGTCGCCGAGAAGTATGGGATCACCCGCGAGCAGCAGGATCAGTTCGCGCTGGAGTCGCATCGCAGGGCTTCCGCCGCATGGCGGGAGGGCCGGTTCCGGTCGCAGATGCTCCCGGTCGAGATCCCTGCGAAGAAAAGAGACCGTGCTCCCACGGTCTTCGCGAGAGACGAATCCGTTCGTGACGATGCCAGCCTGGAGGCGCTGCGCGCACTGAAGCCGGCGTTCAAGAAAGACGGCACCATTACCCCGGGCAACGCTCCCGGGGTGAACGATGCCGCCGCGGCGGTGGTTGTCATGGCGGCCAGGACGGCGGCGCATCTGGGCCTGGAGCCGATGGTGCATATCCGCGCGCAGGCCACCAGCGGCATCGACCCGAAGTGGGTGATGCTGGCGCCGGTTCTCGGCATTCAACGTGTGCTGGAGAAAGCGGGCTGGTCGAAAGACGACCCCGACCTCTACGAGTTGAACGAGGCTTTCGCTGTTCAGGTGCTGGCCGTCATGAAGGAACTCGGCCTTGATCCGGGGAAGGTGAATGTCAACGGAGGCTCCGTTGCCATCGGCCATCCGATCGGCGCCAGCGGAGCGCGCGTGCTCGTGGATCTGATCTATGAGATGATGCGCCGCGAAGCGCGCCGCGGCGTGGCCGCATTGTGCCTGGGCGGAGGAAACTCCGTGGCCATGGCCGTGGAGCGATAGAGACTCCGGCTATCAGAGAGGAAGGCAGCCGAACCGCAGCCCTGCAGTTGGGCGTGCTTCACGAGCAGCTCGGCTCCTGGAAGAGCCACACTTTGAAGAGCCACACCTGGAGCAGCCACACCTGGAACAGCCACATAAGGTGTATCGCTGTGGCTGGATCGCCCTGCTATACTCCGAGTTCGATCGGATCCCTGGATGCTTTTCAAGGCCCTCAGCGCGGCGGTGTATGGAATCGACGCGCACATCATCGACGTCGAGGTCGACTATTCCGGCATCAAGATGCTGGAAGACCGTTTTCACACCGTAGGTCTGCCGGATGCTGCTGTCCGCGAGAGCCGGGATCGTGTTCGGGCCGCCATCAAGAACTCGGGCTTTGAGATCCCGCCCACGCAGATCACGATCAACCTGGCGCCCGCCGATCTCAAGAAAGAGGGTTCGGGATTCGATCTGCCGATGGCCGTCGGCATCCTCGGGGCATACGGCGTTCTTCATCTGCGTGACTTGAGCCAATTTCTCCTGGTGGGCGAATTGGGGTTGGACGGCGCGCTGCGCTCGGTCCCGGGTGTCTTGCCCATCGCGGTAGCCGCAAGGGCGCGAGGAATTGCCAATCTCCTGGTGCCGCATGCGAATGCATCCGAGGCCGCGGTGGTGGAGGGCCTGAACGTCTACCCCGTGCGCTCTCTCAATCATGTGCGTGAACTGCTGAACGCCGCGGCGAATGGCGGCATCCATGACCAGCCGGTGCGCGTGAACAGTGAAGATCTGCTCGGCGAATTACAGCACTTCACGCTGGACTTCAAGGATGTCCGCGGCCAACACACGGCCAAGCGAGCGCTGGAAGTATCGGCGGCGGGCGCCCACAACATCCTCATGATCGGACCGCCGGGCTCGGGCAAGACCATGCTCGCCAAGAGGCTGCCTTCGATTCTTGCGCCGCTGCGTTTTGAAGAAGCGCTCGAGACCACGAAGATCCATTCTGTCGCTGGAGTTCTCGATGGGGATACCGGACTGGTGACGCAACGGCCGTTCCGCTCGCCCCATCACACCATCTCCGACGCCGGGCTCATTGGCGGAGGCGGCGTTCCTCGCCCGGGAGAGGTCTCCCTTGCTCATAACGGCGTGCTCTTCCTGGATGAGCTTCCCGAGTTTCCCCGCAGCGTGCTTGAAGTGATGCGCCAACCACTCGAAGACGGTACGGTGACGATAGCCCGCGCCGCCATGTCGTTGAGCTTTCCCGCGCGGTTCATGCTGGCGGCGGCAATGAACCCATGTCCTTGCGGATATTTCAATGACAAGTCGCGTGAATGCCTCTGCACGCCGCCGATGATGCAGCGATATATCTCCAAGGTCTCCGGTCCCTTGCTCGACCGGATCGACATCCACATTGAGGTGCCGGCGGTGCAATACCGCGAGCTTCGCGGTGGTGCGGCAAGCGAGGGTTCGGCCGAGATTCGCGCTCGCGTGCTTGCCGCCAGAGAACGGCAGCACCGGCGCTTCGCTGCAGATCGCATCCACGCGAACGCCCAGATGAACACGCGGCAGATACGAGCATACTGTGAACTCTCCTCCGAAGCGGAAAGCCTGTTGGAGCGCGCCATGCAGCAGCAGGGGCTGAGCGCGCGAGCGCATGACCGTATTCTGAAGGTCGCCCGTACGATTGCGGATCTCGAAGCGCAGCCGGATATCCACGTGGGTCATATCGCGGAGGCCATCCAGTACCGCACGCTCGACCGCAGCTATTGGAGCTGACGGAGAACCGCTGGAGAGCCTTGCGGCGGCGAGCTGAGCCGCAGGGGCGGAGTGCGACTGATTCGTATCGCTGTGCTGAACCCGCGTGCCGGTTAGGAATCGGTCGCGGGACGCCAAAGCCTGCGCAGCGCTCCGGATTTTCCGCTAACAGGGTCAGAGGCAGGGAAGGGAAGACGGCGCATTTGCTCGGCCACGGGAGCCGAAGGGGCGGTCCTGCAAATGTCCCAATTCTGGTTGGGTGGATAAGCACCGATCACCAGGAAATCCGTGCTTGCCTCCAGCTTGCAATGACCGGTGCCAGCGGGCAGCACTGCGACGTCTCCGGCATGAACTGTAATCGCCGCTCCATTCTCACCGCCAAGCATTAACCGTGCAGTGCCTGCGGCAAATCCGAGAACTTCATGGGCGGTCGAGTGATAGTGATGGAAGTCATAGACTCCATTGCGCCATTGCGGAGGCCAGCCGTTGCGCCCAAACTGCGCCTCAAATGTTGCGGCCGGGTCTGCAGGATCACGTAGCACCGCCCGGTAGAGCAGGACGGGCAGGCGCTGGTTGTTGGGCACCCAGCCATTGCGGGAGAGGCGAAGGATTTCCGGCTCCGGCGCACTCTGTCCGCCAGTCATTGCCTGGCTGGCGGGGGAGAGGCTAAGTGCCGCTAGGATGGAGTTAAAGCGCCGGCGATTCATCACTGTCATAGCGTGTGTTTGGTGGGATGCGGCTTTCCCATGAGGCGCAGCCTCAATTCGAAACAATCATTACCACAGACGGTCCTCGTGGCTTTGCGAACGCCGTTTGGGACGCAGGCTGGTTCTCAGCTTCCATGCCTTACAGCAGATCGAGAGCAGAGCCACTCAACCCCCTGCAGCTCTCCCGCTGCCTTCTGTCTGCTTTAGCTGCGCGTAAGTTGTTCGATCAGCACGCGGTGCTGAGGGTAAAGCGCGGTGAGTTGAGAGCGCTCCGCCAACTCGAAATCCGCGAAATCAAAGCCCGGAGCTACTGTGCAGCCGACCAGCGCAAAGGAGTCGGGTTTCTGAAGACTCGCGGCAAACCAGCAGCCCGCATGCACTACGCCCTGAAAGCTCTCTCCTTGCTCGGGGTCGGAACCGACAAGAAGTCTGGAATAGCTTCCATTTGGTTCAATGACATGCACAAACAAAGGATCTCCTGCATAGAAGTGCCAGAGCTCGTCGGACTGGATGCGGTGGAACGCGGAGAACGCCCCTCCGCTCAGAAGAAAGTAGATCGCTGTGGAGGCCGCGCGCGCGCCATGAAAGCCTGAAGGGAGAGCAGTTTGGGCGATAGAGAGGCCGGATTTGTAGGTCACCCGGTAATGACCGCCCTCGGGGTGAGGAGCCATGCCGAGACGATCGATCCAGTATTCCGCGTTTTGTTCCATGATCACCGCCGGAGCTGTCCGGAGCATGCACGAACGCCCGAAGGGCTCTTCGCGGAAGGACGCCTGTCTATTTGTCGTGGGAGACGGAGGCAGCCGCCTCCGCGCGTTGACGCAATGCATGCACTACCACGCGCAGCATCTCGTCTTCCGGGGCCGGCTTGCCCGTCCAGATCTCAAATTGCCGGGCTCCTTGCTGCACGAACATCTCAATCCCGGTAATGACCGGGATGCCCTTTTCGCGGGCCATGCGAACCAGTTGCGTGTCCACCGGATTGTAGACGAGCTCAAAGACAAGTCTCGCGTTGATCTCCTTGGGCTCCAGAATGTGCAGGGGCTTGACGCCGTGCATGCCGATAGGAGTCGCGTTCACGATGACATCGAAGGTTGATTTCGCCACCTGATCGCGCCGGATGGTCTTCACCTTCGCCTCGCGGGCCAACTTCTGGGCTGTCTGCGGAGTGCGATTGAGGATCAGCACCTCCGCGCCTTTGCGCGCCAGGCCAAAGACCGCCGCGCGCGCGACCCCGCCTGCTCCCAGCACCAGGACTTTGGCGCCCTTCAGGGCGAGCCGTCTTTCGAGCGGCCGCACGATCCCGCCGACATCGGTGTTGAATCCGTAGAGTTTGCCCTCCTGGGAGCGAACGATGGTGTTGCATGCCCCGATCTCTGCCGAGACTGGATCAGTATTCTCCAGATGCTTCATCACCTCTTGCTTGAGCGGCATGGTCACACTCAGGCCGTGCAAGGGAACCTCGCGTACCAGCTTTAGAAGGTCACTGAGCCTGGTTGTCTGCAATGCCAGGTAAACCGCATTCACGGTTTCGCGCCGGAAAGCGGTATTCATCATAATGGGCGAAAGGGAGTGCTTGATCGGGTTGCCGCAGACGCCATATACCTTGGTTGCTGCGTCAATCTGTCCGATGCGGTACGTCTCAAGCAATGTGCGGGCCGCGATCTGCCCCGGGCCGGTCTCTTCACCCTCCGTCGCTGCGGCAAAGGTAAAGACGCTGCCCGAGCGAAGTCCTAAGACCCGGCTCACCAGGCCCTGATCTCCCATGCAGATGCCGACCACGTTCGCCATGTCGCGAGTGCGCTCGAGGAAATTCATCATCTGCAGGTTGTCGGAGAGCGACTTCGCCGTGGAAACGATCTTAATGAACTCAGGTTCATAAGGCCGGATGCGCTCAAAGACGCTGTCCAGGTCCTTGGTGCCCTGGAAATCGTGATACGAGATGATGAGGGCGGCGCCCCGCCCGCGAAGCTTCTCCAACTCCGGAGCTTTGATCGACTCGGCGGTCTGTAACTCGAGATCGATCAGATGGAATCCGGAAGAGGCCGCCTTTTGCAAAATCTCCAACTCTGCAGCAATTGTTCCCTTGAACTTACCGCCGCCGGCCGTACGGCGGCAGGTGGCAACCGCGGTCGCCTCACCATGTTCCGTCAGAAACTGCTTCAGCTTGGGCAGGGAGGCCAGGGGTTTGGGCAGGTAATCCAGCCGAAACTCCAGAAAAGTGTTCTCGCGCACCGCCGCTTCCGCGCGCTCCACCATCTCGGCCGGCGTGGTTCCAGTTATGGCGACGCAGACTTTCCCTATGCGCGAGCGCAAGTACTGCGGAGACAAAGCTGTAGCTGGAGAATGCATAGATACAATTGCAGAATCTTACCGGGGGCGATTCCAGTATGCAACATCGGCCGGTCTTCGTGTAGAGACATCCGACTTAGACCGCGGAGGATTGGTGCCCCAATCCTTCACAAACCACGGTCGCTTCGCCCGGTTCCCGATGGTTATCCACGCCCATCCTCGCCGGCCTGTGGCGAGTTACTGGACGGTCCGGCGCCGAGGTGACCTTCGAGCCGGGCTGGCCCAGGCCCGCTCCTCCCGGTACGGGAAGGTAAGGCCGCCCTCATGGAAGTTCCAAGCGCTCCTGCCGCTGCCGGAGGCAGAGACTCAAAAGCACAAAATGCTCTAATCTGGAGATTCAAGAGGGAGTATGCGCAGGTGACCGATTCTTCGACTGAAAATACTGCAGACTTGAACCTTCAAGACCTCGATCTGAACCCCTGGACCTTTTCCGGCTCCAAGAGCCAGAACCAGCCGGAGGCAAACGGGCAAAAGGTAACCGCGGCAAGCCTGGAGACCTGGATCAATGCCCGGCTGGATTGGCAGCGAAAGCAGATCGACCAACTCACCGCGGGGGATCCGGAGCGGATTGCCGGTCCCCGGACAGTGGAAAACACGCTCTCCTTTTACGATGACGCGGTGGCCACGCTGAGCGCGGCAGGCTCCCAGGCGTCTTTGTTAGACAGCGTGTATCCGGACAAGGAGGTTCGGGACAAGGCGCGGGAACTCACACAAAAGGTGGCGGAAGCGGGAACTGCGCTCTCGCTGAACCAGGAGGTCTTCCGCGCCCTGGAGGCGATGGATCTTTCTCAAGCGGACCCCGCCACCCAGCACTACGTCGCCCAGACCCTCTTGAACTATCGGCTGGCCGGGGTGGATAAAGATGAGCCAACGCGCCTCCATCTGCGGGAACTGTCCGACCGTGCGACTGAGCTGTCCCTGGCCTTCAGCAACAACGTGCAGGAGAACGTGAACCGGGTCGAGGTGCGGGATGCTTCGGAGCTGGACGGGCTTCCGGCCGACTACATCCGGAACCATCCGCCGGATGCGAGTGGAACCATTGTCCTGACGACCGACTATCCGGATATGCAGCCGGTGATGACCTTTGCCCGCAGCGCCGACCTGCGGCTGCGCATGTTCCGCGCCTACAACACCCGCGCCTACCCGGCCAACCGGCAAGTCCTTCTGGATTTGCTTAAGGTACGCCACGAGATCGCGTCGATCCTGGGGTTTGCTTCCTGGGCCGATCTGGCGACGGCGAACCAGCTCATAGGCTCAGCGGCCAACATGAAGACCTTTATCGGCGAACTGGAGCAGGCCTCGCGCAAAGGCGCGCAGCGGGAGTACGGTATGGTGCTTGAGTTTGCACGCCAGCACCAACCGGGGCTTACGGCATTAAAGAGCAGCGACCGAGGTTATTGGTATGAGCAGTACCGGCGAGCGGCCTTCGATTTCGACTCGCAGGCGGTCCGGCCCTATTTTCCCTATGATCGAGTCGAAAAGGGGATTCTGCAGACCGCCCAGCGGCTCTTCCACGTACGCTTCGAGCGGGCTGCGGAGGCGGAGGTATGGCACCCCTCGGTGACGGCGTGGGACGTATACGACCGCGGCCAGCCGGTCGGCCGATTCTACCTGGACATGCATCCGCGGGAGGGAAAAGACAAGTGGTTCAGCGCGGCGCCGCTTATTCCGGGCATCCGGGGCCGCCAGCAGCCGCAGGCTGCGCTTATCTGCAACTTCCCCGGGGGAAAACCCGGGGATCCCGGGCTCATGCAGTACAGCGACGTAGTGACCTTCTTCCACGAATTTGGCCATCTGATGCATGCCATCCTTGGCGGGCAGCAACAATGGGCCGGAGTCAGCGGCATTGCGACGGAGGGTGATTTCGTGGAGGTGCCGTCGCAGATGCTGGAAGAGTTCTTCCACGATCCTCAACTGCTGGCCACCTTTGCGCGGCACTACGAGACGGATGAGCCGATCCCGGAAGCTCTGGTCGAGCGCATGAACCGGGCAAGCGCCTTCGGGCGCGCCGATGGGGTGCGCACCCAGCTCTTCTATACCAGTTATTCTCTCGACGTCCACAACCGGCCGCCCGAAGAGATTGATCCGGATGCGATGCTGGAGGAGGGTTACAAGAGGCTCCTCCCCTATGAATGGGTTGACGGCAATCGGATGTATGCCAGTTTTACGCACCTGACGGGCTATTCGTCCAACTACTACACCTACATGTTTGACAAAGTCATCGCTCTGGATTTCTTCAGCCAGTTCGACCGCTCCAACCTTCTTGAAGGCCCCACTGCGATGCGCTACCGTCAGGCGATTCTGGAGCCGGGCGGATCCAAGCCGGGGCGAATGCTGATCCAGGACTTTCTCGGCCGGCAGCAGACGATGGACGCCTTCGAACGTTGGATTGGGGAGGAATTCGGGGAATCTCAAGAAACGGCCGCTCCAGCGGGCGGGCGCGGCTAAGGAGAGGAAGCACGCATATGGGATCGGCGATTCTTCGCAGGCGATGGCAGGGGAAGTGGGCGCTCGTCACCGGCGCGAGCGCGGGAATCGGCGAGGCGATCGCCCGCGAGCTCGCGGAAGCGGGAGCCCACCTGATCCTGACTGCACGCCGGGCGGAACGGCTGCAAGCGCTGGCTGAAGAGCTTGGCGCGAAGCATTCCATCCAAACGCAAGTGGTCATTGCCGATCTTCGGGAACAGGAGGCGCCGCGCCGCATCTTCGAAGCGACGGAAGGAGCCGGACGCACGGTGGATCTGCTGGTGAACAATGCCGGATTCGGGGAGTACGGCGAGTTTCTTCATTCCAATCTTGATCACCAGCTCAGCATGGTGCAGGTGAATTGCACGGCGGTCGTTCATCTGACGCGGCTTTTTCTTCCCGTAATGGTGAGCCGCGCCCGCGGCGACGTCATGATCGTTGCCTCGACGGCCTCATTCCAGCCGGTTCCGTATCTGGCTACCTACGCAGCCACCAAGGTCTTCGACCGTTTTCTTGCAGAGACATTGGCTGGCGAGGTGAAACGTTACGGGGTGAGGGTGAGCGCTCTATGCCCTGGGCCGACCGAATCGGAGTTCAGTCAGGTAGCCGGGGCCAGAACCTTGGAGAGCCGTAAATCGCAGAATGCAAAGGAAGTGGCAGTGCGCGGACTGGAGACGTTGGCCCGCGGCAAGCCGTCTGTCATCCCCTACTGGGGAGGGCGGATCCAGGTCTTTGCACA
>DASYYO010000483.1:0-7909 GCA_035933805.1 Acidobacteriaceae bacterium | reverse complement strand
GCAGTATGGTAGAGCCTGCAACCAGAGCATTGCCACATCTCACGTTGCGGTACTCCAGTGGAGAGCGTTCGCTCCCGGAAGCTATACTGCGGGCATGTATCAAACCAGGAAGGCAACGCCGGCGGACGCAGCGATTATCAGTTTCCACAGAAGACGCATGTTCGTGGACGCAGGGCGAGAGGATAACCGGGTACTGGACGTCATGTCGGATCACTTTGAACCATGGGTGGAGAAGATGCTGGCGGAGAACAGATACATGGGTTGGGTAACGACCGAAGCAGGGAAGGTAGTTGCGAGCGCCGGTTTCATGGTGATGGATTGGCCGCCCCACCCGCTGGATCCGCGCCAGGACAAACGAGGATATCTGGTCAACGTCTACGTCGACCCGGAACACCGCAGAAGGAAGCTGGCCAGCCAGTTGATCGAGCTCGCGCTGACCGAGGCGCGAAGACGAAAGATCCGCGTCATCGCATTGCACTCCACCGAGGCCGGACGAGCTCTTTACGAGAGCACCGGCTTTCGAGATACAAATGAGATGTTCTATGTCGAGCCGGTCGAACCGTAGCGGCTTCGAAGAGCGTCTTTGCTCTCCGCTTCTTTGAGCCGGCCGGCGTTTCCCCCGCTCCTACACAGGACAGGATCTGCCTGTTCACCTGCAACTCAGCCGCATCCGGGGCTCCAAATTCCAGGAACGCCGGAAGCCCGATTGTAAAAGGCTGTATACTCCAATGTTTATGCGCGTTTTCGTCGTGTTGCCGGCCGCCGGCATGGGCACTCGTATGGCTCCTGGTCACGCCACTCCCAAGGCGCCCAAGCAGTTTCTCACCCTCCAGGGCATCCCTATCCTGGTACACAGCCTTCGAGCGTTTGCTTCGGTGCCGCGGGTGGACGCAATCTATGCCGCGGTCCGGCGCACAGAGATGAGCCGGATGACGGCGCTGGTTGCCGAATACCAGTTAGAGAAGCGCGTCCGCGTGGTGGAAGGGGGCGACAGCCGGCAGCAGTCCGTCAGCAACGCTCTGCGGGCCATCCAGGCGGAAGACGACGACATTATCCTGGTGCACGATGCAGTCCGGCCCCTGATCGACCCGGCTACCATCGAGCGGACGATCGAGGCAGCCGAAAAGCATGGCGCGGCGATCGTCGGCCTGCCTGCCGTAGACACTATCAAACAGGTGGTGCGGACTGCCGACGGAGCGATCGTGACGGCAACCATCCCCCGCGAGTACGTCGTCCAGGCGCAGACTCCCCAGGGGTTTCGCTGGCATGTTCTCAAGCGCGCCTTTGCCGAGGCGGAGGCCGATGGCTTCGTCGGCACGGACGAAGCGAGCGTGGTGGAGCGGTCAGGAGCCGAGGTGGCAGTCGTTCCGGGCTCCCCGGAAAATCTCAAGATTACGCAGCCCGGCGATCTCGAACTGGCAGAGTTCTACTTAAGCCATCGCGCCTGAAGGGTCTGAAACGATGGCCGGAAGCGTACGCTGCGAGCGATCCACCGGGAGTTTCCCTCCCAAGATGATCGCCCTCCGGCCTCGACTGAACCTGTAGCATCATTACTGGAATTGCACGTGTTTCCCGCGATCCTGAAATTGAGCGGACGATTCCGGTTCCGCTGTGGCCGGCGGCTTTGCGGCGAGTGGAAGCACAGCAAGGGAAGTTTTGGGCTCACGCCAAAACGGAGATGAGAGAGCAATGAGCATGAGAATCGGCTATGGCTGGGATTCGCACGAGTTCAAAACGGGCGTCCCCCTGACAATTGGCGGCCTCAAAATCGACCACCCACAGGGCCTCTTCGGACATTCCGATGGAGATGTGCTTTTGCATGCCATTACTGACGCGCTCCTGGGCGCAATCGCGGTGGGAGATATCGGAAGCTTTTTCCCGCCGGGAGATCCGCGTTGGAAGGACGCCGATTCTGCGATCTTCTTGAACCTGGCGGTAGAGGAGGTCCAGACGGCGGGCTACCGCATCGTCAACGTGGACACGACGCTGGTCCTGGCTGCGCCGAAGATCGGACCAATCTCCAGTGAAATGAGGGAGCGAGTCGCCGAGCTGCTGCAGATTCGGCCAAACGCGGTAGGCATCAAGGCAAAGACGCCCGAAGGCCTCAGCCACGACCACGTAGCCGTGGCCCACGCAGTCGTTCTCCTGGAGCAGTTCGACGCGGAGGAAGGATTACGCCAGATGGAGGCATCCATTGAGGACCACCAGACGGTAGAGGCGGTCGTAAGCGAGTTGGTCAAGGAAGTGCATGGAACTCGGCCGCGGAGAACAGCTCTGCCTCCCTCTTTCGATACCGAAGACATCACCTGACTCACTCTTTTCCTGCATCCATCGAATCCGGAGCACCCATGGTTTTCCTTGCCGCGGCGATCGTTCAAAGATAAGCTGGCGGGCATCTTCTATCTGGAGAGCCGGCTATGGTTGCAAATCCCAGTTTCGATCCTTCGCACGCCTTGTTCTTCGCTCCGTTCTTAGTGGCTATCGCCCTCATCGGGATCGCCGTCGCCGTCCTTCCTTACTGGTTCATCTTCAAAAAAGCCGGCTTCAGCCCGTGGCTCGCTCTCCTGATGGCTGTCCCCCTGGTCAATCTGGTGGTGCTGTATGTCATCGCTTTCTCTCAATGGAGGGTCGTGCCCGTGTCATACGGCTATCCTCCACCGCGAGTAGATCCTGGCTATCCGCCGGCTGTCTAGCGGGATGATGGAAGCAGCCGGATGGTTTCGATCACCTGCCGTCCGGCAAACCAGGCGCTGCTCCGTTTCCTCATCAACACCCGGTCAGACGCTCTTTGCCTGAGGTACGGATCGGGCAGCAAGGGCCTTCTGCGCCGACAGAAAGCGGCGAAGGCGATCCAAAGATCGCGCCTTGCCGAAGATGACGAGGCTCTCAAGAAGCGGAGGAGAGGCCGTTTTTCCCGTGAGAATGGCTCGCAGCAGCATGTAATTTTCCTTCACGCTCCACTGCTTTTCATTCCCAAGCTGGCGGAGGGCCGCGTCCACCGCCTCCGTCGTCCAATCGCAACCCTCCAGCGCGCCCAACGTCGCGGCGGCAAAATCGAGAGTCTCCTCGAGCGTGCGCTTCTTCGGGAGGAAGACCTCCGCGGCCGGCAAAACGTCGTCGCGGAAGAAGAAATCGGCAAGGTCTCCGAACTGTCCCAGTGTCTCGATCCGCGTCTGAACCAGCGAGGCAATGCTTCGCAGGTATTCGTCGGCGAAGACCGTCGAGCGAAGAGCGGCGTAGAAATCATCGAGCGGCAGAGCCCGGATGTACTCTCCGTTCAGCCATTTCAGCTTGGTCAGATCGAAGACCGGGCCGCCCAGGGAGATCCGGGGAAATTCGAAACGGTCCACCATCTCGGCTAAGGTGAAGATCTCGCGATCCGCCGGCATTCCCCCGCCCATCAAGCCGAGGAAGTTCAGCAATGCCTGGGGCAGGAACCCCGCCTGCCGGTAGTAAATGAGAGAGACGGGATTCTTCCGCTTGGAGATCTTCGACTTGTCCACATTGCGCAACAGCGGCATGTGCCAGAAGCGGGGAATCGGCCAGCCGAACGCCTGGTAGAGCAGGACATGCTTGGGTGTAGAGGATATCCACTCCTCAGCACGGATCACGTCGCTGATGGCCATCTCATGGTCGTCGACAACATTCGCGAGATGGTAGGTCGGGTATCCGTCGGATTTGAGCAAGACCTGGTCGTCGACATTGGCATGATCAAAGGTGATCTCGCCACGAAGCTCATCGCGAAATGTCGTGCTCTCGCCGATCGGAACAGCCATGCGGATGGTGTGCGGCAGCCCCTCCGCAAGTTTGGCCGCTACCTCAGCGGGCCCAAGGCGGCGGCACTCGCCGTCATATTTTGGCGGAAGCTTGGCCGCCATCTGCCGCCTGCGCATCTGGTCCAGGCGCTCGGAAGTACAGAAGCAGCGATAGGCTTTTCCCGCAGCCACAAGGCGCTTCACTGCGGCGAGATAAATTCCGGTACGCTCGCTTTGACGGTAAGGCCCATACGCACCACCGACATCCGGGCCCTCATCCCAACGGAGGCCCATCCAGCGAAGCGAGTCGTAAATCATCTGCTCAGAACTCTCGACGAAGCGGGACCGGTCCGTATCCTCAATGCGCAGAATGAAGCTTCCGCCCCTCTGGCGGGCGAAGAGATAGTTCAGCAGTCCGATATAGGCGGTGCCCACATGAGGGTCTCCGGTCGGGCTGGGTGCGATGCGGACGCGTACCGCGGAATCTGACGGACCGGGGCCATTCTCGTACTTCAAATCGTTCTCCATTCGTCTCCATGCCGGGCATGCCCGGCCCCCATTGGGGGAAAGCTTGGCGCATCCCCGCCGACCCGGTGTTCAGCCGGCAACACCGATTTCAACCCACCGCAGCGATCAGGAACGGAGCGCTGCAGAACTTCACGGTTACTTCGCGAGGATGCTGACCTCGAGAGGAAGATTGCGCGGCGGCATGCAGGCATTGATGTCACACGCCTGATAATGCAAAGTTGCCTGCAGCAGATGCTCGCCGGGTTGCGCGGTCAGGTGCGTGTGAAGGACAAGCTCCCCGGTGTAGACGCTCAGCTTTTCTTTTGGCGCAAAGGCCAGGGCATAATCCGTGCCGGGAGGAAAATCAACCGCCGTGACATGGAATCCCCTCTCTTCGACGACTGCCAATCGCGTTGGAATCAGCGTCTTTTCCCGGGGATCGTGCGAATTGATGTGCAAACCGCTTGCTATGCGGAAATGAAGGTCAACCAGCGCAGGATGATCTGCAGCCACGGTAATTTGCACCGGAGAGACAAACTCGACCGCGGTTTGCATATTGTCTCGCGAGGACTGGCCGCCGGGGATCGGCAAGGCCGGATCTTTGATCGGGGACTGGGCCGCGCTTACCCCAACCGCCGCCGTGGCCAAGAGAAGGATCACTGCCAGACGCATGCTCATTCCCCTCCTGCGGCGAGAGCCTTCTTGATGTTCGCCTCAACCTCCGCGCGGGAGGCGAGCCCTGCGGTCTCCGCAACAACCTTTCCGTTTCTGCCTACGAAATAGGAGGTGGGAAGAAACTCGATCCCGCCATATTTATGCGATACCGCGTCGTCCCCCATCAGAAGGGGGTAATTGATTCCCTGCTGCTGGCCAAACTTCAGAATCTGGGCGCGGGTGACGTTGGAATCGTCCTCCGACACGCCTAGGATCTCAAATCCTTGATCAGCATATTGCTTGCGCAGGCCGATGAACCATGGCATCTCAATCTTGCAGGGCGCGCACCACGTCGCCCAGAAATTGATCAACACCGCTTTCCCCTTATAGTCGGAAAGCGAGATCTTTTTCCCGTCCGCGCTGTGCAAGGTAAAGTCTGGAGCCTTTTTTCCCCGTAAGTTCGGCAGCCCCTCGTCTCCCGCGACGTCCTGCTGCACCGATTGATTGCCTCCGCTCTCCGGGACGAGCACCGCCTGGCTATGCTGCTGAGCGAGCTGCTCCTGCTTGCGGCGCTTGAAGTTCGTATACCCGGACCAGAACATCAAGACCAGCGCGCCGAGAACGAGAACAATTACCCATTGATTCCGCTTCACGTGCGAATCACCTTCCTGAAACGAACGCATTCCCAAGAGAAGGAACGGCTGCGGGAGGGTGTCCTGAGGAGACTTCCCGCGAATTCGATCCTCTTCTATTCTAAATGGCCGGTGCGCCCTTTCATGCCCAAGGCCGTGCTGCCGGCCAGCCGCGTCTCCGGTCCTTCGGCATATCCCCTTCCAGGCTGATACGATCAAATCCTTCAGGGATCATGGACGCGCTGACTCCAGCTCAACTCGTACGCATCGAAGCGCGAGCTTTGGACGCGCTTGCAGCCCGGCTCGAAGGCGCCATGGCATCCGGCTTCGCCCGCGCGGTGGACCTGATCGTACGCTGCGGCGAGGGGCGCGGCCGCGTCGTTGTTACCGGAATGGGGAAAAGCGGCATCATTGCCCAGAAGATTGCAGCAACTTTGAACTCCACCGGCTCGCCCGCCTTGTTCCTCCATCCGGCTGAAGCGCTGCATGGCGATCTTGGCATGCTGGCCCGGGGAGACGTCGTCCTGGCACTCTCCTCCAGCGGTGAAACCGAGGAGATCTTACGGCTGCTTCCGATGCTGAAGCGCACCGGCGACGCCTTGATCAGCTTTTGCTGCGAAATGGGCTCCACGCTCGCCCTGGCCAGCGACGTAGCGCTGGACACCGGCGTGGAACAGGAGGCTTGCGCGATGGGTTTGGCGCCGACCGCCTCGACTACCGCCATGCTGGCCTTGGGCGATGCGCTCTCCGTAGCCGTCTCGTGGAAGAAGGGCTTCCGCCAGGAGAACTTTGCCGACCTTCATCCTGGAGGAAAGCTGGGGAAAAAGCTGGCGCGGGTGCGGGAGCTCATGCACAGCGGCGAGGCGATTCCCAAGGTGGATCGGACCACTCCGATGCCGTCTGTGATCTACGAAATGAGCCGGAAGGGGCTCGGCATGACAGTGGTCACCGATGGCGAAAGGCTGGCCGGCCTGATCAGCGACGGCGACCTGCGCCGCCTGCTCGAACGGAAAGGACCGGAGGCTCTTGCGATGTGCGCGGGCGAGGCGATGAACGCCGCCCCCAAGACAATTGCCGCCCAGGAGTTCGCCGCCCGCGCGCTGAGCGTAATGGAAGAGAACAAGATTACTGCGCTCGTAGTCGTCGAATCGGGGCTCGTCACCGGCGTTCTTCATCTGCACGATCTATGGGGCCTGGAGCTGATCTAGGGTCTATTACCAGGCCACGGAAGTTCTGCCCCCTGGGAGGGCTACACTACATTCTGCAGGTCCACTCAGACGGGAGAAGTGTGTGCGATCAGGTTTTGTTTCCATCCTGGGCCGCCCCAACGCCGGGAAGTCGACGCTCTTGAATGCCCTGATCGGCGAAAAGGTGGCGATCGTTACGGATAAGCCGCAGACGACGCGGAATCGGATTCAGGGAATTCTGGAAGTCCCCGGGCGAAAAGGCAAGAACCCCGCCGCGCAGATTGTGTTCGCTGACACTCCCGGAGTCCACAAGCCCGGAACTCAGCTTGACCGGCAAATGATGCAGCAGGTCTATGAAGCCCTCGACCATCGGGACATCGTCATCCTGATGATCGATGCCGCTCGCCAGATCGCTCTGACCGAGCGATATCCTCAGGATCAGGAAGCGCGATTGCAGAACACCGAAGCTGCCGCGCCGGCCGTCATGATTGAAGAGGTCCGGCCGCGCAAGGCCCTCTCCGCGCGGGCCGCTCGTGAATTGAGCGAAGACGCGTTTGTCATGGGACTGATCCGCAAGCTGGATTGTCCAGTGTTTCTCGTCATCAATAAAATTGATCTGGTCCCTAGAGACAAGCTTCTTCCCCTGATTGCGCAGTTGAGCAGCCTGCACGCCTTTGCCGAGGTTATACCGGTCTCAGCGCGCAAAAAAGACGGGCTCGATCGCCTGCTGAAGAAGCTGGTCGAGTACCTGCCGGAGGGGCAGAGATACTTTCCCAAAGACCAGTTCACCGATCAGCCGGAACGCTTCATGGTGGCGGAACTGATCCGCGAGCGCATTTTGCTCGAGACCGGAGAAGAGGTGCCGTACGCTTCGGCCGTTGTGGTGGAGCGTTTTGAAGAGCCCGCGCCGGAGGCGAAGAACGGGGTCACCCGGATCGCGGCTGCCATCTATTGCGAGCGCTCAGGCCAGAAAGCGATTCTGATCGGCAAAGGCGGCAGCAAGCTCAAGAGCATCGGAACGGCGGCGCGCAAGGAGATCGAATCTCTGCTGGGCACGCGCGTGTTTCTCGAGCTCCACGTAATCGTCGAAGAGAACTGGCGCGAATCGAGCGGCTTTGTCCACTCTCTCGATTGGCGCAAACAACTGGAAGACCTGTCCGCGAAACAAGCCGAC
>DASYYO010000480.1:0-10018 GCA_035933805.1 Acidobacteriaceae bacterium | reverse complement strand
GCGCCTTCGGGGAGCACGTCGATGATCTCGCCGGCCTCCCGCATGCCGCCGCCGCCAACATCGATGACATGCATTCCCACCAGGTCGCTGACGTAAAGGGCATCCCCGGTGAGCGGCATGCGTTCGGCAATCGGAAGGACGACTTCAAAACCGCGCAGCGTCTCCGCGTCATTGATAGAGTCGACGCCGGCCAATTTCAACACCACCCGGTCTTTATGGAACCAGTGGTTCTCCAGCTTGGCCTCGCGCAGAGAAGTTCCTCCGGCTTCGCTCCCAGGCCGTAAGAAGAGCCTCCTCCGCTGAGAAAAGCTCTCGGGGAAATCGGTCAGGATCTCCGCAAGCAGCTCGCCATGGCGTCCCTGCGGACGCACGATCTGTGCCAGCACTACCCAATCGGAGGATGATGTCATGGTCGTCCGGCACGGCCCGGCTTCATCGCGGGGCCACGGGTTCGGCAGTAAGGGCGAAGCAAGTCATCCATCGGGGTGAACTGGACGGACGCGAGACTCATGGCCAAGGCGAGTTGCCGGTTAGGCAACACGGCACGGAACGGAGTTGCCCGCGAATCCCGGAAGACCGTGATGGAATGAGGCACGGTGTTTGGGCGCGCACCTGCTGAATCAAACAGCGGTCGCTTCCTGGCGCGCAGGGATCACCGCATTTGATTGCCCCTGCTGCTGCAGACGCGCTACTGCTCGACCGTGCCCGCGGCGCCCTCTTCGAGGATGTCCAGGGTGTAGCGGTGGTGCAGCTTCATGCTTACAGCGCTGAGGATGGTGCGCATGGAGCGCGCCGTCCGGCCCTGCTTGCCTATGACCTTCCCAACGTCGGAGGGAGCCACCCGCAAGCGCAGAACGGTGTTTTCGTCTCGTGCAACGGCCTGCACTTCGACTGCAGTGGGTTCATCTACCAGCGCTTTGGCGATTTCCGTCACCAATTGCTGCATGTCATTGTGTTTCTCATCGAAAGTCATCGAAGTAACGCCCTCGGAAAAATGCTGCAGGCAGATGCCGGGTCTTCCTTGTGCACATCAGCAGACAGCTTGAAAATACTATCTGGAGCCCGAGTTTTCTCGGGTCTCCTTGTAAGAACGAATTAGAACCGTTTTCCTGCCTCTGTGTCTAGTATTTGTCCACACCCTCAACATCTCATGCCGGCTTCCCGCTTCCGGAGGGGAAACTGGAAGCCGCTGCGGGAAGCTGCAGAGCGGACGAGGCGGCCGCTACGCTGCGGCTGCCTGGCCTTGCGAGGAGAGAAGCTTTCCTACCCGCTCGGAGAGCTGGGCTCCTTTGCCGGTCCAATACTCGATGCGATCCCGCTTGAGATCCAGGGTGGCCGGGCTCGTGCGCGGGTTGTAGGTCCCGACGACTTCGATCGAGCGGCCATTGCGCGCGCGGTCTTTCTCGATCACAACAACACGGTAGTACGGTTGCTTCCGCGCTCCAAAGCGCGCCAGACGAATCATTAACACTTTTCTTTTATCCTTTCCAATATCCTAAAACTTGTTCTTTTCCCGCTCTCGCCGCGGGCTCCCGGCGCAAATTCCCGCTGGATATCCTTCCTGCGGGTGGACAGCGGCCCGGATGCCAACTGCCGCTCGCTGTCAAAAACAGATCCGGCGGTCATGGGATCAGAAAGACGGGAGGGAGAGGGGCCCCTGCAGACGGAACCGGACACCACACGCCCGATGCTAGTATTGCTGAGTCCCTGGGTTTCCGCAAGCTCCTTTCCGGTGCTGGCGGCGGCTCAGATGCATGCTGCGGCGCATTCTTCGCTCCTTTCTGCCGGTCTTTTCCCTGCGCGGTCCTCCCGCTCCTTTAGAGGTCGCGCCTGCATCTATCATGGGACATGGCCACTTCCACGAATACCTCTGCGCAATCTGCCTCTCTTTCCACCCGCCAGCTCGGCAATTCGGACCTTCATATCACCTCCGTCGGATTCGGGGCATGGGCGATCGGCGGGGGCGACTGGCAGTTTTCCTGGGGCCACCAGGAGGACAAGGATTCAGTCGCAGCCATCGAGCGTGCCGTCGACCTCGGTCTCAACTGGATTGATACCGCTGCGATCTACGGACTCGGACACTCCGAGGAGATCGTTGCTCAAGCTCTCAAGAACATTCCCGCCAAGCCCTATGTCTTCACCAAATGCTCCATGTTGTGGGACAAAGACCGAAACATCTATCGCGGGCTCAAGCGGGAGTCCGTGCGCGCCGAGTTGGAAGCCTCGCTGCGGCGCTTGAAACTCGATGTGATTGATCTCTACCAGATCCACTGGCCCAATCCTGAGGAGGAGATCGAGGAAGGCTGGGAGACCATGGCCCAGCTCAAGGAAGAGGGAAAGGTGCGCTACATCGGCGTTTCCAACTTCTCGGTCAGGCAGATGGAGCGGGTGCTGAAGATCGCCCCGATCACCTCGTTGCAGCCGCCTTACTCGATGGTCAACCCCGCAGTCGCCGATGAGATTCTGCCCTTCTGCAAAAGCAACAATATCGGAGTGATTGTCTATTCGCCGATGGCCTCCGGCCTGCTCACTGGAAAGATGACTGCGGAGCGAATCAGGAATCTGCCCCAGGACGATTGGAGACGCAACGCCGCGCATTTTAAAGAGCCGCAGCTCAGCCGCAATCTGGCTTATGCCGAGTGTCTGCGGAAGATCGGTCAGCGGCACGGCGTAGAGCCTGGCGTCGTCGCGGTCGCCTGGACCCTGCACAACCACGCAGTCACCGGCGCGATCGTGGGTGCACGCAATGCGCAGCAGGTAGAGGGAACGATTCCTGCCGCGGCGTTCCGGCTCAGCGAAGAGGAGTTTCGCGAGATCGAGGAGTTCCGCCAGGCGGCGAAGTAGACCCGCAGGCAGCAGAGTCTTTCTCCGGCGGCCGATTGCCGGGGAAGACTCGCTGTCTGAACGGAAAGAGGGAAAAAGCTACGCTACTGCGTCAAGGTAGTTGGGAAACAACGTGCCTGAATGCTGCTGCATGAACTCCGTCAGGCGCGCCAGCATACCGCTGTAGGCGGCAGTGGCCCGATGGGCGTTCAGCGAGGCTCCCACAGGGGAAGCCGACAACGCATGTTGCACGAGGGCGAGCAGGACAAAAACGCGGATTTCGAAGGCATCGCGGCGGAGTTCGTCGAGTACTCTCTTGTCGACTCCGTGACCGTGCTCGGCCGCATAATCCGCCAACTCGACCAACAGCGGAGCGTTCTTATACATGGCCCACAGTCCGCGGCATCCGGTGATGCGCTGCCAGATATCCTGCGTAGTGGCCCGAATCCCGCTCTTGTAGAGAAAGCTTTCGGCGATCTCCTCGATGCCCCAATCGTGATCGCAGAGGCGCGCCACGATCTCATTCCAGCTTCTTTTCTTGCGCTTTCTCTGTTGGCTGCGCCAAATGCCCGCATAGCCGATCAGGAGAACAGCCGCAGCGATCTGCAGAAAAAGTAGGACCATAGCCTTATTTCACCTGAGACCGGACCGCCGAGCGCGCATCGCGCGCCCGTCCAGCTATTGTTAACAGAAACTCCTGCATTTGTGGACTGAATTCGCGTCGTTCTGCCTCTTTAGTTGTAAATGCCCAGATGAAAAAGCCGATTTCCACCAGATAGGCGGCCCCTTTCAGGTGATCCGCCGTCGCCGACAGCCCATGATGGCTTTGAACCAGGCTGGCGACCAGGTCGACCGCGCTGTAGAAAGAAAGGCCGGTTGCCAGCTGCAGCACCCGGTCCTTCCACCCAATGCCGAGCATCTGCGCGAAAGCCGCCGTAGCCGCGAAGAGGATCATCCGGAGCAATCCAACGGTCAGATCCAGTGGGAACTTGAGCTTTTCATAGATTCCCGAGCCGTGCTGCGGGTTGACGTGCCCCGCCAGCAGCACTCCGCCCAGCAGGGCGAGGAAGACGAGCCAGAGAAAGACTTTGATCGCGCCCGGAGGAATGGATGAGTGCACCGGCTTGAGGAGGCGCCACGCGATCTCCAGCAGAACCGCCAATTCCAGAAGATATTGGGGCGGAAGCAGAAAAAGCGCGACCCAGGATGCAGCATTTCCAGTAGATTTCGCGCTGAGGACAGCAACCAGGAGATCGGAGAGGATGTTGAAGGCGATATAAGTGGTGAAAACCGGGAAGACCCTGTACTGCCGGCGCACCAATAAGACGGCCAGCAACAGCAACTCTGCCAGTCCGCCTAACAAATAGACGATGGAATAGATTGCTTCCAGGGACACGCTACACCACAGGTGCAGCATAGATCATAAACGTCCCATTCTCGAACGGAAGTTTCGCGAGCGTGCCCGCTTGGTCATGGGAGATTCTGCGGTCCAAGGCTCGTGGCAGAGATAAGACAAGGCCAACTCGCCGGATGCGGGTGCCCGTCGATCGGGCGAGTCGGCCGAGCTTTCGAGTGTTCTCGGATTCACAGCAAAGAACAGGCAGCTTAGCCCAAGTGCCAGATATTCAAGAAATACTGAAGCGGGCTGGCATGGGCGGCAACGGACATTGCCAGAAGACCGGCAACGGTAAGAGTGCGAACGATGGTCATTTTCACGGGTGTCCCTCGAGGAGCGCAGAGGCGCTTGAGCCACAAGGTTACCTTGGGTGATCACCGGGCGCTACCACTTTCAGGTAATTACCAAGAAGTATATAGTCCCGGCCACGGCAATGCGCCGCAGGCCTCTTCTGCTGCGCGCTCAAGCACACGCCGCTCGTCCCCGATTGTGAACCTGAGGTGAGGCAACAATCCCCAATAGACTCATCGGCCAGAAGTGAGAAAACATTCGGCAGGAATGCTTTAAAAGTTACCTGGCCGCGGGCTGGCTCCCCTGCGCGAATGAGCACAGCTGCGGATATCTTCTTCTCCCCGAAAGGCGCAGGCCGGCTAACACAAAGCGGCATGACTTCCGTACCCAAGTTCGCTTTCGAATAACTTTCCGGTGATTCCGTTCTCTACAAACTTTGGTTATTATTTGTGCATGAATACCGAGGTCACAGCGCCCACCGCCGCACCGGTAGAACTTCGGGCCGCAGTCCGGTTTCCTTTGTGTATTCCCATCACCGTCTCCACTGAACAGGGGGACGTGAACGCGATGACGGTGAATATCTCGGCTAACGGCGTTCTGTTTCAGCTTGCAGACCCGCTTCAGGTTGGCAGCACCGTCAGCTTCACGATTCCGATGCCGGCCGAGGCCATGGGGACCCCCGCTGACGTGGTGGTCAACTGCTCTGGGCGTGTGGTACGCTGCACCCCGGCAGAAAATGGATGGAAATCAGCCGCGGTAATTGATAGATATTACTTTAGTCATTGAAGCCTATGGTCGCCGCAAAGCCGGAATTTCTCGATGATCTCTCTCCCGACGACGCGTATTCCCCGGATCCAGGTGCCGATTCGGCTGCAATCCGCATCGTGCTCGCCGATTCTCAGGCCATTTACCGCGTTGGCATGCGTAAGATCTTCGCCCTCGAAGATGACATCCGCGTGATCGCCCAGGTGGATACTCTGGCCGGTTTGCACGGGGCAATTCAGCGCTTTCCGACCGACATTGTGCTGCTCGAGGGAAGTCTGATCTCCGGAACCACCGATGCCATTCCCGAGCTGGTCCGCCGCGCCCCGCAGTTGAAGATCATCGTTCAATCGGCGCAGACCGATGAATCCAATACGGTAGAGCTCTACCGCCGCGGCGTCCGCGGGATGATTCCTCGCTCCATTTCTCCCGATCTGCTGGTGAAATGCGTTCGCAAGATCGCCGCCGGCGAGACCTGGATCGACAACCAGTCGGTCAACTGGGTGATTGAAGCATACCGTTCTCAGGCAACCGCGCTCACCAGTCCCCGCAGCCAGCCGCGGCTTTCTCCTAAGGAGCTTGCCATCATTACCTGCATCACCCAGGGCAAGCGCAATAAGGAGATTGCCTACCAGTTGGGCACGACCGAGCAGGTGATCAAGAACTACCTACGCAAGGTCTACGATAAGCTCGGCGTATCCGATCGCCTCGAGCTTGCGCTCTACTGCCTCCACCATCAGCTTCATAAGAAGGCGAATCTGGCCAATGGCAGCGTTGCTCCGGAAGCCGTTCCGGGAAACGGAAAGCCCTGAAGCTGTTACCAAAACCCCCAGTCGGCGCCCTCAGTCCAGCCTGAAGTTCCGCGCGGCTTTTCCATGCCGGCGGAGTGTGCCTGCAAATTTCTCTTTTGATCCCGGGAGATCTGGCTGCTTCGGCAGGAAAAGTACTTCGTCTGAAGCCTTACCGCCGGACGCCGAAGAGCATCCAGACCAGCACGCTTCCCATCGCTACGAAGAAGAACAGCAGAAGACCGCCCAGCACCAGGGCAACGGTGCGCTGCTGCTCCGGTTTTGGCTTAGTAATCCCGAAGGTATTGATAAAGCTGTCCACGAGAAAATAGAGCAACCGCATGCATGCCTCCAGATTTCCAGTGCAGCGCCGTTCGAGACGGGCAGAAACCCCCGCTCGGTACGGGCTGTCCATTCAGGCCGGAGGAGGAATGTCCCGGTTGGACCCCGCGCGGGCTGGAGCTTGCCGTGGCGCATCCGGCGATATGCCGGTCATTGCCGTCTGCGTGAGGGCCACACCGGATCACGCTTTTCGAGGAAGGCCCGGATGCCTTCGTGAAAGTCAGGATGGGCTCGAAGCTTTTGCCCCTGCTCGATCGCCTGACGCAGTTCCGCGTCCAGCCGGGTTCGAGAAAAATCATTCAAGAGCTGCTTCATCGAGCGCATCGCTTCCGGGCTGTTTCTCAGCAGGGAAGCAGCCAACGACCGCGAGCGCGAGATCAGTTCCGTCTCGGATGTCACTTCGGTGATCAGCCCCAGATCCAAAGCTTCTTTGCTGGTGAAGATCCGCCCCGAGAGCAGCAGGCCTCTGGCGCGCTTCTCCCCGATCATCGAGACCAGGAACACAGAGACCACTGCCGGGATAAACCCTATCCTTACCTCAGTGTAGCCGAACTTCGCCCGGTCGGCGGCGAGCGTGAAGTCGCACTGCATGGCCAGTCCGCTCCCCCCAGCCAGGGCAGGCCCGTTGACTGCGGCGATCGTGGGTTTGGAAAAGTCGTACAGGCGGCGCATGAGCAGCAAAAATGCCTGCAGGCCGGTGCTCGATTCCTCGCCTCCGCCGCCCGCCTGGAGATCGTCGAGATCCATGCCGGAACAGAATGCAGATCCCGCGCCGGTGATTAGCAGCGCACCGCAGCAACAGCGCTCGGCATCTTCGAGAGCCTGGATGAGGTCCCTGATCAGCGGGAGGCTGAGCGCGTTCCGGCGTTCCGGACGGTTCAGCGTAATCGTGTGAATCCCTTCCGACTCTTCGACATTCACCAGGCTCAAAGCTTCCCCCGATGCCTTCCCCGCACACCCAACCGGTTGCGCGGAGAACTCTATTGCGGAGTTGCGCCGAACTTTTCGGCGACGGCACGGCTCATTGTCAGCAATCCTTCGACGGATCGCAAGCGGGGCAATTGCGCCCCCAGGCGCTGAAGCTCGGCGATCGCCGCCTCCGTCGCGATATTTCCCACCAGGGCGTCCTGCGCAAAGGGGCAACCTCCCAGGCCTCCGAGTGCACTGTCGAACCGGCGACAGCCGGCCTGGTAGGCGGCCGCGATCTTGCGGGCTGCGTCGCCGGGCCGCGAATGCAGGTGCAGGCCAATTTCAACCGGGCCGATTGCAGCCGAGACAGCGCTGAAGAGAGAAGTGATCTGCTCCGGCGTCGCCAATCCGACCGTGTCGGCAAGGGAGATCTGCTTGATCCCCAGATCGGCAAGCAGATCACATGCGGCGATCGTCTCGTCCTGATCCCATGCCTCGCCATATGGGTTGCCGAAGGCCATGGAGACATAGGCCACCACTTCCAGACCCTCCTTGTAGGCGATCGTTCCAACCGACTCCAATGCCTCCAGGGCCTCCTCTGGGGTTTGCTTCTGGTTGCGCTTCAGAAATTCAGAGGAGAGCGAGTAGGGGAAGCCTACCGTGCGCACGGCGTCGGTTCGCGCGGCCCGCTGCGCGCCCTTCTCGTTCACCACGATTCCAATGATCTCGACATCATCGGGAGGATCCAGAAACTCGAGCACAAGCTCCGCGTCGGCCATCTGCGGGACGGCCGCCGGCGATACGAACGATACGGCGTCGATGTGTTTGAATCCGGCGTTGACCAGCGTGCGCAGATACTCGGCCTTTACCTCTGCGGGAATCTGTTTGGGAAGGCCTTGCCACGCATCGCGAGGACACTCGATGATTTTGACCGCGTCGGTTGTCATAAGCTACTTCTTCGTCAACAGCCATAGCAGGCCAAAGCCTGCCAGATGGATTGCCGCCGTCTGCACCAGGGCCGCGCCCCAGGATCTCCACCTCATCACAATGGATGCATACAGTCCGTAGAGGGGAAATTGGGCATACAGCATGACCTGCGAGAGGCTCTCCCGGCTGGCCTCCGGAAGGTCCAGGGCATGCTGCCGCAGAAGCATGGCAAATGGGTAGAGCAGCCGGAGCTGCGCCAGGCCGCCGGCTCCGGTGAGGGGCAAAATCTCCGCGATCTTAACCGCCGCAGGCGTGACGGCGGCGCCCAGAAGGAGCGGCCACCAGCGCATCCAGCCCGAGGTGGTCTTCGCCTTCTTCCCGGCGCGCGATCGTCCCGGCTGCTTTCTTATCTGCGCGCTCATGCTTTGAGAATACCCGCCGGAGGACTGTGGAAGGCCGGCTGTCTGCGCGCCGTCAGAGAGTGCGCTGGCGAAGATAGAAACGGCGGCGGCCGGAGCAGGATGCAGGAAAGAGAATCAAGCGGAATCAACGCGGGACGAGGACACTCTGTGGAACCGGGGCCTCATCCGACTCGGGCCCCTCGTTCAGTCCGCCGTAGCGGCGCTCGCGCCGCTGATAATCGGCGATCGCATCCAGCAGGTGGATGCCGCGGAAGTCGGGCCAAAGCCGTTCGGTAACGTAGATCTCCGAGTAGGCAATCTGCCACAGCAGAAAATTGGAGATGCGGAGCTCGCCGCTTGTGCGGATCACCAGGTCCGGATCGGGCATATGCGCTGTGTAAAGGTGCCGGTGGATATCTTCCTCGCCAAGCTGCTCCAGGGGGATCTTCCGTTCGAGCGCCTCGCGGGCCAGTGCTCGAAATGCGTCTACGAGTTCGGAGCGGCCGCCGTAATCGAGGGCCAGAGTGAGCACGGTGCCGGTGTTCCGCGCCGTCGCTTCCGCCGCCCAGGCCATCTTCTCCTGCACCTCGTTGGGCAGTTCATGAGTGCGCCCGATATAAGCGATGCGCACGTTGTTATCGTTCATGCGCTGCACATTGCTGACCAGATAGGAACGCAGCAGGCGCATCAGGAAGTTGACTTCCGTCTTGGGGCGTCGCAGGTTATTTTCGAGCGAGAAGGCGTAGAGCGTCAGCCACGGGAGATTGATGCGGGAGGCGGTTTCAACCACATATTGCACGGCTTCAGCGCCCTTTTGATGGCCAAGAAAGCGCTTCAGGCTGCGTTTGCCCGCCCAACGGCCATTGCCATCCATAATGATCGCGACATGGCGGGGAAGCCGTGCAGGATCAAGACGACGGTAGACAGCTTGCTCTTCGGGCGAGAGCTCATGGATGCGATTCGTTGGCAAGGACTGCAAAACAGCTACCCTCGCTCTCGACCGTAGCACATGCCTCCCTCTGCCGCAAAGCATCCTGCGGCAGGCGAGCTGCCGCCTTCCCAACGCGCCTGGATGGTAAGTTGCTGCGATCGAAGGCCGGGCCCTCCCGGTTGTGCTTGCTCGGAGCGACTGCGGACAACTGGATTGCCCGCGAGAAAGCGCTCTCCGCCGCGCGCCGGGCCGCGGCAATGGACGAGAGAGCAACCCCAAAGGACACTGCCTGAGAGGTATAGCCGCTGGCTGGAGTCCGCGACATGCCGCCGCCTTGGAATGCAGCGGCGGCACCGGGACGGAACCTGCACGAGATTAGTTTGTTAGGTCTGCAGCGCCTGCCGGCATCGCAACGCGCACGACGCCTTCGCTCTCAGGCGGATCGGCG
>DASYYO010000445.1:0-19027 GCA_035933805.1 Acidobacteriaceae bacterium | reverse complement strand
TTCCGCCGAGCCCTGCGATCTCGCTGATGAAGCTCTCCATAGAGCCTGCTTTATACGAATTGAATGCCCTCCGATTCTAGCAAAGGCTGCGCTGTGCAGTGCGCCGCACGCGGGCACGCGCCGCTCAATGGCCGGGCATATCGGGGATGCGTATGGCTTCCTCATTACCCTCCTGATACTTCAATGATGCCGCGTGTGCGGCGATCCCGCCCGGCAACCGGAAACCTGCATAGAATGAAAGAGCCGGAGATACTGACCGCCGGCGCGAGCGGGAGAACTTATGAGCAACAAGCCATTGCCCCAAGCCGCTGTTGCCATTGCAGCAGCGTTGTTGAGCACGACCGTCTGGGCGGCACAAAGCGCGGCCAATCCGCCGGCCGGCAATTCCGATGTCGCGGTGGCCAAGCCCAGCCCGTATCAGGGCGTCTCCACGCCCCCGGCCAGCGACGTAATCACGACCAGCGATGAGGAAGCAGCGCCCCCGCCGGCTGCCAGAATCCAGCCGGCCCCGGCGCCCAAGCCTTCTGCGTTGGCGGCGGCCAAGCCAGCGGCGGAGAGCGATCCCGATTCCGCGCTGATGGTGACCTCCGTTGCCGCGGACAGCGAGGACGACAGTCCGGCGCTCAGGGCGCGGCCGGCAAAAGCGGCGGACAACCCCGATGCCCAGATTGTGACCTATGTGCCCGGCCCGGCCAATGCCCTTCCCGAAGGCACGGTCTTCCAGGCGCGCATGCTGCAGGAGATCCTGGCCGACGGCACTGCGCCGGGCACTCCCTTCCGGGCGAAGCTGACGCAGAACCTGATGCATGACGGACGGATTGTGGTGCCCCGCGGCTCGGAGCTGCGCGGCAAGGTGGTGCACACCTCATATGGACGCCGCATCGGCGGCAGGTCGGAGATTCATCTACGTCCCGAAGAGTTCATCCTTCCCGATGGAACCCACTACCACCTGCACGCCCAGGTGATCGATACCTTCGGCTCCGATACGCAGGCGATTGGCGAAGGCAGCATCGCGCCTGAGAGCCATGCCAAGCGGACGCTGGTCGAGGTCGCGGCCGCCTCCGGTGGAGGAGCGCTGATCGGCGCCAACTTCGGCGGACCGGCGGGAGCGGCCGTAGGCTCGGCAGTGGGTGCGGGCCTGATGGGCGCTCATTGGCTCATGGCCACCCACGCGGTCGATCTTCCGGAGAACTCGACCGTGGTCTTCAGCCTGACGGACCCGATGTTCCTGACGCCCACCCGTAACTGAAACTGTTGCATAAACGCGGCAATCAAAAGGTCAGGCAACCCGGCGGATGCCGGACTCCCTGACCTTTTGTCGTAGTCGCGCCTGGCTTGCAGGCCGCTAGGCAGGCGGCACAATTTTCGCTGTGGCGTGGAACAATCGGTACTTGGCGTAGAGGTGCATCTCGCCGAAGAGCTGATCTCCCTGCTGCCAGGCGACCTCAACCTCGTTGGGGAGCCAGAGCGGCAGGTCCAGCTCCGGGATGCGCACCTCGCTGAAGCGAAGATCCGAGGTGAGCCTCTGCACTCCCAGGCTGGGAAGAGGCGCCAGCAGATCGGTTCTCAGCCGCACAATGCGGAAGGTCGACTGGTCCACCCAGGCGATACCCTGGTAGAGCAACGGGTACGCTTTGCCGAGGAGGGTGATCTCGCCGGGAACCTTGACCCGATCCGGCAGTTGCGCGAAGGCCACGACATAGGTCGCGCGCCCATACATCTTCTGCTCGCCGAGCAGGCGATGGCTCGATTGAAGGAGATTGTCGGGCAGGAAGAGCAGCCAGAGGCTGCCGAAGCCGATGCCGTGCAGCGGCTTCTTTTCCATCTTCGCCGGCGCGCCGTTCGGGCTCTTCGGATCAGTCCTGGACTCCTCCAACATCGGGCTTCCGCCGGGCGACGGACGGGAGAGCATCAGGTAATCGAAGTCCCTCCAGGCGGAGCCGGTCAGCAGGCGCGAATGGAGCGTCTGCTCCAACTGCTTTTCATCCATCGTGTATTGCACCAGCGACTGTTGCGGACCGCGGCCCCTTCCCCCCATCAGCGTAACGCCGTCCTGCTCGCCGTTCTGGCTGAGATGCGGCGCGGCAAACTGCACCTGGGAGACGCTTTCGCGCGCCGTCAGGTCGGGCATCCTGGGCGCCTGCCCCTGGATGACCTGCCCGGTCCGGCTGAGGATCGGCTCCAATTGCCCCTGGGACGGATTCCCTTTCACCCCTTCGAGCGCGGGGACGATCGTCTTCAGCTCGAACAGGCTCTTGTTCATGTAAGGGTCGGCATGTGCGTAGACCCGCTCGGCCGGTTCAGCCGCGACGGGTTCAATGGCTGCCGGGGTCTGGGCTGGAGCAGCGGCGACGGACAGCGCCATCCAGAGCAGCGCGCCCGCAGAAAACACGGCGCAGGCCACAAAGCGCACGTCTCGCGGCATAGAAAACCTCTCTCCATCCGGGCCGAGATGGCCTTTGCAGGCTACTGCCGGAGAGCCTTCTTCTGCAATGCGGCCAGCACTGTATAGTAACGCTCCGGCTTTTCCTGGCGAAGGGAGTGCTCAATCCCCTTCTTGTAGCCGTTGGTGTAGATCGTATACATGACCGCCAGAGCGCAGCCCACCCCAAGCGCAAAGCCGAAGAAATAGCCGAGCACGATGTTGTAAAAGGCACTCATTATAATCTTAGATTCGAATATCATAATATACTATGGAAGCTATCCGGAGGCTTTCGTGCAAGACGCTTTACGCCGCTTCAAGGCCGACATCTTTCAGGCGCTGGCCCACCCCACCCGGATCGCGATCCTTGAGCTGCTGAGCGCCGGCGAGCTCTCCGCCGGAGAGCTCATCGAAAAGCTCGGGATGGAGCAAGCCAATGTCTCCCAGCATCTGGCGGTGCTTCGAGCCAAACAACTGGTGGCCAACCGGAAAGCGGGCAACCAGGTCTTCTACACCCTGCGCGACCCGATCATCGACAAGGTTCTCCGCCTCATGCGGCAGTACTTCCACGCTCATCTCAAGGAGGCGATGGAGATGCTGGGTGAGATGGAAAAACCCACGGGAAAAACGCGCTAGTGCGGGCTCGCCACCAGGCCCGCGCGGGCCTCGGCACCCATCAGAATTCCGGCGACCGGAATGGCCAGCAGGCAGGCGAGGCCGCGGGCGATCAGGACCAAGGGTACAGGCGCAAGCAGCAGCAGGGCAACCGCGAACCCGCCAGCCAGGGCGCGCAGGCTTATGGCTCGGCCGCGGCTCCGGACTCCATCCTGCAGGCTCATCGGAGCGAGAGCCGCCTCCATCAAAACGGCGATCGGCACCAGCAACAGGCTGAGGTCATGCGGCTGCAGATGGTAGCTGACCAGAAGAGCGGCGAGGAGAGCGCGCGGCAGCGAGGCGCGGGCCGCCGCCGTTCGCAGCATCACCAGAATGGAAGAGACCAGCGTGAGCCCGTTCCCCCAGGCTGCTCCCCCCGACAGCGCATAAAAAACTCCATGCAGGTTCGGCATCCGGGATGGGAACATGCCCAGCCTGGCCTGCTCGGAGGGCGCCGAGACCCCGGCGGCCATCGAGAGCAGGCTATGCGCATAGACAGCGACTCCGCCAGCGCCGGCGACCAGCAAGGAGAGGCAGGCCAGGACCGCTGCGCCGAGGACGAAGCCGGCGAGAAAGCGCCAGCGCCTCCAGGCAAGAAAGAGCAGCGCAACCGGCAGCGCGATCTGGAACTTGATCAGCATACCCGCGAGCAGAAGTCCGGCCCGGAACGGCCGGCCGCCTTGGAGCGAAACGTAGCAGCCGCAGCAGAGCAGCAGAAGCAGGATCGAGACCTGCCCCTGCACCAGAGCCACCCCGACCGGCAGAAACGTCAGAAAGAGGACCAGGGGCAGCGGTCTCCATAGCGAGACGAGGGCCGGGAGCCGGCGGCTGAGGATCGCCGCTGCGGCGCCCAGCAGCAGTAGATTGATCAGCAGAAGAACAAAATATGCCTCACGGTAGCTCAGCAGAGACAGGGGGACAAAGGGGAGCACTGCGAATGGCGGGTAGACAAAAGGCAGGGCTCCTTTGCGCGGCCCAGCGGCCTCATTCTGCAGATCGCGTTCATACGAGTAGTCGTAGAGCTGCGCAGCGTGCCCGGTACCCACAATGCAGCCGGCTGAATACATCGCCCGGAAGTCCGCCAGGCCGGCCAAGGAATCAGGCAGGACTGCGCGAAAGAGATTGACCTGGCATAGCAGCAGCAGAGCCGCGGCGGCCGTGAGCAGGGCCCGACGGAGCAGGCGAGCTGTGGAACCTGAGGGACGGCAGGAGAGATGGACTAAGCCGAAGACCGCCTGAGCTTGCTGCATACTTCTGTCTATCGGCCGCGCTTCGCCTCCGGTTCAACCCTCCCGCCCGGAGACCCTGAAGAACCGGCCGCGGGTAAGCGAGCTTGCGGTCTGCGCATCCCGCAGGCGGATAACCTACTCTTCATGGTCGAGGGCTTTTCCATCGGGGCCCACCTGCACCTCGGAGTGCTTTCCCGCGGTCATTACCTGGGCCTCGTACGCTACGATCGTGCCGTGTTTCCTGAGAGATTCGATTTTTGTAATCTTCCCGTTCCCTGCCTTGCTCTCGAGTCCGCTTCGCACATCCGCCGGAAGCGCACCCATCGCGACCTGCTCTTCCACCTCCATCAACTGCCCGTCCGGAGCAATCGTGACGTCCCTGGTGTGGCCGGCAGAGGTCATCTCGACCTCGTATTCCAGCTTGCCGTCTTCTTTATCGACCGAATATCCGCGCACTGCATATCCGCGGCTCTGCTCCTCAGCCGTTTTTTGCACGGGGCCCGGCAGGTCGGACTTGTTGACTTGTTTTTCCGCGGAAGCCAATCCCGCGAGGCATAGGCCGAGCACGGCCATCGAGAGCGCCCTGAAATTTACGCGCATAATGTTCTCCTTCCTTGTTGCGAGAGATCCAATCAATACAGACGAACGCGCAGGGGTGCCGCGAAGCACCTTTGCTTGACGGCTCCGCACGCGTCGTCAGGAAGAGAATACGGAGCGCAGCTTAATTCGGAATGAAGACGGCTTCGCCGGGCACGCGCGTCGAAGAGGCAGGCTGGCCGCGCCGGCCGGGGCTCCAAAGGAGATCCCCGGGGCGCAGCGGAATCGCGGAATCAGATCACTTTTTCGGCAGTCTTGTCCAGGCGCATGTCCTTGAGATTGCGAGAGGCCATGACGCTGAAATCCTCCACATTGTGCAGCGCAAAGAGGGGGCTGCTCTGCCCTTTTGGAGTCTTCAGGCGGTAGAATTCAGCGCCATTGACATCGGTCAGGGAAAAGACCGGCCGCGCATCCGGTTGGCTCCAGGCGATCTCAACATTGGTGAACTCAATGTTATTCACATGGCGGACGAAGAATCCGCTGGCGGGGATGTCCCCGAAGCGGCTGGGCTCGGGATATCCCTGCTCCTGTTCCTCGACCACATGGGCGGCCATCGCCTTCGTTCCTCCGCCGCGATGCTCCATATACAGATCGTTGATTTTGATGTCTTCGATCGGGTGGCCGGGGATTCCCAGAATCAATCCGGCGCCCCCGAACTGCGACATCGAATTGTAACTGACGACATTACTGATAATGATCCGCTTGAGCGTTCCGACCGGAACTCCAGCCGGCCCGCGCATGCGGCTTCCCAGGCGAAGAAAGATCGGCGTGTTGGTGCAGTCGCGCATGGTGACGCCGGTGAATGTAATGTCTTCGAGCAGGGCGCCGTCGACCGATTCGAGCGCAAAGCCGCGGCAGCCGTCAAAGACGCAGTTGGAGATGGTGATGTTCTTGAACCCGCCATTTGACTCGGTGCCGCACTTGATGCGGCCGGTGGGAGGGACTTTGAAATCCGGCGGCCACCGCTTCCACGTCCCGTCCAGCGTGGTGCCGAGAACATAGGCTCCGGTGACATAGCAATTGGTGATGGTGAGGTTTTCCGTGGCCCGGGCGTACCCCAGGGCGAAGGAGCTTTTGGGACAGATCCCGTCGTCCCAGGGCGAGTTGACGCTGCAGTTGGAGACGCGCACGTTGCGGCAGCAATCGATGTCCATGCCGTCGCGGTCCGTGTCGATCTTGAGATTGTCGATAGTAAGGTTGTCGACTCCGGTCGCAAGGATGCCGAAGTGGCCTCCTTTAAGGATGGAAAAGTCGCGCAGGAGGACGTTGTGGCAGTTTTTGAGGGCGATTGCCTTGTTTCCCATTCCGGGAGTTTCGGCCCGCGGAAATTCCCGGCCGCCGCGGCTCAGCCCCTTGCCCCAGATCAGCCCGGGGCCGAGAATCGCCACATCATGGAGGCCCTCCCCCCAGATCAGGCTGTTGTGCCAATGATTATGCCCGTAGTCCTGGTAAGACTCCCAGGGCGCGTTCGGCTCCGCGGGATCGTAGCTGGCTCCGCTGGCGGCTCCTCCTTCGGGGACCTCCGCGGCGAGGATGGTTGCGCCGGCCTCAAGATAGAGCGCGACATTGCTTTTGAGATGGATGGAGTAGCTGGCATAGACGCCGGCCGGGAATCGGACGGTCCCGCCGCCGGCGGCGTTTGCCGCCTCGATGGCGCGGTTGATCGCGGCCGTATCGATCGTCGAGCCATCGCCCTTTGCGCCGTAACGCTTCACGTCGAAGGTGGAATCCGCGCTGCCGGGCGGCATCGGCGCGGCCTGCCCGTGGGCTCCGGGAGCCAGGATCGCCGCGGCTGCCCCTCCGGCCAGTCCGCTGCCGGCAAGCTTTAGAAACTCCCTGCGAAGTTTGGTCATTCGTACATTCCTCAAGAAGAGTTCGGGATCGTCTGGCCAAAGGAGTCAACGCCCAGGCGCCTTGCTGCTCTTCGCCAGGCTTCGATCTCTTCAGCGATTCATCGTTTCAGTGCGTCCGGGTTGGGTTGCGCCGATAGGGTAACTGGATCGGGAGAGAGCGGGAACGGCTGAGGGGCAGGCTGCAACAGGTCAGACCAGCATCCGAGCCAGACCTAGTGGTACCATCCGGGAAATTGGCGTGTCAAGACCGCTTCCCGGAAGCAGGGACGGAGGAAACCGGCTGATCCAGGCCGGATTCGAGAGCGGTAAGATTTCTGCGTCCTTATGCCCGTCGGATTCGTCTTACAGGATTGTCGTTCCACCCCTGGAGATAGAAGACCGGATCTGGTCATACCACTTGACCAGAAGTGGGCAGTCTGTGCATTCTCCCGAGGACTCCCGCAAGTCAATGCTTAGGTTTGGCCCGGCCATAGATGGTGACCTGGCGCTTATTTGCCAGTTGGAGCGAGATGGAGAGGGATCGATGCTACGTGCTAACCTTCAATTGCCTTTAGGCGTCGGCCGAAGCCGTGTTTCACGGCATTCAGCGAGCGAAATGATGAGAAGATCGCGGGTAGAAAAAGCGCAAAGCCAGCTGGCCATGCAGGTGGTCGATCACGTCAGGGGAATGATCGAGGGCGGCAAGCTGTGTTCGGGCGACAAGATTCCCGCGGAACGCGAGTTTGCCCGTGATCTGGGAATCAGCCGGGCCAGCCTGCGGGCGGGAATCGGATTTCTGGCGGCGATGGGAGTTCTCAAGGTGCGGCATGGTATCGGCACCTTCGTGGCGGAGGGTCCTCCGGCTCTCGGAGAGTCTTCCCTGAGTCTGCTGAGCGCCCTGCATGGGCTGAAGCCGTGGCAGATGTTCGAGGCCCGGCGGGTGCTCGAGAGCGGCCTGGCGGGATTGGCGGCGGAGCGAGGCAGCCGCGATCACGTGGCTGCCATGGCCGAAGAGGTCACCGACATGTACGGCGCGCTGGAGGACGCGCGCGAGTTTCTTATCCACGACATCCGCTTTCATCGAATCATCGCGGAGGCGGCCGGCAATCCCATTCTCAGCGCCTTCATGGAATCGATCACCGCAGCGATCTATGACGACCGCTATGAGGCAGTCAAAAAGTCGCTCGACCTGAAACAGGCCGCCGAGATGCATGGAGAGATCTTCCGCGCGATCCGCGCCAAGGACAGCGGCCAGGCAAAGGCGGCCATGGCGCGTCATCTGCAGTTGGCCGAAGATGCGCAGTCGATCGAAGCCGCCGCGCGCATCGGCGCAAAGGCGAATGGCCATCGCCGCAAGAAGGGGAATGAGGAAGACGCCGCGCAACCCGATCCGCCGGTCAAGGCCAGACGTAGGAAAGATACTAAGACGCCGCGCTCCCCTAAGCTGGCGCCTGGCGCAAGGCTGAATGCAGCGAAGGCTCCCTCAAGGACCGGCAAGGCTCTCTGATCTATCGATCCAGTCAACCAATGAGAACGCGAGTCAAGGTGTGCTGCATCGGCTCGGTGGCCGAGGCCCAGATCGCCATTCAGTGCGGGGCGGATGCCCTGGGCCTGGTGGCGGCGATGCCATCCGGCCCAGGCGTGATCGATGACGAAACCGTCGCCACGATCGCCGCCTTCGTTCCTCCGCCGGTGGCCACGTTTCTGCTTACCTGCGAAACCAGCGCTGACCGCATCGCCACGCACGTCGCCTCGACCGGCGTGTCGACTGTTCAAATGGTGTCGCCTCTCGCGGCGTCCGAGGCGAAAAGGCTTCCGGCTCTGCTGCCGAAAACCCGCCGCGTCCAGGTGATCCATGTTGAAGACATGCAGGCGCTTGATCTGATTCCGGTCTACGCTCCCTACGTACATGCTTTCCTGCTCGATTCAGGCCGGCCGGCAGCGGCCCTGCCTCTGCTTGGGGGAACCGGCCAGGTTCACGACTGGCGCATCAGCGCCAGGTTTGCCGCACTCAGTCCGCGTCCAGTGTTCCTTGCCGGCGGCCTTACGCCGGAGAACGCAGGCGACGCGATCCGAACCGTCCGGCCGTTTTGCCTCGACCTCTGTTCGTCCGTACGCACGGAAGGAAGGCTCGATCCGCTGAAGCTGAAATCTTTCATGGAGGCGGTCTCCCTCGCGGACCGGGAACTCGCCGAGACCCGCTGAAGACCGGCAGGCATGCCCCGTCCGGTGAGTGTGGGGCCTGCAGCCGCCTGCTTTCCGTCTGCACCAGCCGCGCTTAAGCTTGGCAAGCTTTCCTTCGCCATCCTATGATCCTATGTACCCCCTGATCCCAAGGGGCAGCTGATCCTAATAAACGCCGGGCTTTCCCGTTCCTTCGAACCAGCCCGGAACACAACCTCATGAACGGTTCGCAGTCCGCGCCAGTATGCAGCGCGCGCTGCAATGGAAACGGAGCTTTGCCGGAATGGACAACGCCGATCACTTCCCCAGGATGCACGAACTCAGGCAGCACTATCCGGCATCGCCGAGCCTGGATTTTCCCAGCGTGCTCCGGGAGCAGTTCGCGCATTCGGGGGTCCTGGCCAAAGTTACTCCCGGAATGAGAATCGCCGTGGGCGTGGGCAGCCGGGGCATCTCGAACCTCGCGGCGATCGTAAAGGCGGCGCTCGAGATCCTGAAGGGCGCGGGCGCCCAGCCATTTATCTTGCCTGCGATGGGAAGCCACGGCGGCGCAACCGCTGAAGGCCAGGAGAAGGTCCTGGCCGAGTACGGCGTGACTCGGGAAGCCATGGGAGTTCCCTTCGAGACCAGCATGGAGGTCCGGCAGATCGGCACGACTCCCGACGGGCGGGATGTCGTTCTCAGCTTGCCTGCGCTCCAGGCGGACGGAATCGTGGTCATCAATCGCGTCAAACCGCATACGGATTTCCACGGAGACCTGGGCAGCGGGCTGCAGAAGATGCTCACCATCGGGTTCGGCAAACAGGCAGGCGCCGCGAATGCCCATGGCGCAGCCAGCCGCCTTGGACATGAGGCCGTCATTCGCGCGTTCGCCAAGGTAATTCTGGAGGCGGCCCCCGTCCTCTGCGGGGTTGCCATCATCGAAGACCAGCACCACCAGACTGCGGAACTTCGCGTGATAGAAGCGGCGAAAATCATTCACGAAGAGGAGAAGCTCCTGCTGAAGGCGCGCTCGCTCATGGCCAGCCTGCCTTTCCAGGAGATCGATCTGCTGATCATCGACCAGATCGGAAAAGAGATCAGCGGAACCGGTATGGATACGAACGTGATAGGGCGAAGCATTCTGGGCTACAGCGTTTCCCTCAAGCGGGACAGCTCCATGCATCCTCAGATCTTCCGGATTTTTGTTCGCGACCTTACGGAAGCGACCAAAGGAAACGGCATTGGCATTGGCCTGGCAGACTTCACCACCAGCCGGGTCGTCCGGGCGCTCAACCTGCAATACACCTACATGAACGCAATCACCTCCCTCGGCATTCTTCCGGCGAAGATCCCCATCTATTACGACAATGATCGCGAGGCTCTCAGGAATGCGTTCGCCTCTCTGGTGGCTCCGCAGCCGGATGACCTGAGGATCGTGCGCATCGTCGATACGCTCAACCTGGACCGTATGCTCGTCTCCGGTCCGCTTGCTCAGGAGGCGCACGGAAGAAAAGATCTCTCGCTCGGGGGAGAGGCCGCGGAGATGGCGTTTGACGGGAGCGGCAACCTGCTTCCGTTCTGAGCCACGCCACCAACGCCGGAGAAGAGAAAGGAGTTCGGCCCACTCGGCCCCGATTCCTTCCCGTTTTGTCTTAGGAAAGCTGCTTTCAAACGCGACTCCGCGCAAGCCGAGTTCTCTGAGCCCTATCGATCCGGCGCGTCGGCTCGCCCTCACGGTGAAGCGGCGCATTGGAATGCCTGAGACTGATTGCATGACCCCTTCGGAAAAATCCCGGCTGCTGCATGAAGCTCTCCAGCGCGTCTTCGGGTTTGCCTCGTTTCGCGCAAACCAGGAGGCGGTGTGCCAGGCGGCTATGGATAACCGGGATGTGCTGTTGGTCATGCCCACCGGCTCCGGCAAATCTCTCTGCTATCAACTGCCGGCGGTCGCGCGAGGCGGCACGGCTCTGGTGGTCAGCCCGCTGATCGCATTGATGGACGACCAGGCCGCCAAGCTGGCCGCGCTGGGACTCCCGGTTGCCCGCATCCACTCGGGTCTCGAACGAAGCGTAGCGCGCAAGGCTTGCATCGATTATCTCCAGGGGCAGCTTCAGTTCCTCTTTATCGCTCCGGAGCGGCTGCGGGTACCCGGGTTTGCCGAACTCCTGGCAAAACGCAAGCCCAGCCTGATCGCCATCGATGAGGCGCACTGCATTTCGCAATGGGGCCACGACTTCCGCCCGGACTACCGGATGCTCGGTCACCACCTCAAGTCGCTGCGTCCCGCGCCGGTCATGGCGTTGACTGCGACCGCGACACCGCTGGTTCAAAAAGACATTGCCGAACAGCTCGAGCTCGGCAATCCTGCGCGGTTTATCCACGGCTTCCGGCGGGAGAACCTGGCCATCGAAGTCGTGGAGGTTTCGCTGCCCAGGCGAAACGAGATTGTCTGCACGCTTCTGCGCGAGCCGGCGCGGCGGCCAGCGATCATCTACACGCCGACACGCAAGCACGCCGAGACTCTGGCCACGGAACTCTCCTCCCATGCGCCCGCCGCGGCGTACCACGCGGGCTTGGAACCGGAGACGCGGGAGCGAGTGCAGGAGCAGTTCCTCGCCGGGCGGCTCGACGTGGTTGTCGCCACCATTGCGTTCGGCATGGGCATCGACAAGCCCGATGTGCGAACCGTCATCCATACCGCGCTCCCGGCAAGCCTGGAAGGCTACTACCAGGAGATTGGCCGCGCCGGACGCGACGGCCGGAACAGCCGCACGATTCTCATGCACTCCTACGCGGACCAGCGAACGCACGACTTCTTTTTCAAGCGCGACTATCCGCCCTTGGATACATTGACGAATCTCTTCCGGGCCCTCGGCAGCACACCCAGGCCGCGCGAGGAGCTTCGCGAAGCCCTGAAGATGGAGGCGGAGGACTTCGACAAGGCGCTCGAAAAGCTCTATGCGTACGGAGGGGCTGAGGTGGACTTCTCCGGGAACGCGCGGCAAGGACAGAATCTCTGGCGTGACCCTTACTCCGCCCAGGCCGGTCATCGCCGCAAGCAGATGGAGCTGGTTCGCCGCTACGCTGAGGGAACAGGATGCCGCATGTCGGGGCTGGTGCGGCATTTTGGAGACTTTGAAGATGGTGAGCGGCCGTGCGGTCTATGTGACTTCTGCAATCCGGGCGAGTGCGCCGTACAACGATTCCGCTCCGCGACGAGGCAGGAGCGAAGAGTGCTGTGCACTGTGCTCGATTCCCTGCGCTCCTCGCGGACCAGGTCGGCCGGAAGATTGCATCAGGACAACTGCGCAGAAGAGGGCATGAGCCGGAACGACTTTGAAGCACTCCTGGATGCCATGAAGCGTGCAGGACTGATCGCGATCGAAGACGCCTCCTTCGAAAAAAACGGCCAGTCGATCCCCTATCGAAGAGTGAGCCTGACAGAAGAAGGTGAGGCATTGCACTCCAATGCGTCGGTGGAATTGCTGATCAAGGATTCGTCGCAGGCTGCCGCACCCTCATCCCGCAAACCGGCAGAGCCGGCGGCGCGGCGTAAATCCGCGGCAGGCTCCGAGCCGGTGGATCTCTCTCCGGAAGCCCAGGCACTGGAGCAAAGGCTCAAGGCGTGGCGCCAGTCCGCGGCAAAGAAGACCGGCGTGCCCCCCTTCCTCATTCTGCACGACCATACGCTCCGCTTGATCGCCTCGGCGCGGCCAACCAACCTGGCGCAGTTGCTCACTCTTCAGGGAATCGGGCCGGCGAAAGCGGAGAAGCTCGGGCCCGAGATTCTTCGTCTGTGCATGGAGATCTGAAGAGACCCCCTGCAGCGCAGGTCACCGCGTCTTCGGCCTTCCCACGTGGGCATCAAAAAAGTTCGCCATCAGTTCGTCCGCCTCCCGCGCCTCAGGCAGCGAGGCGTCGTACCAGAAGGCGTGGTTGAGTCCGTCGAAGACCACCAGTTGCGCTGCGACGCCGGCGTGCAGAAAGGCGCGGTGCAGGTTTGAGGTACCGCTCAGCAGCAGGTCGCGCGTGCTGGTGACAAAGAGCGTCGGCGGCATGCCGTGAAGATCGGCATAGACCGGCGAAAGGACGGGATCTTTCGGGTTGGTCGACCCGACGTAGTCCTTCAACCAGGAGGCGCCGGGCACAGGCGGCTCCAAATGCCCCGCAAGTCCGCGAACGGTGTACATTGCCTGAGAATCGCCCACCTTGCTGAAGTCTCCAGAGCCGGTAAAGATTCCCAGAGCCGCGGGGAGCGGCAGGTTCAACTGCTTGAATCGGACCGCGGCCTCCGCTGTGATGATCGCCCCGGCGGACGTTCCATAGAGCGCCATATTCTGCGGCTTATAGGTCTTGAGCAGCTCGCGGTAGACGGCGACGGTATCGTCAATACAGGCGGGAAAGGGATGCTCGGGGGCGAGGCGATAGAGGATGGAGACGACCTTGGTCCGTGTCAGATGCGCGATCGGGATCGACTCGGTCAGGGATCCGGAGTCCGTCGTGAAGCCTCCGCCATGGACATTGATCAGCACGCGGTCCTGTTTGTCCCCAGGAATGGGCTCTACCGGCGTAACGATGGAGACGGGGATTCCGGCAATCGTCGAGGACGTGATCCTGACCGGATAGAGCGCCCGATAGGCCTTGGCATCCGCCATCGCGGAAGCATCTGTCTGCGCGCGCCGCTCGGCCAGAGACTGCCGCGGCGCAGCATCGGAGCTGGGCCGGGCCAGTTTTTTGCGTGCCTCCGGACTGACGGTTGCGGGCAGCGGGACCACACGGGTCACGTGCGCCGTACCCTGCCCGTCGATATAGGAGGAATCTTTTTGCGGAGCGGCCTGCGCGGTGGTCTGCCACGCAAGAGCCGAGGGCGCGCTCATCGCCATGAGGGCGAGACTGAGAGGGACGGCAGAAAACCTGAAAGAGATCATGCCTGACACTAGACCACGAGTCGAGCGCCGCCTTCAACCGAAATCCCTGCGAGGCACAGAGCCGGAGGGGATCGAACCATAGTGGTCTACCGTCCATTCGGACGACCGGCGCATCGGCGTCGCACGCCCTTTTCAGAGTGTGCGACGCCGAAAGCGCGGGTTAGAACTTCCTCGACCACTCCTTGGGCCAGCGCTCGACGACGACCTTCTTGTCCGTATAGAACTCAATTGCGTCCTTGCCCTGGCCATGCATCACGCCCATAAAGCTGTTCTTCCATCCGCTGAAGGGGAAATACGCCATCGGGGCAGCGACGCCGATGTTCACGCCGACGTTCCCGGTAGGCACCTCGTAGCGGAACTTACGCGCTGCCGAACCGCTGGAGGTAAAGATGGAAGCCTGGTTTCCGAAGGGATTTCGGGCGATCGCCGCGATGGCGTCATCCAGTGTTGTCGACTCATTGATCGTCAGCACCGGGCCGAAGATCTCGGTGGTCGTCAATTCGTTGCTCTCGTCAATCGCCGTAAGCACCGTGGGCGAAATGAAGTTATGCTTCTCCCCGCTGCCTGCGGGCCCTTTGCGTCCGTCCAGGAGGACTTTGCCGCCGTTGTTGAGGCCTTTCTCCACCACGCGCAGAATGCGGGCTTTGCTCTCGCTGCTGATCACGGGCCCCATATCTATGCCCTGTTCGAGGCCGTTGCCTGTCCGGATGGCGGATGCCTTCTGGATCAGCAGGTCGTTGAAGCTCCTGGAGGCGTCACCGACGGTGACCGCCACGGAGACAGCCAGGCAGCGCTGGCCGGCGCAGCCGAAGGCGCTGTCGCTCACGATCTTTGCCGCCATGTCAAAGTCGGCGTCGGGCATGATGACCACATAGTTCTTTGCGCCGCCCTGGCATTGCACGCGCTTCCCGTGGATCGATCCCTCGGCGTAGATATACTTGGCGACCGGGGTGGACCCGACAAAGCTGATGGCGCGGACCTCGGGGTGGTGGAGCAAAGCATCGACCGACGGTTTGGCACCGACGACGAGATTGGCCACTCCCTTGGGCAGTCCGGTCTCGTGCAGGAGCTCGAAAAGCAGCCGGGCGGTGAGCGGAACCTTCTCGGAGGGCTTCAGGATGAAGGTATTTCCAGTTGCAATCGCATAGGGCATGAACCATAGCGGAATCATTGCCGGGAAGTTGAACGGAGTGATGGCCGCCGTGACGCCTATCGGCTGGCGAATCATGATCTCATCGATCCCGCTGGCGATATCTTCCAGGTTATAGCCCTGCATGAGGGAAGGAATTCCGCAGGAGACCTCGACGTTCTCGATGCCGCGCTGCAGTTCGCCTTTCGCCTCGGCCAGCGTCTTGCCATTCTCACGAGTGATGCTGCGGGCAAGCTCCTCGATATTCTTCAGGAGCAGATCGCGAAAGCGGAACATATATTGAATTCGATCCTGCGGAGGGGTGCGGCGCCACGCGGGAAAGGCCGCGGAAGCGGCGGCGACCGCGGCGCCAACGTCGGAAGCTCCTGCAAGACCTACCTCCGCAAGCACCTCGGAGGTAGCCGGATTGACGATCTCTACGGTCTCGGACGACTGGCTGCGCTGCCACTCGCCGCCAATGTAGTTTGCTGCCAACTGAACGCTCTCTTTTAGCATTGCCGAATCTCCTTCTGAAAAATCGTTTCCAACGGCAGTTCACACGGCTCCATGACCGGTTCGAGGAACTTCCATGCTGCCGGATATCGAGAAATGACGTGCAATCTCCCGCGCACGCGGGAGATCAGGGCCTGGCTTAGCGCCTGCGAGCCTCGTTCCAGTGAACCATCGGGAGCCCCGGCGCGGGCGCTCGAAAGTAAGGAATCTGTTTCCCTCTCAGCGATCCGATGTAAATCGTCTGGAGGTCCGCGCCGCCGAAGGTCACGCTTGCCATCCAGGGCGCAATCCCCTGCCCGGTGGCGAACAAGACCTCTTCATTGACGGCGTTCTTGAAGAAGGCCTGCTCCAGCGCATCGACCTTCTGCGGGTCTCCTTCATCGAGCAGAACGCGGAGGTCGCCCTGCGGGGTCAGAACAAACAATTTGTCGGAGTAGACCGTCGTTCCCCAAAGGTTGCCCAGGCGATCAAAGGCGATGCCGTCCGGCCACGCGCCCTTACCCAGGCTCGAAGGACCGAAGACTTCCCGGTTGGATAAGCTGCCATCCTTGCCGAGGCGCAGCCTGCTGACACAGCCGCCCGTAGTCTCGACGACATAGATGAACTCTTCCTTCGCATCCATACGGATTTCATTCGTGAAGCGAAATCCGTCCGCCACGATGCGGAATTTTCCGTCGATGTAGCGGGCGATGTAGCCATCGGGCAGATCCGTGCGCAGAGCGTGCATCCAGTTCTTGATCCGGGTCGAAACCGTGATCCAGATGCGGTCCTGCGAATCGCGAAGAACGAAGTTTACCTTGCCGATCGGTTCGCCCTCGATGCTGTCGGCGAGAACGCGCGTCTCCCCTTCGCGGGTCATGATTTCGAGACAGTCGGTGCCGAAGTTCGAGATCAGAATATCGCCGTTGCGTGCAAAGGCCAGGCCGTTCGGGAGCGTCCCCTGCAGATACCTGCTGGCCTCGCTCTCGACTCCCTGAAAATGATCGGAGCGCTTCTGAGTAATGATCTCCTGCCTGCCGTCGGCGGTGAGCTTCGCTACCCCGCCCCGCGCATCGGCCGCCCAGAGGGTTCCATCGGGCTCTGCCAGGATGCACTCCGGACGCTGGAGATCGCTGCCTATGTACTGGATGGAGGACTTATCGACTTCAAAATGGAGGACCGGATTATCCGTCAAAGTATCTGCTCGCAGAAGGTCGGCTCTTTTTGCCCTTTCACCGGCTCAGGCAGGACGCATGGAGTCCATCAACAGGAGATCCAGTTGCGTTAAGCGCAACCACGATTGCAAGGGTAACACAATGAAGAGGCAAGTCCAAGGCAGGGACGAAAGGCGCGGAGGCGCAGAAAGCGAGGCAGTCGCTGAAGCTCCGGGCGAGAACGAGGCCGAGTTAGACGAACTCAACAGCGGAGTTGTCCAGCTCGCGGTCGGCGGCCTGATCCGCATTGCTCAGAAGGATGCCGATGTCCTGGGCAACCTTGCATACGTGCTCGGAGGAGACGCGATACCGCTCTTTGGTAAAGCGGGAGAGCGGCGCGGAGACGCCGATCGAGCCGACGATCACGTCATTGTCGACGCGGATAGGAGCGGCGACGCAGCGGAGCTCTTCGGCATACTCCGCCTCGTCGGTTGCGAATCCCCTCTTCTTGATCAGGCTGCAGTCCTTGCTCAGCTCCTGAATCGAGGTCATGGTGTTCTTGGTATATCTGCGGAGGTGGCCGGAACCGAACAAAGCCCGCAGCTCGCGTTCATCGGCATCGGCCAGCAGAGCTTTGCCATGCGCGGTGCAGTAGAGCGGAACCAGCTCGCCCACCTGCCCGGCCACGGCGATGACGTTACTCGCTGCAGCATGATCGATAAAGAGCGCGTACTTTCCCTCCCGGATCGCCAGGTGGGCTGTCTCATTGATCTGCGAGGCGAGCAATTTGAGGTGCTGGTTGGCGACGCGGATCAGCATATTGCCCCAGTCGTACCGGTGAGAGAGCCTCCACATGGACGATCCGAGGATGTAGTCTTTCCTGCCCGCCGGGCATGCCAGGAACCCGCGCCGCCGCAGCGTATTCGCCAGGCGGAAGACGCTGCTTCGATCGATGCCCAACAGCTCCGTAAGCTCGCCTAAGGAGACAGGCTGCTTGGAAAGAGCAACTGCCTGAAGAATGGTCAGACCGCGGTCCAGACTCTGAATAAATGGAACTTGGCGAGCTTTGTTCTCGGGCATAAGCGAAATCCGGTCCTAGGTTCGAAATACCACTCCGAGCGTCTGAAGATATTTCTTGCTGCTGGTGACTAACTCCACGGGGGGGATAGGAGATGGATTTTTCGGGTCATTATCAAGTTCACCCATAACCATACCATGAATCTTTCTGCCCTCCATCAGGTCCAGGATGGCAGGAATGTTCACTTCTCCTTGACCAAGAGGACAGTAGCCGAGCAGGTGAGGATCCTTGCCATTGTAGTCCTTGAGGTGCATGTGCTGAACCAGGGGAAGAAAGTCCTTCACCACCTGGACGGCGTTCGCGCCGCCCTTGGTGAGCTGGCCGATATCCGGTCCGAACTTCACATACCTGGTATCGACCGCGTCCAGCACGGCGTAGGTTTCGTCACGGCTCTCCACACACGTGCCGGTATGCTGGTGCAGGACTGGAGTCAGTCCCTGATCGGTGATGGCCTTGGCAGCCTCATTCAGAGCGGCGACTATGTTCGCCTTATTCGCCGCGAAATCGTACTGATCGCGCTTCACCTGGTTCGGGCCCATAACAAAGACCCGCCCATTGCACTTCCGGATGAGCTTGCTCCAGGCTATCGCCTTATCGATCTCGTCCTTCCGTTTGGCCGGATCGACCAGGTTCAAGGTGCAGTAGCCGGAGATCAGAGGGAGATGATGCTGCTCAAGGACAGGCTCCAGACCACCTTGCGCATCCCACTTGGTGAGAACTTCCCCGAAGGTCTCGAAGCCGTAGAACCCCAGACTTCCAACACTGGTGATCGCCAGCTCAACCTCGCCATTCGACCAGGTAATACCGGTGTGACCGACCTGGATATGGCGCTTCCTGGTCCGGGCGCTCAATTGGGTCCCGAGCGCGCCGGCTCCGGCGCTCATGCCCAGCATCTTGATAAATCTGCGGCGATTGACGGATGGCTTCAAAAGATCTTCTCCAGAACAGGTGAGGAACGGAAATTTGGGTTGAAGACGGCAGCTCAACCGGGGGCAGCGCGTATGTTGTCACACCGAACATTATCCCTGCAAGATACTCCGCAAGGAGACTTGCATATTGTACAACATAAAACCCGCTCGTGGAGCACGCCAATTCCGTGAAAGTAAAGCGGTCCGGCGGGAAATACGAGTATTTTAGGTTCCGGCCGGGACGAGGTCTTTCGGCTGCGACGGAGGCCCCGCGAAGGAGCCTTCGGGCCACCCGCATGCCATCGTTCCGCACAGGTTTTCATTTACAATAAAGGCAGTGATTTTTCGCGTGGCCCTTGCCGTCGAGGATCTTCCGCTGCGTTTACGCCCGCCAGAATTGCTCTCCGCTTTGCTCCCCAACGGCAGCCACACGGGGCC
>DASYYO010000428.1:0-1541 GCA_035933805.1 Acidobacteriaceae bacterium | reverse complement strand
ACAAGCGAGCCGATGCGCAACGCCGCCTCGACGGGGAGCTCAAAGGTACGGCTGCCCAGGACGACAGTTCCTGCGTTCTCGAGTTCGCCGCGGCAAGCGCGCCTGAGCGCGGTGGCCCATCCGAAGATGATGAGGAACGTCAGCAGAGAGGGGATGCCGAAGGCCAGCCATTCGAAGCCCAGCTCTCTCCAGAAGACGGCCAGATAACCGAGCGAGGAGAACCACAGCGAATCGACGTAATAGGAGACGGCGGTTCGTGCGCTGAAGAGGATGAGGAGAATGGCGATAACAATCCAGAGGAGAGCTCCGCGGAATCTTCTTTCGGAGTGCTCCCGGATCGGGTAAACAACGCGTTCGTGACTCACATTCACCAGCTTCCGCCGGTCGCATGAATGTATGAATTGCCGGCAGCGCAATTGTACTGCCGGAGAACGAGGGAGTGGTGACGGGTGGCCAGGAGTATCAGCTGATGGCTTTCTTTACCAGCGCGACGATCTTTGCTTCTTCAGCAGGTGTCAGTTCCTTCAAGGCGTAGGCGTTGGGCCACATGTTGCCATCATCGAGGCGCGCCTTGTCGCTGAAACCGAGCGTGGCGTATCTCGTTTTGAACTTCCGCGCGTCCTGGAAGAAGCAGACGACGTTCCCGTTCTTGTTGGCATAGGCGGGCATTCCATACCAGAGCTTCGGAGAGAGAGCCGGCGCGCTGGTTTTGATAAGGGCGTGGAGCCGCTCGGCCATGACGCGATCGGATTCCGGCATGGCGGCGATCTTGGCGAGGACATCGCCTTCGGCCCCGGCGGCATTCTCACCACGTGAGGCGCGGCCTGCCTCGGCCCGCTGCTCCTCGACGTGCTCGCGCATCGCGGCTCGCTCGTCGGCGGTGAATCCTCTGGCCAGCTTGCCGGTGCCGCGGGGGGCGTTACTCTTTGCAGATTTCTTTTCAGCCATGGTGTTCCCAATTATTCAGGCTGTTGATCCTTCGGGCAAGAGGGACGGCGGCGATCAGGGGTGCGCCGGGCTGGATGGCAGCCGGCGCCAGAAGAAGTAAGAGAACGCCCAGAGCACGCCGGTCAGCGTTGAGGGGATAAACGCCAGCGGCCGATCACTTATGGAGAGATGGGCAATCACGGCTGAGACGAGATTGATGGCGAATCCTGCGTAGGCCCACTCCTTGAGCCGGGCGGGGATCATGGGGATGAGAAGCACGACGACCCCCGCCAGCTTTGCCAATGAAAGCTCGAACCGGAAGTAGCCGCCGGGGAAGCCCAGACGCGCGAATGCCTGCGCGCCCTGCGGGAGCAGCTCGTAGTACGCGGTGAAGCTCATCTCCAGGCAAAAAAGCGCGGTGATTAGCCAATAAGCAATGGTCAGGGCTCGGGGGTTGACCCTGCCGGCGATGAGAGCCGGATTCTGCATGGTGGATTCCATGATTTCCTCCTTTTTAATGTTTCGATGAACCGGGAATTTCCGTGTCGAATTGCTTTGCGTACTCGGACGTCAGTTGCTGCCATGCGTGGAGCTTCATGGCATCCGCGCCGGCG
>DASYYO010000414.1:0-11708 GCA_035933805.1 Acidobacteriaceae bacterium | reverse complement strand
GACGTCCGGATCCAGGCCCAGCGGCGGGTTGTTCTGCACCGGCACAAAGTGCGTTCGCCACGGACCCAGTTCCAGAAAGGAGCGGGCCTGAGTCATGCAGTTGGTGCTGGCCCAATCGTGAACGTCCCCATCCAGGGTCATATTCAGGACGCGGGCATAGAGAAGAAGCAGCACGGCTATGGCAAGAAGAAACCAGCCCAACGCGGCGGCGGTAAGCCAGCGCGAGGAAAGCCGCTCAGAACTCGCGTCCAGCCCGGGAACTGCTGCGCTCTCTAGGCTCATGGGTTGGGCCCATCATAAGAGCGCGGCGCGCGAAAGCCAAATCCGTTGAGGCGGGGTTATTCCATGAGTACCGCGCGCTCGCCCCCGGGGCGGTTCTTCCTCAGCAGAAAGGCCAGGGGAACCATGAGCAACGCGGCGAACGCCAGAACGAAGTATGTGTCGACATAGGCCAGGGCGTGGGATTGCTGCTGGAGCTGCTGGTAGATCTCTCCTCGCGCCAGCCCCAGAGAGTTCTCTTTCCCTGCGCTCGAGTCGAAGACGCCGCGGAAGGCATCCACCCGGTGCTGATAATTGGCGTCCGCCGGCGCCAGGTACTTGCTGAGCTGATCCTGATGCCACTGTCCCCGATTGGTAACCAGCGCCCCGGTCAGAGAGATGAGTATGCTTCCCCCGATGTTGCGGACGAAGTTGATCAGGCCCGAGACCTGATTATTCTTCTCCGGCGGCATGCCGAAGTACGCCGCCGTCGTGACGGAGATGAACACCAGGGGAATCGCCGCCACCTGGATGACGCGCAGCCAGGAGGCCCAGCCGAAGCTGAGCAGCAGGCTGAGGTGGGTCGCCGTAAAGAAGTAAGAGAAGGCGAATACGCCGAAACCCATGGCGATCAGATTCCGCGCAGGAAAGCGGCTCACCGCCTGACCTGCCAATGGCATGACAAACAGCAGGGCCAATCCGCCGCCGGAGAGAGACAATCCCGCGATCGTAGCGGTGTAGCCCAATTGCTCCTGTAAGAACTGCGGCTGCAGAACGGTAGTTGCATTCAACAGGCCGCCGGTGAGCAGCATGAGGAAGGCGCAGACTGCAAAGTTCTTTTGCCGGAAGAGACTCAGGTCCATCAGGGGCCGATCGACACGAAACTCCCACAGGATCAGCGCAGCGAACGAACACAGAAATGTGATCGCAAAGAAGACGATGAAGTGCGATCCGAACCAGTCCTTCTCCTCGCCCTTGTCGAGCGTGATCTGCAGGGCGCCCATGGCGATGATCAAGAGAGCGAGGCCGATGTAATCGATGCGGAAGAAATTTCTGCGATCCGGTTTGTTGTAGGGAGGATCCTCGACCAGGCGCTGAGTCAGAGAGAGCGCCAGAATGCCTACCGGGATGTTGATGTAGAAGATCCAGTGCCAGGAGTAATTGTCCGTGATCCAGCCGCCCAGAGTGGGTCCGATGGAGGGAGCCAGCACGGCCACAATTCCGTAGAGCGCAAAGGCCAGCCCGCGTTTGCTGGGCTCAAACGAGTCCGCCATGATGGCCTGCGCCATGGGCTGCAATCCACCTCCGCCTACTCCCTGAAAGACGCGGAAGATCAGCAGCAGGCCCAGCGTAGGCGCGATTCCGCACAGGAACGAACTTACCGTGAAGATCATGATGCAGAGCATGAAGAAGCTCTTGCGCCCGATCACGCTTGCTGCCCACGCGCCCATCGGCAGCACGATGGCGTTCGCCACCAGATAGGAGGTCAGCACCCAGGTGCTCTGGTCCTCGCTGGCTCCCAGGCTCCCCGCAATGTGCGGCAGCGCGACGTTGGCGATAGAAGTGTCCAGCACCTCCATGAAGGCCGCCAGAGCCACCGTGGCGGCAATCACCCACGGATTCACCCTCGGCTTCCACACGGCCGCCAAATGGCCTTCGAGAGTTGGAGACTCCGTCGTTGTACCGGCCATCGTCTTCCCGCTCCTCTCCGCTTCCCGGCTTCAACCTGAAATTCAACCGCGCCGCCCGCCGGTAGCGGCACATGGTTGGCGATCGCCACACAGAAGAGAAGGCGCGACGACCTTCAGAATTTCCGACTATCCCTACAGCTTAAGACCCGAGGCGGAAGAAAGCCGCTGCCCAGATGGACGCAGGGCTGCGCCTGCCGCGGCTTCTCTCCGTTCTCTTGAACCCTCCGGCTCATGAAGCGCCGGCGACAGCGTTACTTCGGGGCTTTACCGGAGGCGCCACCCGCAAGAACCTTGTGGAAGAACTCCAGCGTCCTCTCAAAAGCCAGCGCAGCGGCTTCAGGGTTGTAGCTGTTCCCTATGTTGCGATTGAAGGCGTGTCCGGCGTCGTACAGATAAATCTCCACTTCGGGGTGGGCCTTCCGCACCGATTCGACGTCCGAGGCGGAAATGTGGCTATCCTGCCGCCCAAAGTGGAGCATGACGGGACAATGCGGCTCTTCCGCTGTGAACTTCGCGATCTGGCCGCCATAGTAGCCCACTGCCGCAGCGGGCGAGAGCCGCGCTGCGCTCAACCATGCAAGCGTGCCGCCGAAGCAATAGCCGACAACCATGGCCGGCTTCCCTGTCTGTTTCTTCGCGTAGCCCAGGGCCGCGTCGACATCCTTCACCGCGTTTCCTATATCGAGCTTCTGCGCGAGGCTCATTCCCTTCTGCATATCCGCGGCGTCATAACCGATCTCCACGCGCTTCTCCACGCGATCGAAGATCGCCGGAGCCACGGCATAGAAGCCCTGCCTGGCAAACCCATCCGTCACAGCCTGAATGTGCGCATTCACGCCGAAGATCTCCTGCACAACCACCAGGCCCGCAATCGGATCGCCCTGCGGTGTGGCCACATAGGCATCCAGCTGGTGCCCGTCACTTGCTTCGAGCTTCACAGTCTTACTCATCGATTTTCCTGCTCCTGTCGGATCGTTGGATTGTTGGATTGGCTGCGCCGGTTTTACAGAGCCTGCCTCCTCCACCCTACGAGAGAGGAGGGCGTTTGCGGACTTTGGCCAGCGTATTACGACAAGAAACTTTCACGGATCCGGTTATAGCGTCTGTCTTTGGATGCATGGCCGGCAAAGGCGATGCAATCCCTTGAGGAACTCCTGCCCCAGAGGCAGCCACCAGATTCCCCTCGGCGGATCTCGAGAGTCCGCAGCTCACGGGTCACGGCTCAGAGCTCAGGGCTCAGCGGGCGTACCCTGCCTGGCTTCGGGCCCCAGCGCCCAATAGCTGGTCCGCGCCACTACGCGAGCCGCGTAATTCGCTGTAAGCCGGACATCGAGGGTGTGCAGCCCGGGAGTGTTGTCAGTCGGGCGAAAACTCAGAAGATAGCGATTTCTGGCATGCTTCGACACCTCCTGGATGCGGTCTTCGAAGGCGCGCTCGGTGGTGAATGGAGCATATTCGCCGCCGCTCATCACCGCGATCTCGCGAGCCACATTCTTGCGCACCGCCTGAACCGCCATCATCAGCGGAGTCAGAAGGTCTCCTACCCCGGCGGTCTGGCCCCCGTTTTTGAGATCATTGAGCAGCAGTGCCTTGGACGGAGAGAAGCTCACGCTCAAGACCAGCGTGTTGCTGCTGCCAATCTCCTCGACCAGCCGCTGCGGTCTCACCTGGGTGCTGCCGTGGTCTCGCGTCTCGCTGATCAAAAGCAGAACGCGGCGGTAGTTCTTGGGCCGCCCTTCCAGCAGGTTCACCGAATAGGCGACGGCATCGAGAATTGCGGCTCCTCCGTCGCCGGGCTCCATGCGCCTGAGCCCGCGCCCGATCAGATCCGAATTTCTGGTAAACTCCGTCGCGGTGTGGGGCCTGGAGTCGAAAGTAACCAGGGCAGCCTCGCTCTGCCCGTCTCCCAGAAAGAGATCCATCAACGGCGCCAGCCGATTGATCTTGTCGAATTCGAGCGCCGCCATGCGCCCTTTCTCGACTGCTATCACCACCGAGACCGGCTCGCTGTCCAGATCGTCATCCACGTGGAGCGCCTGGGGCACTCCATTGTCGGTCAATTGAAAGTCGCCTGGGCCGAGACCGTACACAACTTCGCCGGAGGAAGCCTCTACCAGCGTGGGAACCAGCACCTGAGAGGTCTCGACATGAATGGTCGGTCCGGTCTCCTGTGCCGGCGCGAATGCAGAAAGGAACAGCAGCAGCAACGCCGCACGAAGAATGGTTCCCGCCCCGGAGGATCGCTCTCCGCGCCGCCCCTGATGGAAATCGGCCGCGAACCGCGATCGGAGGCACACTGCTCTGGTCACGAAGGAATCCGAGTGCGGGACTCGAAGTCGCCAATCCAGCGGAGAAAACGGAATAGCTGCATCTTCTCCCTCCAAAGAAACTCGAAGAATGCGCGGGCGTCGATCGCTTCGGCTTTTCGCCCGGAATAGGTCTCGATCCGCCACTTAAGGTATTCGCTGCGCCACGGCGTCAGCCGGTGCCCCTTCGTCGCATTCCACAGAAAACGGATCGCCGCCAGCATCGCAGGACTCCTCGGTCAAGTATATCGAGCGCGATTGCGGGCCGCCCCGGACGGGCAACCGAAGAGATGACGAACGCCAGAAGAATACCGGGAGTCCAGGGCATCTTCACTGGCCTGGTTTACTCGCATCTGGCGAGGGACATTCGAAGGGAGAGCGTGCAGCGAGGGATGGTTTGGAGCAGCTCGCTGCCCTGCGCAGTCTCGGGACGCGAAAATGGTCCCGGCCGGGGAAGTCACCGCCGCAGCATGGAGTCAATGAGCTTCTCGGCCAGATCCGCCGCGCTGACCTGATAGGCGCCACTGGCGACGGCCGCGCGCAATCCGGCGATCTTCCTCGATCTGGCAAGGCCGTCTTCCTCAAGAATGGGAGACGATTCGCTCGCGGGCGAGGCAGGCGCGCGAGGCGCCGCGGCCTGTTTCGGCTTCCGGTTCGCTGAACTGAGCTCTCGTTTGGGCACGAGTTTTGCATCCCCTTCAGCCGCCCGTCCGAATGCTGTAATACCCAAGGGAAGCACCTTCGGCAGCTTGCCCCTACAGCCTAGCATCGAAAAGAGACATCTCGATCACTTTTGTGTGTGGAACGGCCAGCTCCAAGGGCCGGACTTTGGAGCTGCCAACGTCCCAGCCGAAGATCCGCCTGGAGGGCCAGAGGACGGCAGAATGCGCGGCCGCCTCTGTTGCGCTCGCCGCCGGAGAAGAAGAAAGAGCGAAGGAAGCGGGAGGATCGTTATTGCCGAACCCCCGTCCGCTCCCGCCTGGCCAGATCCGCAAGTTTAGCGCGCAGATGGAGTACGGCTGCGGAATGGAGCTGAGAGACACGGGATTCCACCACCCCCAGGATCATCCCAATCTCTTTCATCGTCAGCTCCTCATAGTAGTAGAGCGTCATGACCAGACGCTCGCGCTCGGGAAGCTCTTCGATGGCATCGACCAGTCTCTGCCGCATTTCGCCATGCAGGCAGCGAAAAAGCGGGTCATCCTCCGGCCGGTTCGGCAGGTAGGCCAACTCCTCTTCTCCTGAGTCCTCCATGCGCTCGGCGTTCAGCGTGCCGATCTCGAGGCCGCGAAGCTCGCCGAGCAGACTTTGATACTCCGGTAGACCCAGGCGCATTTCGAGAGCGATCTCGGCCTCCCCCGGAGGACGTCCAAGCCGCGCCGTTAGCGTTTGAATCGCCTGCTCGACAGCCCTGCCTTTGCGCCGCAGCTCTCGCGGACTCCAATCGAGCGTGCGCAGACTATCGAGAATTGCGCCGCGGATGCGGAACTGAGCATAGCTGCGGAACTGAACCTGCTTGGCAGGATCGAATTTATTGAAGGCATCCATCAACCCCACAACACCTGCACTGACGAGATCGTCGATCGAAACATGCTGCGGCAGACGTTCATGAATGCGCCGGGCAATAAAGCGGACGATCGGAAGGTGATCGATCATCAACTGCTCTTGTTCTGCGGTGTATGCGCGGGCGCCAGGCTGTTCGGAGACCGGGGACGACACCCCCAATCGAACCTCCCTTGCGCTGTCGAGAGAACCGGAGACCTGATGTACGGCAGAAGAAATCTCTTGCGTTGCGAGAACCCCTGGCTGGGGCTTCTTGTGAAGCCTTCTCAGTCCTTGCATGTTTCCCATCCGGCGTACCTGTGGTTGTGCGTTGCGGAATGCCAGCCTCCAATCCGGAAGGCCCGGAGCAGAGCAGACACCGAGATACAGAATGGGACGCCGTGGCTGGAGGCGCGTTCGAAATCGCGCAGTCCGCACAAAGCGTCACGGTACTTCTTTGTCACAGCCTCCTTGAGAGAAGCATAACGATCCGTTGATCCTTGCCGATAACCATGCTGGACACTCCATCCCTAATGACACCATAATTGTTTCCTAATCTATCGGCTGCCGGATTCTTCCGGCGACGGGTGTCCCATTTTCGGGCTTTGTCATTGAACACCTTGGCCTCCTTGTACGAGAGCAGAGCAACTCGGATCGAGTGACATCTCTACGTTGACGCGCCCTGCATTGGATAACAAGACGGAGCGAGGACAAATCGTAGAGGCTGTATCATCACGGGACAGCGCTCCGCGTGGTGCCCCAAAATGGAACCTCACAATGCAACCGGGATGAGCGCAAAATTGCCGGCGCGCAACTCCGGAGGATGAGCGCCGCAGAGCGTGCATAACCTCCGCCCGGCCGGACCTCGCCGATTCCATTCGTTCACGAGCCGGCCAACGTCCTCTCTGTCTACGGACGAAATTGAGCCGCTCCCGCGCGCATCCGGCTCCGCTTGGCCATGCCGGATGGGAAAAAGTCCCCTTCTGCCGGGCGCACAAAAAAAGTTCCCACGATTCGCTTTTTGTTCGCTATACTGGTGGGCATGTCCGTGACCCGAAGACAAAAAGAGGTCCTCGACTTCCTCACCGGCTTTGTTCAGCGAAACGGTTACTCTCCGTCCTTTGAAGAGATCGCGCGCGGCTTGAATCTCAAGTCGCTGGCTACGGTGCATAAGCACATCACGAATCTGCAGAAGAAGGGTCTGTTGCAGCGGGCTCATAATCGCAGCCGCTCGATCGACGTTCTGCCGCCGCGCAGCAAGGCGCGGCAATCCGAACGTCTTCCTCTGATGGGGCGCATCGCTGCCGGTCTTCCGGTGGAGACCTCGGAGATCAGCGAGAGCATCTCGCTCGGCGACATCATCGGAAACCGGGAGGTATTCGCCCTGCAGGTTCGCGGAGATTCCATGCGCGATGAACACATCGTGGATGGCGATTATGTGCTGGTCGAGCGCACGCGCACAGCGCGAGAGGGCGAGATCATTGTCGCCCTCGTACGGGACAGCGAGACGACCCTCAAGCGCTATTACATCGAGGGAGCTACCGTGCGCCTGCAGCCCTCCAACGTTGAGATGGAGCCAATCTACGTTCCGGCGTCTCAGGTTGCCATTCAAGGGCGGGTGCTTGGTATTCTCCGCAAGTGCTCCTAGCTGCTGAGAGCTCCGCAGCCGTTTCCGGCGGTCGTTTGTACGGGCAAAGGGTTGCCTGGGAAACAGAGCCACAGTTGCACTTCAAAGTGCAGATGAAGGTTTCCTTCCGCAAAAGTTAGTGATAAGTCCCTGCCAGGCGGCTGCGCAGCGCACATTCGCTATCCTTTCGCGACTTCGTACATCTAATTGGTATGAGGTTACGAATATGACGATCAAGGTCAAAGCGCTCGCGCTATTTGGCCTGGCGGCTTTGTGTTCGCCGCTGTTTGCAGCAGATCAGGCCCGTCCGGGAACGTTGAACTATGTGGAGGGCTCTGTTTCTCTTGCAGACAAGCCCGTTACTTCCAAGTCGATTGGATCTGCCGAGCTCGAGCCAGGTCAAGTGCTCTCGACCGGCCAGGGGAAGGCCGAGCTTTTGCTGACGCCGGGCGTCTTCCTTCGCCTTGATGACAATAGCGCGGTCAAAATGCTCTCTCCCGACCTTACATTTACTCAGCTCGCTCTCGAGCGGGGCCGGGCAACGGTCGAGGTTGATGAGATCTACTCGCAGAACGACGTTCAGATCGTAAATGGCGGAGTCTCCACCCAGCTGCTGAAGACCGGCCTTTACGAGTTCGACGCAAATAACAAAACCGCGATGGTGTTCAAAGGCAAGGCTGCCGTCCACGAAGACGACAACCAGTGGGTGGTTCTCAAAGGCCATCACGAGTTGCAGCTCGCTTCCGGCGAGACCACCAAGCCGGAGACATTCAACACCCACGCGGCTCAAGGCGAGCTCTACGATTGGAGCAATCTGCGCTCCCAGTATCTGTCGGAGGAAAATCCGCAGATTGCCGGACAATACGCGGGGGCAGCGGGCTTTGCTCCAGGATGGTATTGGGATCCTTTCGCGTTCGACTATGGATTCATCGGAGCTGATCCCTTCTGGAGTCCCTTTGGATGGGGCTTCTACCCGCCCGGATACTTCGGCGGCATGTATGGCGGGGGATTCTATGGTGGCGGAATGTATGGGCGAGGATTCTATGGCCGAGGCATGGGCTACAGAGGATATGCCGGCCGCGGCGTCGGCGGCGGCGGATTTCACGGCGGCGGAGGCGGGTTCCACGGCGGTGGAGGCGGGTTCCACGGCGGTGGAGGCGGCCACCGGTAATTTGCTCTCAATGTTTTCTCAAACGCAGCTGTCTTTCCGAAAAAGACAGCTGCGTTTTTTATGCGGCGCCGAGCAAAAAAAGATCCTGGCCCTCAGGCCAGGATCTTTTAACGCCGAACTTGGTCGCTGCTAAACGCAGTGCTTGTTGATGCTCTTGTCGATCGTATCTTTCGGCACGAATCCAACGATCTGCTCAGCCACCTTGCCGCCTTTGAAGAGAAGCAAAGCGGGAATGCCGCGAATCCCATAGCGCATCGGAGTCGCAGCGTTGCTGTCGACATCCATCTTCATCACCTTGAGCTTGCCGACATATTGGTTCGCCACTTCATCTACGACCGGCGCAAGGGCGCGGCACGGGCCGCACCAGGCGGCCCAAAAATCAACCAGAACCGGCTGCTCCGATTGCAGGACCTCCTTCTCAAACGTTGCATCATTTACTTCAAACACTGCCTGTCCTGCCATGTTCCTCCTTAGCCAGGCTCGAAAGCCGCTGTCGAGTCTGCCCGCGTGCTTTCTTGCCCCGGCTTGCAGAGCATAGCATTCAGACTCATATGAATGGATGCCGGGAGGGGAAAAAAGTCGCAGACGCCAACGACGGAAACGTCAAGCTCTGCCACTTTCACGGGGGAAAATCCCTTTGAAAATAAGAGCATAAATAAAAAGCGCCCGCGGCCGTTTCAGGCCACGAGCGCTAGAGCAGCCCTCCCCCAGAACTGCCCACGGAGCGAAAATAGGGCTTTTCCGATCCGCTGTAAACGAAACTTAGGTAATAAAATAGTAACGGGGGTATGGTTACTCAGCCGAGAAAATTCGTGCTGGCGCCTTCGCCCCACAGACAGCTCTCAACAATCTCAACGGGGCCAACAACTTGCGAATACTGGCGAATCTCGCGGTCCAGCTGGAACGAATCTCCTGTCGATAACAGCAGCACCGCCGGACCTGCCCCGCTCAGAGTAACCGAGAGAACCCCATTTCTCCCTGCAAGCGGCAGCAACGCGGGCAACAGGGGACAGAGATCCATCCGGTAGGGCTGGTGCAGCGCGTCCTGGGTAGCGAGGACCAGCAGATCCGCTCTCCGCAGCGCAAAGGCAGCCGTCAAAAGGGCCACATTCTGTACATTGGTGATCGCGTCCGTTCGGGAGTAGCTCTCCGGGAGCACAGCCCGGGATTTGGAGGTCTCCACAGGCTGCTCGGGCAGGACGAGAGTGGCGCGCCAGTCTGCCGGCGGAGAGAGGGAAACCGTCGCCAGATTCGCCTCTCCCCCGGCGGCGATCGTCAAGCCGCCGAACCAGCAGGCGGCAACGTTGTCCGGATGTCCTTCCAGCCGTGCAGCCTCTTCGACAATCCTGTTCGAGCTCCAGGAGAGAGCGCCAAAATGCGCCGCCAGTGCGACAGAGGCCAGCCGCACAGCTGCCGAGGAACCGCAGCCCATTCCCAAGGGGATGTCATTCTTCATGCGAATCGCCAGCGGAGTCACTGGCCGGCGTTCCGCACTCAAGATGCTGCTGTAGGTCTCGATTAGCAGGTTCTTCTCGAGCCTGCCGCAGATCTCGGCGCTTCGTCCTGTCGCATGAATGGAAAACGCAGGAGCGGGGGCAGCCTCAATCTCCAGGAAGAGCTCGAGAGCCAGCGCCAATGCGTCGAAGCCGGGACCCAGATTGGCAGAGGTTGCCGGAAGTTGAAGCCGCACAGCCTTCATGCGTGGATCATCGCCTCCAGCTCCTGAAGCACAGCGTCCGCAGATGCGTCCAGAGCGCGTGTCGCGCGCCGGGTCTCAGCCAGTTCTCTCTCCCAACCTTGGCTCTCTTCCGCAGTAAGGAGCTGGCCGCGATGGAAGTCGATGGTGTAGTCAGAATCTTTCAGCGTATGGCCGGTAAGCAGCAACACAACAGACTCCGACTTCGCGATCTTTCCCTGACGCATGAGTTTCTTCAATCCCGCCAGGGTGACGGCAGAAGCCGGCTCACACCCGATACCCTCCTGGCCGATCTCCGCTTTCGCGATGGCGATCTCCGCCTCGCTCACCTGTTCGCAATAGCCGCCAGTGGCCTGCACGACGCGAACGGCCTTCCGCCACGAGGCAGGATTGCCGATGCGGATTGCGGTCGCCCGGGTATTTGCCTCGACCGGCTCCAGCGATTCTCCTCCGGAGTTTTTGAAACTCAGGAAGAGGGGGTTGGCTCCCTCGGCCTGAATCACCGTGATCCTGGGCGCCTTCCGGGTGATCCCCAGATGCTGCATCTCAAGAAAGCCCTTGCCGAGCGCTGAACTATTGGCCAGATTTCCTCCGGGCACAATCAGATGATCCGGAACCTGCCAGTCCAGATCTTCGGCGATTTCGAATGCCGGCGTCTTCTGCCCTTCCAGCCGGTAAGGGTTCACTGAATTCAAAAGATAGACCGGAGCGCGCCGCACCACCTCGGCCAGCACGCGTACACATCCGTCGAAGTCGGTCTTCAGTTGACAGGTCAGAGCGCCATAATCAATCGATTGCGAGAGTTTGGGCCAGGAGATCTTGCCTTCCGGAAGCAGGACGAGGCTGTTCATCCGGGCCCGGGACGCATAGGCGGCCATCGACGCCGAGGTATTGCCGGTGGAGGCGCAGGCCACCCACTGGAATCCGTGCTCACGCGCAACGGAGAGCGCCGCCGTCATCCCGATGTCTTTGAAGGACCCAGTGGGATTCATGCCCTGATGTTTGGCATAGAGCTGCTCCAGGCCCAGTTCCTCCGCAATCCGGAAGAGCTTGTACAGCGGCGTGTTGCCCTCGCGGAGCGTCACCGCCTGATAGGGTTCGTTAAGGATGGGCAGCAGCTCGCGAAAGCGCCACACTCCGCTGCGGTCCGGAGGAAGTTTGGATTGAAGACGTTCGCGCCACAACCAGCGCAGGGCCCCGGCATTGGGCAGCTTGCGGCACTCCGGGCCGCCTTCCACAGCAGAACCCGGGCCGGCCTGGAGAGCGGGACTCCAGGCTGGATAATGCACCTCAAAGAGCTCGCCGCACTCGATGCAGCGAAAGTCTCTTTGCACCTCCTCCGGCAAAATGGTCAGGCCACAGCCTATACAAAGCAATTGGTGGGATTGGCGCTCCATAACGTAAACCTAGCCTAGCG
>DASYYO010000244.1:0-19805 GCA_035933805.1 Acidobacteriaceae bacterium | reverse complement strand
CGAGGTCTGGATTTAGCTGGAGCGGTGCATAGAGAAAATCCTGAGATCCTCATCGTCCTGCTGCTCAACGAAGTCAACAGAGAGTCCGTGATCAATGCCTTCCGGTCTGGAGCGCGCGGCGTTTTCTGCCGTCGAGAGCCGTTGACGGAGTTTCTGGAATGTGTTGACCATGTAGGTCGCGGTGGAATCTGGACTGGAAAAACTGAAACGAGCTATCTGCTGGAGGCGTTCAAGACGATTCCATCTCCAAGCATTTCTAATTATGACACGTCTGCGCCGCTTACCAGACGCGAGTTGCAAGCCGTTAAATGCGCTGCGCGCGGATTGACAAATAAGGCCATCGCCGGCGAGCTTGCCCTCAGCGAACACACGGTAAAGAATTATCTCTTTCGGGCATTTGAAAAACTGGGTGTATCTAGCCGCGTTGAGCTGCTGTTTTATTTGACGATGAAGGGACATGCTTTGGGCGCAGCGGGCGATGACCACCTGAGATCGCATGAGCGCTCCGGCCAAGTCTCAGGTTAGATTCCGAATCCTCACCATCCCCGGCAGCGTCGTTCTGACCTTCGTGGATACTTGCTAACGTGACTCTTTATTTGTTCGCGTGATTCTCCAGCTGAGCCGATTCAGATTTCCTTGGAGGCGTGCCCTCTGAGAATTCGATCTGTCCTCCTCGCCTGCAAAAGCGATCATTTCAATCGGATCGTTCGGCGTGTTTTTCACCAGGCCACTCGATGCTTGACTATCCGCAGAGCGTTTTGCGCACGTCCAATGGCGTCTCCGGATTTCTTTTTTGGCGTTTCGGGCGTGCAGCGAGGTAATTAGGAGCGCGATCTCTTCCGGGTCGGGAGAGCCTTGCTAAAGGAGCCGGCATCTCTCGGCATCCTCTTCTGCCCTGCCGCGCCGTGCCATGGATCCTTCTGGCCCGCTGAACGAAAATGCTGGAAATCGCCCGGAAGCGAAGCAAATGCTCTAAACTAAACTGTGCACAGGTAGTTTTGTATCGATGTTGCGACGAGTGGCCCCGTAGCTCAGGTGGATAGAGCAGCAGTTTCCTAAACTGTTTGTCGGAAGTTCGAGTCTTCCCGGGGTCACCATGCTTTCCTGGGGGAAAAAGATCTTCATGCTTGCTCGTCCCTTGTCCGGGCGTCGCCTGGGCGTCATGCTGGCCTTATCTGCCGGCATCTTTCTCACTTCTTTCTTTTCCTCCTACGCGGCCGTAGTCCACGGAACCGTGACCGATCCCCTTGGCGCTCCGATCGCTGGGGCCACCGTAGCGCTCGTCAGCAGAAGCCAGGTCATCGCCCAGTCGGCGACCCAGCACGACGGGACCTACCGGCTGACCACCAGCGTCCGCGGGAGATTTTATGTACTCGCTTCCGCCGGCACCTTCAAGCAGGTCAGCACCCAGAGCTTCTACGCCGGTCCGGTGGACGCCCATCAGGAAGACATCGTCATGGAGCCGGCCGTGGTCCGTCAGGAGATCGTCGTCTCCGCAACCGGCACACCTACGCCCCAGGCGCAATTGGGCCCGTCGGTCAGCGTTCAGCGCAATCCAGAATTTCGCAACCGCATCGACCTTGTAGATCCGCTCCGTCAGTCGCCCGGCGTCTTTCTTGTGCAGCAGGGCCAATACGGGGGGCTGGCCTCGCTTTTCGTCCGCGGAGGCAGCTCGAGCTCGAATCAGGTGAACCTCGACGGAGTGCCGATCGACGATATCGGCGGCGTCTTCGACCTGAGCAACGTGTCCACGATGGGCGTGGAGAAGCTGGAGCTCTACCGTGGACCGAACAGCGTGCTCTACGGATCGGATGCTGCCTCGTCCGTCCTCAACCTGAGTACTCCGCGCGGCAGCACTGCATTCCCGTCCTTGTTCTACGAGGGCGATTACGGGAACCTCACGACCTTTCGCAACCAGTTGCAACTCGGCGGCACGCACAACAAGATCGACTACTACGGAGGGTTCTCCGCCTTCCAGAGCAACAATGATCTTCCCATGGACAAGTATCACGACGATACCGCCAGCGGGAACCTGGGGTATGCCTTCAACGCCGCAACTCAGATTCGCGTCACTGCGCGAAACAGCGACTCAGCCTCCGGAACGCCCGGGCCGATCGACTTCTATGGCATCCCGAACGCCGGCAAGCAGTCTGACCAGGATACGTACCTGAGCGGGACCATCGACAGCCAGACGTCGGAGGCCTGGCACAACATGGTGCGCTACGGGATGGCTCGCAAGCGGGAAGAAGATGTCAACTTCTATGCTGCCGGTATACCCATCACCACCACGGTCGACGGGTATACCTCGACCAACTACTACGGCTATGCGACCGTGATCCGGGGAGCGAACGGCTACTCGACCAGCGGGCAGGCGGTGCTGAGCTTCGCCGGCGTCTTTCCCAATCGTCTGGAGCTCGTCTCTAATCGCGACCAGCTCTATTTCCAGAGCAACTACAGCTTTACCCAGCACATCGGCGGCCTCTTCGGCTTTCGCTTCGAGGATGAGCGCGGTGCGGAGAAGTCCGCGGCCTACGCCATCGACCAGACCGTGGAACGCGCCAACTATGACTACACCGCGCAGATCCAGGGCGACTTCCACAACCGCGTCTACTACACTCTGGGCGGCGGCGTAGAAAAAAACCAGCTCTTTGGCACCGTAGGCACGCCGCACATCGGACTGGCGTATTACCCTGTCCGTCCCGGCCGGGGCGTCGCGCGCGGCACGAAGATAAAATTCAACTTCGCCAACGGCTATCAGGAGCCATCGCTCGAAGATCAATTCGGATCGCTCTATAACTTCCTGCTCGGCCAGCAGGGCGGCGCACAGGCCATCCGGCAATTTCATGTCTCGCCCATCGGCGCACAGGACTCGCGCACCTACGAGGGAGGGGTAGAGCAGAGCTTCTTCAATGAGCGCGTGGCGCTGCGCGTCAGCTATTTTCATAACCAATATCGCAATCAGATCGAATCTGTCCCTGCTACAGAGGTTCCGGCGCTGCTGCCTGGTCTGAGTGCTGCCCAGCAGAGCGTGCTGAAGAGCTACCTGATCAACGGACCGGGCATCGACCTCAATTCGCAGGCCTTCCGCGCACAGGGAATGGAGAGCGAGATCGAATACGGCATGCTGCATGATCTTTTCCTGCGCGGCGGCTATACGTATCTCGATGCTGTCGTGCAGCGCTCGTTCAGCTCCGACGCGCTGCAGCCCTCCTTCAATACCGGCCCCCCCGGCGGTCCCGCGCCGTCGTTCTCCGGCTTGCCGATTGGCGCATTCGGGCCCCTGCGCGGCGCGCGTCCCTTTCGCAGGCCTCCGCACGTCGGCTTTCTCAGCATCAACTACACCGGCACACGATGGGGAGGCCAGCTCACCGGCTCCTTCGCCAGCCGCAGCGACGACTCAACCTTTTTGCCGGGCTATGATTTCTGGGGAGGCAACTCGCTGCTTCTACCCAACCGGAACCTCGACTACGGCTATGCCAAACTCGACGCCGGCGGAAGCTACCAGTTCACGCGCGATATCGGGGTCTACATCCAGCTCAACAATCTGACCAACAACCAGCACATCGGTCCTGTCGGCTATCCCGCTCTCCCGTTTACCTTCCGCGCCGGTCTGCGCCTGGCTTTGGGACACCAGAGGCCATAGAGGGGTCTAAACTGAATCTCGCGGCCGGGCCACCGCTCCGGCCGGCTTCCGTGCAGAGCTGCGCATGGAATCGAGCGCAGGAGATGCCCCATGAAAAAGCCGGTAACTTGTCTGGTATTGAGCGGCGCGCTGACGGCAGGCGTCGTCTTTTGCGGCGCCCGTGCATTTTCGCAGACCCGGGAACCCGGATCCTCCCCAGAGACCCTGGCGCCTCCTCCCAACCCGGGCCCCGGCGCGCTTCAAGGAGCAATGAATGCCGATCAGCAACTGGCGAGAATGACGCAGCGCTACAATCTATCCGCCGATCAGCAAAGCCAGATCAAGCCAATTTTGATATTACGGCAGAAGCGGATAGAAGCGCTGCGCTCCGACTCCTCGTTGTCGGGCGAAGACCGGATGGCCAGGATGTTGAGCCTTCGCCGCGACTTCGATCGCAGGATGGAAGCCATCCTGAGCGATGAGCAGAAAAAGCAGTTCGAGCAGGACCAGCAGCGAATGCAGGAACGGATGCGGCAGCGCGATCCAGGGGGGTCTGCGCCGCCACAGTAACTTCTCGATAAGCGAGTTACCGCTGGATGCGCGTATCCGCCTTTGGAGGATTCGCGGAGACCTCTTTCGGGGTTGGCAGTTGCGTTCGATCCCATCCTCCGCCGAGAGCCTCCACCAACAGCACAGCGTTGCTCATCTGCTCCACCTGCAGGTTAGCCAGGGCCTGCTGGTCGGCCAGCAGAGTATTCTGCAGGACCACCACGTCGAGGTAGGGGTCAACGCCCGTTTGATAACGGACCATCTCCAGGTCATAGGCCTTCTGCGCGGAGGCGATGGCTTGCTGCTGCTGCTGGATCTGGGTGGAGAGCACCTGCGTCGCTGTCAACGAGTCTTCTACCTGCTGGAAGGCGGTCAGGATGGTCTGCCGATAATTGGCGACGTCGGCGTTATAGATCGCGACGTATTGATGCAGCGCAGAGGTGAGACCCGCCTGAAAGAGAGGCTGCGAGATCGATGGACCGATGGACCAGAAGCGGCTCGGCCAATCCAGCAAACGGGTGAAGGGCGAGCTTTGCATGCCGCCAGCGACAGAAAGCGTGAGCGTGGGATAGAAGGCGGTGTAAGCGATGCCCAACCGCGCATTGTCGGCAGCCATCAGGCGTTCCGCTGCGGCAACATCTGGGCGGCGCTCCAGCAGTTCGGAAGGAAGGCCAATGGGAATGGACGGAGGCGCCGTAGTGAGCGGACGCACTGGAACGGAAAAATCCGGGGCAGCCTTTCCTACCAGGACCGCGATGGCATGCTCATATTGCGCGCGGAAGATGGTCAGGTTGGTGGCTTCGGCCTGCACGCTTTGCAGCGTGCTCTGTGCCTCTGCCACCGCCAGATAGTCGCCGATCCCGGTATCATAGAGCGCCTGGGTCAGATTGAGCGTCTGCGTGTCGGCGCTGATCGTCTCGTCGTAGAGCCGGATGAGCGCATCCTGGCCGCGAATCTCGAAAAAGTATTCCGCGAGGCTCGCCTGTTCGATTAACTTCTCATTTTCGAGATCGGCTGCGCTTACCTGCGCCGAGTACTGGCTGGCATGCACCGCATTGCGCACCCGCCCCCAGAGATCCGGCGCCCAGGAGATATCGATGGGCAGGGAGTAGATGGTGGACTCCTTGCCCGTGTTGGCGCTGGGGGTATTGCTGAGGTTGCTGGAAGAACGGGCGCGGTTGAAGGCCGGGGTGGTGCCTGCCGTGGGATAGTATTGCGCGCGGGCTTCGCCGATCAGCGCCCGCGCCTGCATAAAGTTCTCGAACGCCACTTTGATGTTCTGGTTATTGATATTGAGCTGCGACTCCAGAGAATTGAGCTCGGCATCGTTGAAGATCTCCCACCAGTTTCCGCGGATCTTGCTGTCCTGCGGCTGGGCGACAGTCCATGTTCCTGCTCCGGCCGGAGGAGCTGGAGGCTGCTTGAAGGCAGCGGGCGGCTGGACCACCGGCGGATGATACTTGGGCCCCACGGTGCACCCGCTCAGAGCGCCGCACAGCAGCGCCGCGGTGAAGAGGCTGCGGCCTCTGCTTAGACTGTTTTTGAAAGCCGCGGAAAGTGGATGTCCGCAGGAGGGACGCGGCTCGCGACGGGAGATATCGATCGTTCTCTTCATAGCTGCTTTTCCATCACGCGATTGCTTTAAGCCGCGCCTTCCGGGCTTGGCTGAAAGGTGTCATGGTGCTTGCCGAGCGCCCGCAGGCGAAGACGGTCCATGTACAGATAAATGACGGGTGTGGTGTAGAGCGTAAGCATCTGGCTGACGATGAGCCCGCCAACGATGGTGATCCCCAGCGGACGGCGCAGCTCTGATCCGGTTCCGGTTCCGAAGGCCAGGGGAATCGCGCCGAAGAGGGCGGCCATGGTGGTCATCATGATCGGGCGGAAGCGCAGGATGCAGGCTTCAAAGATCGCGTCGAAGGTGCTCATGCCACCCTGGCGCTCGGCGGCCAGAGCAAAGTCGATCATCATGATCGCATTCTTCTTCACCAGGCCGATCAGCAGCACGATGCCGATGATGGAGATCACATTGAGGTCGTTCTTAAAGAGCATCAGCGCGAGCATGGCGCCTACGCTTGCCGGCGGCAGTGTGGAGATGATGGTCAGCGGATGCACCAGGCTCTCGTACAACATGCCGAGAACGATATAGACGGCCAGAAGGGCTGTAGTTACCAGGATGGGTTCGGTGCTGAGCGAGTCCTGGTAGGCCTGAAGCGTCCCGGCGAAGAAGCCGTGGATCGTCGAGGGCGTTCCCAGACGCACCTGCATCTCGTCAATCAGCCGCGTGGCGTCGCTCATGGACATGCCTGGAGCGAGGTTGAAGGAGACTGTCACCGAAGGGAAGACCCCGGTGTGATTCACCGACAGAGGCGTGGTCGTGATGCGCGCCGTGCTCACCGCGCTGAAGGGCGTTACCCCGTTGGCCGATGCAGCAGGGTAGGTGTAATTCAACCCCGCCGGAGATTGCCAGTACCGCGGCGCCACTTCGAGCACAACGTAGTACTGGTTGAGTTGGGTATAGATGACCGAGGCCTCGGACTGGCCGAATGCCTGGTAAAGAGCGGAGTCCAGGGAACTCGATGTCAGCCCGACCCGGGCAGCGCTGGTGCGGTCGAAATCCAGATACTCTTCGAGACCGCCGTTTTGCTGGTCCGTGTTCACATCCTGAAGGCCGGGGATCTTTTTCATCTCCTGCAGCAGGATCGGCCCCCACTTGCTCAGGTCGCGCACATTATCCGACTGAATCGTGTATTGATAGAGCGCGTTGCTGCCGCGGCCCCCGATACGGAGATCTTGCCCCGCCTGCAGAAACGCCGCGGCCCCGGGCAGCCGGTTCATCTTGGGCCGCAAGCGGTTGATCACCTCCATGGCGCTGACCTTGCGTTCGCTCAGAGGCTTGAGCGCCATGTAAACAAACCCTCCGTTGGAGGCTCCTCCGCCCGGGCCGCCGCTGCCGCCGGTGTAGGCATTGACGTTCGCCACCGCGGGATCTGCCTTGATGACATCGACCAGGGCCCGGATGGAGGAGTCCATCACGGGGAAGGAGGCGTCCTGCGGCCCCTGCAAACCGCCGACGATGGCGCCCGTATCCTGCTGCGGGAAAAAGCCCTTGGGGATCTTGATAATCAGAACGACGTTGAGCAGGATGGTTAGCAGCAGCACCACCAGCATCAGGCCCGAATTGTCCAGCACCCAGAGCAGCGATTGCCGGTAGATGCTCAGCAGCCCTTCAAAGAACCGCTCGCTGGCCCGGTAGATGATTCCGTGCTTCTTGTGCTCTTCCGATTTCAAAAGGTGCGCGCACATCATCGGAGTGGTGGTGAGGGAAACGCACATCGAGACCAGGATCGCCGTCGAGAGCACGACGGCGAACTCGCGGAACAGCCTTCCGACGATTCCGCCCATCATCAGCAGGGGAATGAAGACGGCGATCAGCGAGGTGCTCATGGTGAGCACGGTAAAGCTGATCTCTTTTGCTCCCTTGAGCGCGGCGTCGATCGGTCTCATGCCCTTTTCCAGGTACCGGGCGATGTTCTCCATGACCACGATGGCGTCGTCCACGACGAAGCCGGTGGAGATGGTGAGCGCCATGAGCGAAAGATTGTCCAGGCTATAGCCAAGCAGATACATGACCGCGAAGGTGCCGATCAGCGAGACCGGAACAGCGACGCTGGGGATCAAGGTGGCGCGCACATTGCGCAAAAAGAGGAAGACTACCAGGATCACCAGGATCACCGAAAGGATCAGGGATCTTTCGACGTCGGTGAGCGAGGCGCGAATGGTCGTGGTGCGGTCCAGGACAACCGTTGCGTCAATTCCTGCGGGCAGGACCGCTCTGAGAAAAGGAAGCTGCGCGCGGACCCGCTCGTTGGTCTGGATGATGTTGGCGCCCGGTTGGCGGAAGATGACCACCGTGACCGAGGGAGTTCCATTCAAATAGCCCGCGGAGCGGACATTCTGGGGGCCGTTGAAGACGTTGGCTACGTCGGAGAGGCGGACCGCGACTCCATTGTGGTAGCCCACGATCAAGGGCTTGTACTCATCGGCGCGCGAGATCTGGTCGTTGGTGATGATGTCAGCCGTCAGCAGGCCGTTCGAGAACTGTCCGCGTGCGATATCCGAGTTCTGGCGGGTCAGCATCGCCTGCACCTGGGCCATGGTGATGCCGTAGCGATGCAGTTGCGGCGGGTTCACATCGACGCGCACGGAGGGCAGCGAGGCGCCCCCTACCCCCACCTGGCCTACGCCCTCGATCTGCGAGAGCTTTTGCATCATGATCGTGGAGGCCTCGTCGTACATCTTTTCTTTGTCGTACTTCTTTGAGGTGAGCCCGAGGATCATGATCGGCGCATCGGCCGGGTTGACCTTGCGATAGCTTGGGTTGGAGGGCAGGTTCGCCGGCAGGTAGGTGCGCGCCGCATTGATGGCCGCCTCCACGTCGCGCGCGGCTCCGTCGATGTTCCGGCTCAGGTCGAACTGCAGGGTGACATTGGTGCTGCCCAGCGAGCTCGACGAAGTCATCTCGGTAATGCCGGCAATATGTCCGAACTGGCGCTCCAGCGGCGTGGCGACCGAAGAGGCCATGATCCGCGCGCTCGCTCCAGGCAGGCTGGCCGAGACCGAGATCGTGGGAAAGTCAACCTGCGGCAGCGGGGAGACGGGCAATACGCGAAAGGCGAGCGCGCCGGCAAGTGCAACCGCAGCGGTCAACAGCGTGGTCGCTACCGGCCGGCGAATGAATGGCGTCGAGAGGCTCATGCCTCACCTGCCGTCTGGGGTTCGGCGCCATGACCAATCCTGCGGTTCCTTCCCGCGAACCTCTCCGCCAGGTTGTCGAAGAAGATGTAGATCACCGGCGTGGTGTAAAGCGTGAGCACCTGGCTCAGGAGCAGACCGCCGACCATGGCGATGCCCAGGGGCCGGCGAAGCTCCGAACCGATGCCCGAGCCGAAGGCCAGCGGGATGCCGCCAAGCAGGGCGGCCATGGTGGTCATCATGATCGGGCGAAAGCGCAACAGGCTTGCCTCGTAAATCGCCTCGGTTGCGTTCATTCCCCGCTCGCGCTCGCCCTCCAGGGCAAAATCGACCATCATGATGCCGTTCTTCTTCACAATGCCGATCAGAAGGATGATGCCGATGATCGCTACCACGCTGAGGTCCTGCTTGAAGAGGATGAGCGAGAGCAGAGCGCCCACACCGGCCGAGGGCAGGGTCGAGAGAATGGTGATGGGGTGGATGAAGCTCTCATACAGCACCCCGAGCACGATGTACACCGTCACCAGCGCGGCCACAATGAGCAGCGCTTCGTTAGAGAGAGAGTTCTTGAACGATGCGGCCGTCCCCTGGAACTCCGCCTGCACGCTCGCCGGCATATGGAGATCGCCGGCGACCTTATCGATCGCGGTAATGGCGTCGCCCAGCGAGGCGTTGGGCGCCAGATTGAAGGAGACCGTCACCGCCGGAAACTGGCCCTGGCGATTGATCGAGAGAGCCTCTGTGCCCATCTGCATGTGTGTGAAGGCGCTGAGCGGCACAGCATTGCTTGGAGAAGAGCTGGAGCCGGTGTTGGGAGAGCTGGTGCCGGTGGTTCCTGTGCTCGCGGTGAGCAGAGGGCTGGCCGGCGGCGTGAGCACACCTGAAGACGGGGTATAGAGCACCCCGGTGGTGAACGCATTGGAGCCTGCCGCCGCGGACGAGGAAGCGGAGAACGAAGTGCTCGCCGCGGCTCCCGCGGAGTTGGCCGAGGCCTGCGACTGAATGTACAGCTTGTTCAGCTTGTCCGGATCGAGCTGGAACTGCGGCTGCGCCTCCAGAATCACGTGATATTGATTGAGCTGCGTGTACATCGTATTGATCTGCCGCTGGCCGAAGGCGTCATACAGCGTGTTGTCGATGGTGGAAGGGGCAATGCCCATCCGCGACGCGGTCACCCGGTCGATCGCCAGGCTTACGGCCAGGCCTCCGGTCTGCTGATCGGTAGCTACGTCTTCCAGTTGCGGCAGTTTCTGGAGTCTCTCGACGAATTGGTCGGTCCACCGGTTCAGCTCGTTGACGTCCGGATCCTCCAGCGTGTACTGGTACTGCGTGCGGCTCACCCGGTCATCCACCGTAATGTTCTGCACCGGCTGCATGTAGAGCTTGATTCCATGCACCTGCTCGAGCTTCGTCTTCAACCGGCGGATCACGTCGGAGGCGCTCAGCCCGCGGTCCGAGAGAGGCTTGAGATTGATCGACATGCGGCCGCTGTTCAGCGTGGTGTTGGTGCCGTCCGCGCCGATGAAGGACGATAGGCTTTCGACCGCGGGGTCCTGAAGAATGACGTTGGCCAGGGCCTGCTGTCCCTGCACCATCGCCTGGAAGGAGATCGTCTGCGGCGCCTGCGAGATGCCCTGAATTACGCCCGTATCCTGCACCGGGAAAAACCCTTTGGGGATGATGACGTAGAGGTAGATCGTCAGGGCCAGGGTTCCGACCGCAACCAGCAGGGTGAGCGTCTGGTAGCGCAGCACTACCTTGAGCGTCCGCCCGTAGAAGGCGATCATGCTCTCGAAGACGCGCTCCGACGCACGGTAGAAGCGTCCCTGTTTCTCAGCGGGGTTGTGGCGCAGGATGCGGGAACACATCATCGGCGTCAGCGTCAGCGACACTACCGCGGAGATGATGATGGTGACCGCCAGCGTAACGGCGAACTCGCGGAACAGCCGGCCTACGACATCTCCCATGAAGAGCAGGGGAATGAGCACGGCAATCAGCGAGACGGTCAGCGATACGATGGTAAAGCCAATCTGCTCGGCTCCTTCGAGCGCCGCCTGCATCGGCGAGTGGCCTTCTTCCAGATAGCGGGAGATGTTCTCGATCATCACAATGGCGTCGTCCACGACGAAGCCGGTCGAGATCGTCAAGGCCATGAGCGAGAGGTTGTCCAGGCTGTAACCGAGCGCATACATCGCCCCAAACGTGCCGACGATGGAGAGCGGCACCGCCACGCTGGGAATGATCGTCGCCGACAGGTTCCGCAGGAAGAGGAAGATCACCATCACGACCAGCCCGACGGTGAGCATCAGCTCAAACTCCACGTCGGCGACCGACGCCTTGATGTCGGTGGTGAGGTCGGTGAGGGTGGTGACCTGGATGCTGGCCGGAAGGTTCGCCCGGAGCTGGGGCATGAGCAGTTGAATGCTCCGGACAACGCTGATCGTATTCGCTCCCGGCTGGCGCTGGACGTTGAGGATGATGGCCGGCGTCTTGTTCATCCAGGCGGCCTGCTTGGTGTTCTCCACCCCATCCACGACGCTGGCGACGTTGTGCAGGTAGACAGGCGCGCCGCTGCGGTAGGCGATGACGATATCTTTGTAATCCGCGCTGGTCACCAGCTGATCGTTAGCATCAATCTGGTAGTCCTGCCGCGGTCCGTCGAAGTTGCCCTTGGCCTGGTTCACGCTGGCACTTGCCAGCGCGGTGCGCACCGCCTCCATGTCGATGCCGTAGGACTGAAGCTGCGCCGGGTTGACCTGAATGCGCACCGCCGGCTTCTGGCCGCCGCTGATGCTCACCAGTCCCACCCCGTTGAGCTGCGAGATCTTGGGGGCCAGCCGGGTATCGACCAGGTCTTCCACCTGGGAGAGGGGCATGGACGCCGAGGTGATTCCCAGGGTGAGAACCGGGGCGTCCGCCGGGTTGGTCTTGCTATAGATAGGCGGCGCGGGCAGGTCGGCGGGCAGAAAGCTCTGCGCCGCGTTGATGGCCGATTGAACCTCTTCCTCGGCTACGTCGATGCCCAGCGTCAGATCGAACTGCAGCACCACCACGGAGGTCGCGCCGGAGCTGGTGGAGGTCATCTGGCTGAGGCCCTGCATCTCGCCAAACTGCCGTTCCAGCGGAGCCGTGACGGTCGTCGCCACCACATCGGGACTGGCTCCGGGGTAAAAAGTCAGCACCTGGATGGTCGGGTAGTCAACCTGGGGCAGAGCGGAAACCGGAAGCTGCGTATAGGCAACGATCCCCGTCAGGAGAATCGCCGCCATCAACAAGGAAGTCGCAACAGGCCGAAGAATGAATGGGCGGGACGGACTCACGGGGCGTTGCTCTCGGGTGCTGCTGCCGGCAGGGGCCTCTTCGAAGCGACCACCTGGGCGCCGTCCTGCAGCCGCTCAAAGCCGCTGTTGGCCACCACATCACCGGGCGCGATCCCCTGAACCTCGGTGGCGCCGCCCTCCGTGACCCCCGGCTTGACGTCGCGCATGTGGGCGACATTGTCCTCGTCGATCACATAGACATACGAGAGATCCGCATTGTGCTGAATGGCGGAAGTGGGAACCAGGGTGACGCCTTCTAGCGTTCTCACCAGCAGCCGGGTGTTGACGAAGAGGTTGGGGAAGAGCGCGTTGTCTTTGTTGTTAAAGATCGCCCGCAACTTCAACGTTCCAGTCGTGGTGTCGATCTGATTGTCCACGGTCAACAGCTTGCCGGCAGCCAGTTTGGTCTTCTGGGTACGATCGTACGCGTCCACCTCCAGAATCTTTCCATGGCGGATCTGGTCTTCCACATCCGCAACGTTGTCCTCGGGGATGGTAAACACCACGGTGATTGGCTGAATCTGGGTAATCACGACCAGCGGCGTGGTGCTGCCGCCCTGGACCACGTTGCCGGGGTCTACCAGGCGCAATCCCACGCGGCCGGAGATCGGCGCTGTGATATCGGCATAGCCCAGCAGCACCTGGTTGTACTCAAGAGTGCCCTGGTCGGCTTTGACGGTGCCCTCATACTGCATCACCAGCCGTTCCTGGTCTTCCATCTGCTGCTTGGCGATGGCGTTTTTGGCCCACGCCGCCTGGTAGCGTGCCAGGTCCATCTTGGCCAGGGCAAGCTGGTTTTGATCCCGGTCGAGCGCTCCCTGCGCCGCCAGAACATTTGCGCTGTATTGCCGGGGATCGATCTGGATGAGCTTCTGGCCGCGCTGCACCAGTTGACCTTCGCGGTAGAAGACTCCGGTGATCAGCCCCGTAACCTGGCTGGTGATCGCGTTCGTGTTCAGCGGCGTCACGGTGCCGATGGCGTCCAGGTAGACCCCGATGCTCCCTTTCGTCGCTTTCGCCGTCATGAGGGTGACCGGACCGGCCATCATGGCCCGCCTGCCCCGCGGCGCGGTCGCCGCGGTCTGCTTGTGGTGCATCACCATCCAGAAGAGCAGCGCGAAGGCCGCAAGGATCACCAGCCAGACCAGAATGCGAACTCCGGTGGAGCGCGCTGGTTTCGGACCGGGCGGGGCGATCTGGTGGTCGGGTCCAATCTGCGGAGGCGTCGCTTCTATTGTCGTCTGTTCTGGCATTCGTCTGACGTCCTACTTACCCTCTCGCGGCAGGAAAGGTCACATGAACCATCCACGCCGCTCCAGCGGTGAAAATCCTGTTCAATCCCCGCGTCGCGGGAGTGCCGGCGTGCAGATTTGCCGGAAGTCGAGATAGAGAGCCTGGGAAAGGCTGCTGCAACCGCCGTCCCCGGCTGCTTCCATGCGAGCGGGCCTAAGAGCCCTTGCATGGCTGAAGTCTTGTTTCCGGCATCCCTGGAAGGCAGGTCTTCCCGCGAACCGAGGCCATGCGAGCAAGATCATTCTTGGGTACACCGAGGTCATAGCGTTGGGCCGAAACTGGGCCAAACGCCGCGGAACGCTCTCAGCAATGCAGGTCTTCCAAAGAGATCTGCTCATCTTTTGCCCGGCCTCTTCTGCCACGGCAAACACTGGGTAGGGGTAGAGTCCACCGTGTTTCCGGTGAACGTAAACCCGAAAAGTGAGAACTCAAAGCATCCACCCGGGCCTCCGGCGAGCGGCGGTCCAATGCGGCAAAAACCAGAGTCGTGAGGGCACACCACTGGCTGAAATAATTCTAGGCGTCAACAAACAACTCCTGCAATTTGCCTCACGTCCGGCGAAAGACCGTCAACCTGCGATCTCATCCCCAGCGTGGCAATCTCGCAGTGCCGCACCGGTTTCGTTGCAGGAATGCTGAGAATAGTGGGCTTTCTCCCAGATGGATAGACGGACCAGCCTGCCTCCGGGACGCAACCAGCAACTGCATTGAGGATAACGCGGACTAAAAGCTGTGAAAAGGGCAGATTCCGAATGCTTTGTAACGAATTGTCACGAGCCCTTTGCTGCGCCCGGCCGCCGCCAACGATCTTCGCCCGAATGAGAGATGGATCCGGCGGCGTTCTCCCTTCCATTGCGCGCGCCGCTGAGAGCGAGAAATCTGCCGCCACGGCAGCCGAGAAGTGCACGAGTTTGAGTGCAGAATAGCCGGTGATGTCAAACGGCGGCGCGGACAGCCGCTTCCGGTCTCTTCTGCCAAGTCGCGATCCGATTTCCCACGCCGCATCCGGCTCGAGGCGGATCGGGCATCCGCTCGCAATGTGGAAAAAGTCTCGCGGTCTTCGAGCATCTCTGCTTCGAACGGTACCGGCGTGCGGAAAAGTAATGCTTCCAAAGTGACAGTTGCGCCCGCACAGTACCGTTGTGCGGCGCGGTAATGCTCCCAAAGTGACAGCGGTCTGCATGCCTCCTGCCCATTTCGTAAGCTGTTGGCCGCGGGCGTTCGCGGGTACTCTCCTTCTTGAACAGCAGTCGTTCCGGATACGGGGCAGCCGGCAGGAAGTGATAAAAGTGACAATCACTGTTCCGTGTTCGAGGGATCTCAATCGGGGGTAGGGAAAATATGAAACGGGGTATGATGGCCCTTCGGCTGGCAGTTTTCGCGGGTGCGGTGAGTATGTTGGCGGCCGGTTGCGGCGACCAGCGGGCCGCCAACAAGCAGGCGCTCGAAAAAGCGCTCAATCGCGACTACGCGCTCAACGCGGATTGTCTCTTTGCCAAGCCGCTGCCGTTTCCGTACGAGTTGGCAGTACAGGACAAGCTCCTGGGCCAGACGCGCAGCAAGCTCGATGCGCTGGTCGAAGCCGGGCTCTTGAGCAGGGTCGAGTCCGTTCGGGGCAATCAGGTCGTCAACCGCTATTCGATGACCGCGAGCGGGGCTCAGGTAGAGGGCAAAGGCCGCTTCTGTTACGGGCGGCGCCAGGTGACCAGCGTGGAGAGGTTCACCAAGCCGGTCAATTACGATGGCATGCCGCTGACCAAGGTGGAGTATCGCTTTGTGCTGAAGAATAGCGCAGGGTGGGCGAAGCAGGACGAGGTGCGCAATGCCTTTCCGGATGTAGCCAAGTCCATGCAGCCATCACCCATTGATGAAGCAACGCTCATCCTCACCAATGACGGCTGGGTGTTGACCTACTGATGCACTGGCAACTCGTAATTGTCTCGCTTGCCGTCTTTTCTGCTTTGGCTTCTCCTTCTTTCCGCTCGTAAGGAAAAGCCTCTCGTTTGACTCAGGCCGGAGGACCGGCCGCTTCTGCCTCGTTCCCGCCGCAGCCCTCGCGCCGGGAGCGAGGCATCTTCCCATGCGGCCCTGGCTCAGGGGCGGTGGAAACGCCCGACCAGCACGCCTTTTCCCAGAACATGACCGTCCATCGCCTTCAACACGTCGGCTCGGGTCGCGTCCGGACCCAGGCTCAGCTTGGTGTCGAGAGCGAACAGCTCATACGTGTAGTGGTGATACGGGCCGGCCGCAGCAGCGCCCATTCCGAGATAGCCGACGCCTCCGCGGGTATTCTTTCCCTGAATGGAACCGTCCGGCAGTTGCGCGCTCGCCGGAACGCCCTCCGGCAGGGAATGCGCCGTTCCTGGAATATTGAAGATCAGCCAGTGGAGCACCTCGTTCGTGGTCCTGGTGAGTGCTGTATCGGGATCATGCAGGATCAGCGCAAAGCTGACGGTCCCGTCCGGAACGTGGCTCCATTCAAGCGCGGGCGATACCGGAGTGCCGCTCGCTGCCTGGGTGTATTGGTTGGGAATAATGCCGCCGTCCTCAAAGGCGGAGGTCGTTAGCGTTAGGCCGGGTTTGGCGGGTGCGGCGGCGGGTGCAGCTTGAGCAGCCGCCCGCGGCGCAAACGGTACGGCTGCCGGTAGTGAGAACAGAAAGATGCAAACCAGAAGCTTCTTCATGAGCGGTTCCTTTCCTTGCGTCAGCTCTTATTTGGTTCCGCGATAGAACACGCGCCAGATTTTACCCTTTTGGCTGTCGGTAATGTACAGCGAGCCGTCCGGCGCCTGGGCGACTCCATCGGCGCGCGCCAGCGCGTCATTGGGGCTCATGAGGGGAAGTTTCCCGGCAAAGCCGTCCGCGAAGATCTCCCACTTTCCCGAAGGGTTTCCCTTGGCGAAGGGCTGAAAGGTCACCGTGGAGGCAACCTGGGGAAGGGGCGCGCGATTCCACGAGCCGTGGAAGGCGATGAAGGCTCCGCCGCGGTACTTCGCAGGGAACTGGCTGCCGGTGTAAAACATCACGTCGACCGGAGCCGAGTGCGCCGGATAGCTGGCGATCGGTAAAGCGAACTGGCTGCAACGGCCCAGAGTCTTTCCGTCGCCGCCGTATTCGGGGTTGAGCAGCAGCTTCTGCTCGCCGTAGTCATAAAAGCAATAGGGCCAGCCGAAGTTTGAGCCGGGAACCGCGCGATACATGGGCTCGGCGGGCCGATTGGCGTTCTCTTCGGCAGTAAACTTACCCGGCCAGAGCACGTCGAGCTGGTCGCGGCTGTTCATCACAATATAGAGAGCGCCGTCATGCCAGGTGATGGCAGGCTCCTGCCGAAGACCCGTCACCAGCCGCTCGCCATCTGCCTGTGTCTGGTTGAGCTTATTCTCGGCAAACTTCCAGATGCCGCCATGCTTCTCCAGAATAGGGCAGGGATCCATTCCCGGAACTCCCTTCTGGCGGTCGCGAGACTGGCAGGCATTCGAGGGCGAGCCCACATTGATATAGAGGAAGCCCTTGCCGTCGAAGGCGATTCCTTTGTCGCGATGCTCGCGCTCGGATGGCAGGCCGGAGACGACGGTCTCTTCCGGTCCGGCGGGCTTCAATTGGCCGGGGGTCATCTTGTAGCGTGTGACCTCTTCGGGTTTTGCCAGGTAGAGATATCCGTTGCGGAAGGCGACGCCGGTCACGCTGCCTTCGCTGAACTGCTCTTTCATATCGAAGTGCCCATCGCCCTTGGTGTCGCGCAGCGCAACTACGCCTCCCCCGGAACTCCCCCGGCCCTGCAGCGCGACATAGAGATCTCCATTGGAGGCCGCGACCGCATGCCGCGCCGTGCCGAGATTATCGGCAACGACTTCAGCACAAAATCCGGGCGGCAGTTTGAGCCCTCCGTTGTCGCTGTCGCAAGCCGGCGCAGCAGCGGCAATCGAAGAGAGGCCTGCGAAATAGAATGCGGCAACGCCGCATCCAAGTATCCAGCGCTTGATCAGAGAAGCCATTTGATACGTCTCCCTTTTACGAATTCCCATGTTATAGGTTTTAAAATAAAACAGTGAAGGAGAATGCCCGAGTGTTGCTTAAAGGACGCTTTAGTTTTTTTACTGGTTTCATGCTGTGCGCATCATCTTTTCTTGCGCTTCAGGCACAGACGCCTTCGGCTACCGCCGCATCGAGCGGCGTCTACACGGCTGCGCAGGCGCAGCAGGGCAATGCCGCGTATCAGAAGCAGTGCGCATCCTGTCATGGGGACGACCTGGGGGGCAGCGGGCAGACGCCTCCTCTCAACGGGGACGAGTTCATGACCAACTGGCAGGGCCAGACGATGGGCGATCTCTTCGAAAAGGTGCAGACCTCGATGCCCGCCGATCATCCGGGAACGCTTACCAGAGAACAGACCGCGGACCTTCTCGCCTATCTGCTCAGCTCCAACCATTTTCCGGCGGGGAAGACCGATCTTCCAACGGACGCGGCTGCTTTGAAGCAGATTCACATCGATAAGGCCCCGGCGGGAGGATCCGCGGCGGGCGCGGCGGATCCCGGTAAGTAGCGCCGGGGAAGCAGCGCCAGCGGCGCGAGCCGCCGATGCCGCCTAACGGCAGCTCAGCAGGATTCTCAGGTCGCGCAGATTGTTGTTGGTCGGCCCTGTTACAACGGTGTCTCCCAGTGCGTGAAAGAGCGGGTAGGAGTCGAACCGCTCAAGTGCGGCTGCGGCATCGAGACCGTGCTCACGCGCGCGCGCCACGGTCGTCGGGTCCGCGACAGCGCCGGCCGCCGGGCTCAGCCCGTCTATGCCGTCGCTGCCGGCGCTCAGAATCGCAATCGATGCGTTCGGCTCGCTCGCCGCTTCTCCGGCCAGCTGCGCGGCGCAGGCCAGCGCGAACTGCTGGTTGCGGCCGCCCTCGCCGGGATTGCTGCTCAGCCGCACTGTCACCTCGCCGCCGGAGAGCAGGCACAGCCGCGGATGATCCCTTCCCAATTGCCGCAGCCGCTGGAGCAGATACTGCGCGGCGTCCCGGTAGTCCCAATCGTCACAGTGATTGTCGATTGCCACCGTCCAGCCCCGCCCTTCTGCTTCGCGTCGCGCTGCCTCCAGAAGCTCATCGTTGGACAGCAGCACATCCAGTTCGGAGTTGCCCAATCCGTGCAGCTCGTGCTGGGGTGTTCCCGCCGCAGGCGCCGGCTCCCGCGAGTGCTTCTCTCCCGGCGTCTCCGGCAGGCCGGGATCGGAGAAGAACGCCTGCACCCGCGGGGGAAATCGATCGAGAAGGCGGTAGCGTTCGATCACTTCCAGGCATTCGGCCACGGTCGACCGGTCTGCCAGAGTGGGGCCGGAGGCCAGGGCATCGAGATGCTGAGCGGGCACGTCGGAGACCAGCACAGTGAACTTTGCCGCCTCTCCTGCGGCCGCAGCGAGCCGTCCGCCTTTGACCGCGGAGAAATGCTTGCGTACGGCGTTGATCTCCGCGATCGCAGCGCCTGAGCCGACGAGCGCGCGGTGGAAGGCGATGGTGTCCGCAAAGGTGATGCGCTTGTCGAGCGGCGCCTCGAAGAGGGAAGAGCCCCCGCCGCTGATAAGAAAGAAGACGAAAGTATCTTTATCCGCGCTCCCCAGCAGGCGCAGGGCGGCGCGGGCGGAGCGGAACGAGTCGCGGTTCGGCGACGGGTGGCCGCCGGCAAAGTAGCGGATTTTGCGATGCTTCCGCTCCGGAAGGACGGGAGCGCAACAGATCCCGCGCAGTCCGGGCAAACGCGGCGCCCGCTCCAGCAGGGTGTCCAGCATGGCCAGGGCTGCCTTTCCGACCGCAATCACGAAGACCTTCCTGTACGCCGCCAGGGGAATCCGGCGGGCCTCTTGCCCGGCAATACGATGAATGAGGGAGCCGTTCTCGAAATGAAAATGGCTGTCAAAGGCGGCGGGAATGCTCGATGCTTCGAGAGCCCGCGCGAAGATCTCTCTCGCTTCGGTGTGCAGAGAGCGTGGCCCTTGATTGCAGCCGGCGCCGGCGGTATTCTCTGGGATTGTCGCAGTCATTGATCCTCAAAGGGAGTTGGCCGGGCCGGCATGCTGCGGCACGAGCGGGAAGTGTGTCTGCAGCCATTGGCCCATCGCAGCCTGCATCTCATTCAGTTTGCCGGCAAAGAAGTGATCGGCTCCTTCGATAAAGACCAGATCCTTCGGCGGAGCGGCGGCAGCAACGACCGCTTCGACGGCATCGCGCGTCCCATAGGGGTCCTTCGCGCCGCTGAGGAAAAGTTTGGGCTGCGCGCAG
>DASYYO010000242.1:0-15406 GCA_035933805.1 Acidobacteriaceae bacterium | reverse complement strand
CGTATCTCACCATGGGCTACAACCGGCCACAGCCGCGCACGGAGAACGGCTTCAGCGGGAAAGGCGAGCCTAAGTACTCCACCAATCTGCAGGCTGCTTCGGTGGTCGCGCAACCGATCTCCACCCAGCTTGCTCCGCAGCTGGCCAGCTTCATGGATCAGGCATTCAAAGATCTCACCGGGGAATACGATCTGATCCTGATTGACGCCACCCCCCTGCTGATCTCCGCTGAGACGGAGTATCTGGCGCGCTTCGCCGACATCACCATACTCGTAGCCGAGTCGGGGACGACCAGGAAGGCGCAGCTGCATCGCGCCTACCGCCGCCTGGTGCGGCTGAATGTACGCGGCATTGCAGCGGTTGTGAACAAAGTCGGCCTGCGGCGGGCAAGCAAGGCTACCAGAAAGGACCTCGAAGATTTCGAGACGCATGTGAGCCGGATGAATCTCCGCTGGAGACCTTCGCCGGGCCCCGCAACAGTTCCTCCTGCGGGATTTTCTGCGGCCGAAGAATCGAGGAATCAGGAGAACGCCAGTTACGTGTAGGTCCCGTTGGACCTCCGCTCGGTTGGGAGCGCTCTCCATATGAACGAACACGCTGACATGATTCAGGACTCGGGAAAGAAGACTCAAGGCGAGGCGTTTTGCTTCGACGAAGCAGGCGCCCGCGCCGGCATCTCCCGGCTCTGGCGGGAGATCCTGGGGCTTCCCCACGTGGGATTGGACGACAACTTCTTTGAAGCCGGAGGGACCTCTCTGCTGGCGGCGGTTCTCCTCGACCGGATCAACCAGGAGTTTGGAGAGCGTCTCCCGATCGCCGCCATCTTCGAGGCGCCGACGGTGCGCGCGATGGCCGGGCGCCTGCGAACCGATCGCAAGGGCGAGCCGGAAGCTGGGACCCACGGAACGTCCGTTGGCCCGGGATCGGCTCCGCACGGCTCTACGAAGGAGGCGGCGCGAAGAGAGACCGGCTCCGGCGACATCGCGATCCTCGGGATGACCGGGCGGTTTCCCGGAGCCGACAGTGTGGAGGAGTTCTGGCGAAACCTTGCTGATGGCGTCGAGTCGATCACCTTCTTCGATCGCGATCCGGGCCCGGCGGGAGAGCAGTTTCCTGACGGCTACGTCGCCGCGCGGCCCATTCTGCGCAATGCCGAGATCTTCGACGCTGCCTTCTTCGGCGTCTATCCGAAAGAGGCTGAGCAGATGGACCCGCAGCACCGGGTCTTTCTGGAGTGCGCGTGGGAGGTTCTGGAGCGGGCGGGATACGATCCGGCGCATACCCGCGAGGCGGTCGGGGTCTTTGCCGGGTGCAGCATGAACACATATTTCATGCAGAACCTGGCGGCCGACCGGCAGTACCTCGAGCGATTTACCGCAGCCTACCAGGTCGGCTCCTACATCACGATGCTGGGCAACGATAAGGATTTCCTCGCCACCCGCATCTCTTACAAGCTCAATCTGCGCGGACCGAGCATTACGGTGCAGTCGGCCTGTTCCACCTCCCTGGTTGCTGTCTGCCAGGCCTGCGAGAGTCTGCGGGCGGGCGGCTGCGACATGGCGCTGGCGGGAGCGGTTTCCATTACTTTTCCTCAGAGACGCGGATATCTGCCGCAGGAGGGAGGGCTGGCTTCGCTCGATGGCCACTGCCGTCCCTTCGATCACAGGGCCAGCGGCACTGTCTTCGGACATGGCGCCGCCGTGCTGCTGCTCAAGCGTCTGGAGCAAGCCGTGGCGGACGGGGACCAGGTTCTCGGCGTCATCCGCGGCTTCGCGGTCAACAACGACGGCTCTGCCAAAGTCGGCTACACGGCGCCCAGCGTCGAGGGTCAGGCCCAGGTGATTGCCCGGGCGCAGAAGATGGCCGGCGTTTCGGCGGAATCCATTACTTATCTGGAAGCCCATGGCACGGGAACGCCGTTGGGCGATCCGATCGAGGTGGCTGCGCTGACCAAGGCCTTTCGCGCCTCCACCGGCGCTCAGGAGTTCTGCGCCTTAGGCACCGCCAAAGCCAACGTCGGGCACCTGGATGTGGCCGCCGGAGCGACCGGCCTGATCAAGACCCTGCTGCAGATGCAGCACCGGACGATTCCGAAGCTGCTGCACTTCGAGCGGCCGAACCCGCATCTCGATCTCGCCGGAAGTCCCTTCTTCATCCGCTCCGCGACCGCCCCCTGGCAGAGCCGTGGCCTGCCGTTGCGCGCCGGAGTCAGCGCCTTCGGCGTGGGCGGCACCAACGCACATGTCGTGGTCGAAGAGGCTCCGCCGCTTCCCGCCTCCGGAGCAGGACGGCAGCGGCAGTTGTTTGTCTGGTCTGCCAAAACCTCCGCGGCGGCGGCAGCGATCGGGACGCAACTTGCGGATTGCTTTGCGCAACAACCCGATCTGAACCCGGCAGACGCAGCCTACACTCTTCAAGTCAGCCGCAGCCGGCACAGGCATCGCCGCGCTCTGGTGGCAGGGACGCTGGCTGAGGCGCGAGCAATCCTGACCTCCGCCAGCGGCGCGGGAATGCTCTCGGAAGATCGCCCGTGGGAGAGCCCCGGGGTGATCTTTTGTTTCCCTGGACAAGGCGTTCAGTCGCTCGGCATGGGCCATCAGCTTTTTCTCGATGAGCCCGTCTTTCGGGATTGCCTGAAGCGCTGCGACGAGACGCTGCGGCCGCTGCTGGGAGAGAGCCTGTTGCAGGTGCTGTATCCGGAGACAAGGGATGCGGTTCACGAAGAACGGCTCAACCAGACGGTCTTCGCGCAGCCGGCCATCTTTACCTTCGAGTATGCCTTGGCTCAGCTTTGGATCTCCTGGGGAGTCCGGCCGGCGGCAATAGTCGGACACAGCGTAGGAGAGTATGTGGCCGCCTGCCTGGCCGGCGTCCTCTCGCTCGAAGACGCGCTCGCGCTGATAGCGGCGCGGGGCCGGCTGATGCAGGATCTCGCGCCTGGCTCGATGCTGGCGGTGCGCGCCCCGGAGGAGACCGTCACCCGGCTCATGGGGAGCGAGCTGGATCTGGCAGCCGTCAACAGCCCGCAACTCTGCGTCGTCTCAGGAAGCGGCGGCCGAATCGATGCCTTCAGTCAGCAGCTCAGCCGGCAAGGCATCCAGAGCCGCAAGCTGGCGACCTCGCATGCCTTTCATAGCCGGATGGTCGAGCCGGCGCTCGGCCCGTTCTTCCATCAAGCCGCGGCGGTCTGCTGGGGAGAGCCCACCGTTCCCTATGTCTCGACGTTGACCGGGAGGCCGATTCCGCCTCAGGAGCTGGCGTGGCCGGAGTACTGGACGCGCCAACTGCGCCAGCCGGTTCGCTTCCACGAAGCGATCCGCGAGCTGCTCAAGACGCCGCAGCGGATCTTCCTTGAAGTGGGCCCGGGAGAGACTGCCGCGCAGATGATCCGCCAGACCGTCCTGGCCGCAGGAACTGCCCGGCCCGAAGACGCTCCCATCGTACTCTCCACCCTGGGGGGACGGCAGGACGCCTCTTACTGCGAGGAAGATGCCCTGCTGCGAACCCTTGGACGCCTCTGGACCGCGGGCGTCGAGCCGGATTGGCCTGCGGTTCACGCGGGCCAATCCCGCAGACGCGTGCTTCTTCCTACCTATCCTTTCGAACGCAAGCGCTTTTGGGTCGAACCGCCCGAGTCCAAGATCTTCCAGGCTGCCGCAATGCCAGAGAACCCGGCATCCATGGCCAGGAACGAAGAGAGCGGAATGGCCCATACCCTTGGCGATGGAAGCTTCCTTCCATCCGCCGATCAGCCTTTTTCTTCTGCCGAGGGACCTTTTATGAACGTGGGCAATTTGGATGCGGCGGGGCAGCAGGACGCCGGTTGGATTGAGGAGATCAAGACCTTCGTCGCCGACCTCTCCGGAGCGGACCTGTCGGCTGCAGACGGAGACGCCTCTTTTCTGGATCTCGGGTTTGACTCTCTGTTCCTTACCCAGCTGACCCAGGGGATTCAGGCAAAATACCGGATCAAGCTGACCTTTCGGCAGATCATGGAGCAGTATCCGACGCTGGGCACGCTGGCTGCCCATCTCCAGGCCAGCGCGCCGCCCGAGGCTCGCGTACGCGTCCCGGCTCCTGCCGCTTCGGCTGCCATAGCGGCGCCTGTTCCGATACCCGTCCCGCTTCCCACAGCGGTTCCGGCTCTTCTCCCGGCGGCCTCGACGGCTTCCCTCCCCGCCTCCTATGAGGCGCTCTTCGCCAGCCAGATGCAGATGCTCAACGGTCTCTTCGCGCAGCAGTTCGAACTGCTGCGCGGCCAGCAGGCGGCCTCCGCCGCTGCTCCTCAGCCGGTTCCGGCCGCTGCCGGGGTGGTGGCGATGCAGGCGCAAGCGCCTGCCGCGAATCCACAGCCCGCACCGCCCCAGGCCCATGCGACCGCCGCTCCGGACGTTGTCCCGGCCAGGGAAACCAAGCCGGTCTTCACTCCCTTCCGGCCACTGCAGAGAGGGAACGCCGGAGGCTTGAATGCGGTGCAGGAGAGATATCTCGAAGAACTGGTTCGCAGCTACAATCAGCGTACAGCCGCTTCGAAGAGCTATACCCAGAAGCATCGCGGAGTCTTCGCCGATGGGCGCGTCGTCTCCGGCTTCCATGCACAGATCAAGGACCTGATTTATCCGCTGGTGGTCGACCGCGCCTCCGGCCCCTACCTCTGGGACCGGGATGGAAATCGCTACGTCGATATCCTGAACGGCTATGGCGCCATCCTCTATGGACATTCTCCGGAGTTCATCGTCGAGGCAGTCCGCAAGCAGCTGGAGATCGGCTTTCCGATCGGGCCGCTGACTGGGCTGGCCGGGGAATGCGCGCAGCTTATCTCCGAGCTGACCGGGATGGAGCGCGTCACCTTCTGCAATACTGGCTCGGAGGCCGTGATGGGCGCGATGCGCCTCGCCCGTACCGTTACCGGACGAAGCCTCGTCGTGGTCTTCGCCGGCGACTACCATGGCAGCTTTGACGAAGTGCTGGTCAAGGCCGCCGGCCAGCAGCGTTCGATGCCGGCCGCTCCCGGCATTCCGCGCGAGAGCGTGGCCAATATGCTGGTGCTCGAGTACGGTGCTGCGGAGAGCCTGGAGATCCTCCGCCGGCGCGCGGACGAGATTGCCGCCGTCCTGGTCGAGCCGGTGCAGAGCCGGCATCCGGAGCTGCAGCCGGTGGAGTTCCTGCGTGAGATCCGTCGCATCACCGCGGAGAGCAGCAGCGCGCTCATCTTTGACGAGGTCGTCACCGGCTTTCGAACCCATCCAGGCGGCATGCAGGCGCTCTTCGGCATTCGCGCCGATCTGGCTACCTACGGAAAAGTGGTTGCCGGAGGACTGCCGGTAGGGGTGCTGGCGGGCAGCGCAGCGTATATGGATGCGCTCGATGGCGGCCAATGGCAGTATGGCGACGACTCTTTCCCTGAAGCAGGCGTCACCTTCTATGCCGGTACCTTCATGCGCCATCCCCTCGCGATGGCCGCCGTGAAGGCCAGCCTGGAGCATCTGAAGAGCGCCGGGCCCGCACTGCAGCAGGATCTGGCTGCGAGGACTTCGGCCCTGGTGGGCGATCTCGGGACGATGTTCCGCGAGTTCTCCTACCCTTCCGCGATCGGGAGCTTTTCCTCCTGGTTCTATTTCGCCGTTCCCGGCGAGCCCCGGCTGGCCCGGCTTCTGCATTTCCACCTGCGCGAGCAGGGCGTGCATCTGCAAGAGGGCTTTCCCTGCTTCCTGACAACCTCGCATACGGCAGCGGATCTGGACTTCGTGCGCGAGGCCTTCCATCGCAGCCTGCGCGCGATGCATGCCGGAGAGGCGCTGGGCCAGCCCAAGGCTGCGGCCCCCGGTCCGGAGCTCGCGGCAGAGATGGTGAGCCACTCCGCTGCTCCCGCTGCCGCCGCCTCCTCCGCGCCGCGAGACAGCGAAGCCTTCCTCCGGGAGATGCCCATTACCGAGCCGCAGCGGGAGATTCTCCTCGGAACCCAGCTGGGCGACGAGGCCAACTGCGCGTTCAATGAATCCACGTCCCTCGTGCTCGAGGGTGCTCTGGACGAGCCGGCACTGCTCAGCAGTCTCGAGGCAATTGTCGCGCGCCACGCTTGCCTGAGAGCCAGGGTGGATCCTGAAGGAGAGATTCTTCACCTTGCCGCGTCACTTCCGCTCCCGCTCGAACGGCGGGATCTCAGCGCCCTTCCGCCGGATGCGCAGGAGGCTGAGCTGAAACTGGAGATCGAGCGGGAGGCTTCCACCTCCTTCGACCTGTACTCCGGGCCGCTCTTTCGTCTCCGGCTCATTCGGCTGAGTGCGCGGAAGCATGTGCTGATCTCGACGGCCCATCACATCGTCTTCGACGGCTGGTCGACCAACGTGCTCTATAGCGAGTTGAGCCTGCTGTACAACGCGCGGGTGAGTCGACGGGCCGCATCGCTGCCGGCTCCTCTGAGCTTCCAGCAATACGCCGCGCGGCAGAGCGAGCGCGCCGCGACAACCGAGCATGCCTCGGTTGAGTCCTTCTGGCTCGAACAGTTCAAGACCCTTCCTCCGCCGCTCGAGCTCCCGATTGACCGCGCGCGCGGCCGCCTGCGAACCAACGCGGGAGATACCAGGCGCTACCGCGTCTCCCCGGAGCTCTATCAGGCCGTCCGCAAGGCGGGCGCGCGGCAAGGCAGCACCTTGTTCGCTACCTTGCTCTCCGCCTATTGTCTGCTCATGCACCGGCTCTGCCGGCAGCCCGACCTGGTCATCGGAATTCCCATGGCAGGCCAGTCGCAGACGGAGAACGGATCGGCCCTGGTCGGCCATTGCGTGAACTTTTTGCCCATCCGCAGCAGGTATACGCCGGAGGAGAGCCTTTCGGGATTTCTCAAGCAGACCCGGAAGGCGCTCCTCGACGCGCAGGACCATCAGGACTATACCTACGGCACGCTGCTGCGCAAGCTTAAGCCGGCCATTGACCCGGCGCGGCTGCCGCTGGTCGAGGTGCAGTTCAATCTTGAGCAGGTCGGCGCGGGTCTGCGCTTCGAGGGTCTGTCTGCGGAGCTGAGAGCGAATCCGAAGACGCGGGTCAACATGGACCTGTTCTTCAATTTCGTCGACCGGGGCTCGGAGCTCTGGCTGGATTGCGACTACAACACCGATCTCCTCGATCCGGAGACCATCGACCGCTGGTTCGAGCATCTGGAGGCGATCCTGCGCGCCATGGTCGACGACATCGCGCAGCCGGCCTCCAACGTCTCTCTGCTCTCTCCGGCGCAGATGGAAAAGATCCTGACCGATTGGAACCGGACCTCGATCTCCTATCCTCGCGACGGCTCAGTCCACCGCATCTTTGAGCAGCAGGCAGCGCTCACTCCGGAAGCCGTTGCGGTTGTGGGAGAGCGGACACTGACCTATGCGGAGCTGAACGAAAAGGCGAACCAGTTGGCCCGCTTCCTCGGCACAACCGGTGTGAGGCCGGGCGCACGCGTCGCCCTCTGCCTGGAACGCTCGCTCGAGGCGATCGTCAGCCTGCTGGCCGTTTTGAAGGCCGGCGCAGTGTATGTCCCGATCGATCCCAGCTATCCTGCCGCCCGCCTGGAATATCTCATCGCCGACTCGCAGTCGCAGGTGCTGCTCACGCTGCGCTCCGTCGCGGCGAACCTGCCCGGCCTGGCAATCGAGGTGATCTCGCTCGATGCCGATTGGGCCGCCATCGCTCTTCAGGAGACGGGCAATCCCGGGATCGAGCGGCAGGCCGACGATCCGGCTTATGTGATGTACACCTCCGGCTCTACCGGCAATCCCAAGGGAGTGCTGGTTCCGCATCGCGCGGTGCTGCGCCTGGTCAAGAACAACTCCTTCGCCAGCTTCTCCGCGGACGAAGTCTTCCTCCAGATGGCGCCGCTCTCCTTTGACGCCGCCACCTTCGAAATATGGGGCGCGCTGCTCAATGGAGCCCGCCTGGCGCTTGGGCCGCAGGGGCGCCTTGCGCCGGAGGAGATCGGCCGGTTAATCCGTGCCCATCGCGTCACCACCCTATGGCTGACCGCGGCGCTCTTTCACCTGATGGTCACCGAACACCTCGAGGCCCTGCGGCCGCTCAAGCAATTGCTGGCCGGCGGCGATGTTCTTTCCCTCGCCCACGTGCGGCGCGTGATCGAAGCATTGCCCGAGCTTCGCGTGATCAACGGATACGGTCCTACGGAGAACACCACCTTCACCTGCTGCCACCGCATTACCGCGGAGAGCCTGGCCGGCGGCACGGTTCCCATCGGACGTCCGATCGCCAACACCCGCATTTACCTGCTCGACTCGGCAGGGAACCCGGTACCGCCGGGGGTGGCCGGCGAGCTCTATGCCGCGGGCGACGGCCTGGCGCTCGGTTATCTGGGCGCGCCGCAACAGACGGCAGAGAAGTTTCTTGAACATCGCCTGCCTAACGGAAGGACCGAACGGCTCTACCGGACCGGCGACCTGGCGCGCTATCGTGCCGATGGAGTGGTCGAGTTCCTCGGGCGCGAAGACACCCAGGTCAAGATTCGCGGCTATCGCATCGAGCTCTCCGAGATTGAACATGCCCTGGAGACCTCGCCGTGGGTGCGTTCCGCGGTGGTGAGCGTGCGCAACGATTGGGTGACGGCGCATGACAGTCCGGGAGACAAGCGCCTGGCCGCGTATGTTGTTCCTGCACAGGCAGGCGACCCGGCAGCGGTGATCCAGGAGCTGCGCAAGCACCTTGAAGAGCGTCTTCCCCAATACATGCAGCCGGCGGCGATCATGCTCCTCGAGAGCCTGCCGCGCACTCTCAACGGCAAGGTGGACCGGCGGGCTTTGCCTGCGCCTCAGCCGGAGCGGCTCATGCGGCAGCGAAAGGTCTCGGCCCCGCGCAATGAAAAGGAAGCGCTGCTGGCCGGAATCTGGTCCAAGGTGCTGGGCATCGAAGAGGCTGGCGTGGATGAGAGTATCTTCGAGCTGGGTGGAGACTCCCTGCTGATCTTCCGCATCACCAGCCTGGCCAATCAGGCTGGACTTCCTTTAACTGCGAGGCATATCTTCCAACATCGAACCATTACAGCGATCTGCGAGGCTCTTGAGGGGGCACAGGAGAAGGCCCCGGGCAAGACCGCCGGAGGCATTCAAGCAGTTCCGCGAGCGCGCTACCGCCGGCCGCAGACCACCTTGCAATAGACAGAGCAAGCCGGCAGACAAGCAACAGCTGCAGATCAATCTTTGCAACAAGTGAAGCGACTATGGGCCTCGATCTTTTGACAACCGCAGAGACAATCTCAGGAGATACCGAACAGGCGCAGGTGTGCGTGTTTCCGGCAAGCTTGGAGCAGAGCCGCTATTGGATCCTCCAGCAGTTGGAGCCGGCGTCTACGGCCTCGAACATGGCAATCGCCTTCCGCCTCGAAGGGTTGGTCGACGATGCCATCGTGGAGCGCTGCATTCGTGAACTGACGCTGCGCCACGAGGCTCTGCGCACCGTCTTCCGCATAATCGATGGAGAGCTCTCTCAGGTCATCGGCGATGAGCCCCGGTTTTCTTTCCGTATCTCCGACCTGCGCAGTCTCGCAGCGGACGAAGCCCGGGACCGCGCGGAGGCGCTGATTCACGAACACAGTGAGGTGCGCATCGATCTGGCCGCGGGGCCGGTCTTCTTCGTCCATCTCATCCACCTCACCGAACAGGATCACTTTCTAGCTTTCACCATTCATCACATCGCCTGCGACGGCTGGTCGAACGGCGTGCTGGTGCGGGATTTCGCCGAGATGTATGCCGGCTTTCGAGAAGATAGGCCGGCTGCTCTGCCGCCGCTTCCCTTTCAGTTCGCGGATTTCACGGTGTGGCAGCAGCAGTGGCAGGATTCGGAGGAGGCTGCGGCGGCTCTGGCGTTCTGGCGCGAGCATATCCGGCGGGATATGCCGGCCGTCGATCTGCCCACAGACCGTCCTCGTTCTGCAAGTAAGAGCGGGCCGGGCCAGATCGAGTCCCTGCTTCTATCTCCGGAGCTCAATGCCAAGCTGCGCGCCTACTGCCGGCAAAACGACGCCACCATGCATCAGGTTCTTCTGGCCGCCTTCGAGGGAGTGCTCTCACGTTATGCCGACCAGACGGAGTTTCTCCTGGGTTCGACCATTGCCAACCGCACGCAGGCAGGGATGGAGCACGTCGTTGGGCGCTTCGCTCATCCCCAGGTCATTCTGGCCGATGTGCAGGGAGATCCCTCCTTCCGTGATCTGGTCAGGCGGGTGGCCGAGTGGAGCGCAAAGAGCTACGCCCACCAGGATCTTCCGTTTTCCCGTCTCATGGAGGCATTTCAACTCGACCAGTCGGGAGCGGGTTCGCAATTCCTGCAGGTCTATTTCGTCTACCAGAAGGCCTTCATGCAGCCGCAGCAGGCCGGCGCGCTCAGGATCGTTCCCCGTCCTTCGGTCAGCGGCGGCGTGAATTTCGATCTGCTGGTAAGCGTTGTCGAGCGGACCGAGGGCCCCCGCCTGCAGATGGAGTACAACACCGCATTGTTCGATGGATCTCGCATCCGCCGGCTGATCGAGATGTATGCCCGCGTGCTGGAGGCGGCCATGGATGCCGACATGCTCCGGGTGTCGGAGTTTCCTCTGCTCGCGCCCGAGGAGAAAGCCTCGCATGCGATCCCGGCTGCCTCTTCCATGCCGGTACGCTCCGGCTCCCATACCCTGTTGTCGTGGCTGGAGGAGCACGCCGCGGCGGACGGCGAAGGGACAGCCATCGTTTCCGGACGGCAGCCCGTGAGCTGGCTGGCTTTGCGGCGAAGAAGCCGGGAGCTTGCTGCGGCGATCCGCAAGCTCGGTGTGGAGGCCGGGCAGGTGGTGGCTCTGCATCTGGAGCAGACGGTTGAGACCACCGCAGCGGCCTGGGCGCTGCTGAAGATCGGCGCGATCGTCCTTCCAATTCCCCAGGGGATCTCTGAGGCCGAGTGGAAACTCATCGTGCTCGAGCTTCGCCCGGCGCTCTCGCTAAGCCACGCGGCTATCGCTGAAAAGCTGAGCGAGCTGACCAGCTTCGAGAAACTGCGCAAGACAGAGCCCGCCGGAGCGGCAGCCGCATCGCATGTGTCTCCTTCGCCCAGCCAGACGGCGTGGCTGAACATAAGGACCGACCCGAGCGGCCACTACGGAATCACGGCCGTCTCCCACCAGGCAACCCTGCAATCGATTCTGGGCGCCGCCTGCGCTCTGGATCTGCGCCCGCGGGACCCCGTTCTGGTGTGGCCCGGCCAGGCATCCTCCTGCGAGTCATGGACCGATCTCCTGCTGCCCCTGCTTGCTGGAGCCGTCACCGTGCATTCCAACGGAGTCTCCGCTCCACATCTGCAAGCCTTGCTCGATGAGGAGCAGGTAGCCTTTGTCTTCGCCGCGCCCAGCGAATTCGCCGAATGGACGGCCGGCGGCTGGCAGGGAGACCGGCGCGTGCATCTGGTCTGCCGGGGCGCAGGCACATCGGCCGCAAATCTCCAACGTCTGGCGCACTTCCCCGGCAAGACGGATGTCCTCCATAGCTCGCCGTTCACCGCAGGCCCTTTCGCGATCTCGCATTTCCGGGTCTCCTGCGATCCGCACTCTGCCGGCTTTGATGGCAGGCTGCTGCCTCTAGGAGGCCAGCAACTGATGGTGATCGAGCGCAGCGGATCCCCCGCACCCTACGGGGTCACGGGAGAACTTGCGGTGCGCTCCGCCAATCCGGACGGGACCGTCGTGCGAACCGGCTACCTGGCGCGGGCTTGCCCGGAGGGTGGCTGGAAGCTGGGCGACCTTGCCAGCCGCACGGTGCGGCACCACGGATACCGCTTGCGGCTGGGAGATCTGGAGAGCCTGCTCTTGCGGAACCCGGAGATTGCCACCGCGGAGGCTGCCCTGCTGCGCGGCCCGGGAAACCGTCCGCTCCTGACTGCCTACGTCTCCGGCCGCGCCGGACAGAAACCCGATCTTCAGGCGGCTGCCGCCCGGCTCAAAAAGCAGGCGCCGGCCCATCTCTCGGTAGCAGAGCTCATCGCCGTGGAGACGATTCCGCGGCAGATCGATGGGTCGGCCAACTTCTCCGCGCTCCCGCGTCCGGGAGCCGCGCATCCTCTTCGCTCGGCTGCCTCCGGGGAAGCCGTTGCCCCACGCGATGAGCTGGAGACCAAGCTGGTCCGGATCTGGGAAGAGGTCCTGGGCGTTCAAGGCATCGGTATTCGCAACAGTTTCTTTTCCCTGGGCGGATATTCCCTTATGATCGTGCGGCTCTTCGCGCGCATGAACAAGGCCCTTGGAACATCGCTGCCGATCACCACGATCTTCAACGCTCCCACCGTCGAACAGCTTGCCGCCCTGCTGCGCGGCAACGTGGCCTACTCCTGGCTGGTGCCGGTACAACCCAGGGGCACCCAGCCGCCGTTCTTCCTGATTCATTCCTACCTGATCTATGATGGCCTTCGCTCCGCACTTGGCGAGGACCGCCCCTTTTACGGTCTTCGGGAACTGGATCGCGACGACGAAATGACAGTCGAGCGCCGCGCCGGAGCCTATGTTCAAGAGATCCGGTCGGTGCAACCGGGAGGCCCTTACTACCTGGGAGGCTGGTGCGCGGCAGGTCCGCTGGCGGTCGAGACTGCACGGCAGCTCGCCGAAGCGGGAGAATCCGTCGCCATGGTGGTTCTCTTCGATTCCTGGCGTCCGGGCTATGCCGCGGAGCTGGCGCAGGCCCAGGCGGGAGATCCGCTGATGCGGCGGCGGGCCGTGTTGTCGCGGAAGTACCGGTTCCATCGCATGAATCTCAAGCGGCTCTCCGCCCCGGAGCAGGCGAAGTACTTCTGGACGATCTTCAAGGCAAAGCTCCGCTCCTCTCGCGACCGGATCTTTGTCAGGCATTGGGGAGCGGCGCAACGGGTCTGCACCCGGTTCGGATTCCCTCTGCCGCCCTTTATGCACAATGTCAGCCGCAAGACGCTGGACTCGGCGAAGGACTATAAAGGACAGCCATACTCCGGTTCCATTACCCTGATTCGCGCAACCGATGCTCCCTATTTCCCTCAAGCGGAGCCAGCCTGCGGCTGGAACTCCGTGGCGCAGGGAGGAGTGGAGGTGCTCTTTGCTCCGGGCACGCACGAATCGATGTTTCTTGAACCCAATCTCAGCGCGCTCGGAGAGATTCTGGAGAGCTGCTTCCAAAAAGCAGCGGCGAAATCGGCAGAACCGGGGCCATCCCTTACCCTCCCGGGAAAAGGCTAAGAAAGATCGCACGATGAAGGCCAACCCTAAGGGCGAAGTGAACGCGGCGCCGTCGCGGAGACTCTTCATGGTTCTCTCGCCGCGCGCCATCGGATATGCGAGATACGCGCTGGCGAGCCTCTTCCGGAATGCGATCGAGACCGTCGAACTGCACTTGATCACCGACTCGCGCGAAGATCAGGATCTGCTCAGCGAAGAGATCGCCCGGAACCAGAGCCCGGGACGGCACACCTGGCGCGTTTATGCGGAGGCGGATTGCCAGGCGCAGCAGGAGGCGCTCTTTCGGAGACACCCTCACCTGCGGCTCTTCCGCGAGGGGCATCCCTGCTGGAGAAAGATCACCGACCCGCTCCTGTTGAGCAGGGCCGGGGAGGAGATCCTCGTCCTTGACCCGGATCTTTACTTCCCCAACCGCTTCACTTTCGAGACCACCCTGGATCAGGGGCTGCTGCTCATGTGGCAGAAACCGAACTGCCTGGGACCTCCAGTGATCACCGCGACCGCTCTGGAGAAGAGAGTCCCGCTCGCCCGGCATGTCGATATCGGCGTCGCGCAGTGGCGCGCTCCAGCTGATCTTGATTGGCTGGATTGGCTCCTGGGGAAGATAGGAGCCAACCGTCCGGGATCGAGGCGGGTGATGCATGTGGAAGCGATTGTCTGGGCGGCGCTGGCGATGCGTCTGGGCGGCGGATACCTCGCCCCCGATCGATGGCATTGCCACCATCGAAGCCCTTCCAGACGCCTGCTGGAAAAACTGGGCGTCTCCGGCCGTCAACTGCTGCGTCTGGAGCCGTTCTTCCGGATGAAATGCTTCCATGCCGGCGGCGAGGCCAAGATGTGGCTGGCGGCCGCGGCCGAGAGTGCGTGGATGGAGAGCGGGAGGACTCTCGATCAGGCGAGCCCCGTGGTTCCCTTTGTCGAGATGACTTCCCAGGCCTACGCCCGGCAGCAGAGAACCAAGCGCCTTCTGCGCAGGGCCGGATATTACCGTCTCTTTCCACAGGAATGGGGCTTGGAGACAGAAGACACACCCGGCGAGATCTCCTCTATGTCCGTGAGCGAGGAGGGGCCGCTCTGAAGCCTTTGCACTCCGCCGCGCAATGCTACCCCGGCGGCCGGTCGCCTTCTTGATCGCAGAACGCATCCCGGCATTGCGGATGCTATAAACAGAACTGTTCTACCTGCGCGACGATCCTGAGAATCGCGAGGCGAGGCTATGTTGAAACTGATCAAGCGAGCCGTGCGTCATATTGCTCTTCGATATGGCAGGCTTGCGGGACTTTATCGCAGAATCTGCAACCCTTCCAATGTGGAGTACACCGAATTCCTTCGACGCCATGGCGGCTTCTACTCGATCGGAGAAAACTGCCAGATCCTGGCAGAGACCAATTTCACTGACCCGGCTTATGTCCGGATCGGAAACAACGTTCATTTCTCAAGCTGCACCATCGTCGGGCACGATGGCAGCACAGCCATGCTCGACCGCGCCTTCGGTTTAAAGCTGGATTCCGTAGGCAAGGTCGATATCAGGGATAACGTCTTCATCGGCTATCAGGCTATCGTTCTTCCAAACGTGACGATCGGACCGAATGCCATTGTCGGGGCGGGTTCGATCGTGACGAAAGATGTTCTCCCGGGAGAGATCGTTGCGGGAAATCCTGCCAGGCCGATCGGGAAGGTCGAAGACCTTGCCCGCAAGCTGCAAGAGCAGACGGACGCCTTGCCCTGGGCAAAACTGATTCGGGAACGTACCCCGGAGCTCTACTACGTCTCAGAGCCCGAACTGGTGCGGCAGAGAGTCGCCTACTTTTATGGCGGCGATTGATCTCCAGAAAACTGCTCTGGCCCTGCAATGGTTGTGGGACAACCGTACGACGGGGTATTCATCCGTAACTTGGAGATGAAGCACGAATTTGGGAGAATCCCAGAAGGAAGGCTCGCTCCCTTTTTCGAACATGGGGACTGGCCTCCCCAACCCTGGGCCAGGCCATGCTAGGGGAGCCGGATGCAGGCGCGCTAAATTCAAGAGCGGCAACGTTCGAACGCCGCGGTCCGGTTCGCCGCGAGATTGGAAACCGACTCTGTTCTTCCTGGTACTTTTGCCCGTCATCCCGGCGATATGGCTGATCGCGACCCGGTCTCTGGGGGACGCGCTGGTCAACGTGTACCTGCCCGTTCTGTTTCTGTTTCCGATGT